>JAZOOG010000033.1:0-153024 GCA_045654945.1 Paludibacteraceae bacterium
GAAAGACCGTACTTCTTAGCTAATTCTGCATAAGTTAAATCACTTGTTTCGTACTCATGGACAATACGCATTCTGTCCGTTTTAGTAAATTTGTACTTCATAATGACACTTTTTAGTGTCTACTTATTTCAGGACAAGACAATTGATTTTAATTGTCTCTCAAGTTGTCTAAGTTGTCTTATCGAAATATCCCCCTCGGTTCAGTGTAGTTCCGTGTAGTTCAGTGGTCAACATATAACCACGGAAAGATGTTTCTTCGTGGGAGATTAGACTCCCGCAAGCACGCTCTCGTATATCCCCTCCAGTCGCTTCGCGACTTGTTCATTGCTCAGCCCCATCTCCATGATCCGCTCGCGGCCGTTGGTGCGCCCGCCGAAGGCCAATCCCTGCTTCAGCAGCTCCACCATCTCATCCAAGCTACGCTCATCAGCATCCCAACGCTCGTGTGTGGGTCGTGGATTGCGCAATATATAATGCCCTTGCAGATCACCCAAGATGTGCTTCACATCCGCTATGTCAGTGGCTATGATCGGGCAATTGCATGCCATAGCCTCCTTGAGTGCTTGTGGTGATCCCTCGGAGTGCGAGGGCAGTGCAAAGAGGTCACAGGCGTTCATTCGCAATACGCACTCTGCCCTACTCAATCCCTTCATCTCAAGGCACACGATGTTGCCGCATCGCTCTCCACCTTCCACGCGGGTCCATGTCTGCTGCTCTATGCGATCCACCGCATCACGCAAAAGGGCATAGTTCTTGCGCAGGTTATCAAATCCACCTCCAAAAAGGATATATTTCACTCCCTTTTCGAAGCCCAATTGCTCACGCGCCTCTTTTTGATTCATCACCACGCAATCCTCCATATTCACACCGCATGGTATGATGGAGTATTTCGTATGTTTGAAATACACGAGATCATATATATGCTGCGCCACATACACCACATGCTTGGCACGCAATGAGCAGAGCGATGTCAATAGATTCACGCCTTTGTTCAGTGTCTCGCCATTGTGGAAGGTAGTCACGACAGGTACCATAGATTGCAGTTCTGCCGTGATTGCCGATAGTCCATAATGTGCATGAATGATATCGGGCTGAAAGGCGCGAATCTTCTGTTTGAGTTCACGTACTGCCAACAGGTAATTGCCTTTGACGGCAAAGTATTCGACGGTATGTCCCAATTGACGGAGTGATTCGCCTTGCTCCAATGCAAAGGGAAGGAGGTTCTTGGCGAACTGTGGCTTGTATCGGCCGATGATGAGGAGTTTCATTTTAGTAGTGTATGGTGTATAGTGTATGGTGTATAGGCGAGAGTATGCAGCGATGCTGCCTCCGAATTATCGTTCGCTATATTTTGCACGTAATGAAGATAATTGTTTTCCTATGCCATCCATTTGTTCTTCTAAGCGTATATACTGTTCTTGCGTTATATAGCCTAATTCCATAGATATTTCTAACTGACTATCAACTTCCATCATAGAAGCAAAAGCATACTCTATGAAATGTACTTTTTCTTTGGTAGAAAAGCGGCTAACACCTTCTGCGATATTTGACGTAATAGATATTGCTGCTCGACGCATTTGGTTGCAAAGTGCATATCGTTCTTCTGCAGGATAGTGGTTAATCAGCTTGTATATATCCACCACCAATGTTTTTGCATCCTGATATACATTTAATTTCTTATAAGAGTTCCTATTCATATCTTTCTTCTTGCCTATAAACTATACACCATAAGCCATACACCAGTATAGCATCTTCGCCGCATTAAACCCACCCTCGTCCTGCGAGTTTGAACCATGCCCAAGCTACACACACTATAATTTCTACCATCAACACGTAATTGAACCATCGCTTATAAGTTTTATCTTTATATAGAATGCTTATGCCGTATGCCGCAAACATCAATTCCAATGGCATAATAGGCATATGGAAGCGTCCCGACTGGGCAAAATTTGATAATACCAATGCTATCAAATAACCTATTAACACTGCAACAATAAATGTATGCTTTCTCCATTCTCCAGAATATAGAAAAATCAACATTACCAAAATCACAAAGAAAGATAATATATTCTTGATAAAATATCCCCCATTCATCATCATGTGCATTTCTTGTCCTTGGAATGTATATACCATACTTGGGAATGGAATGGTAAAAATCAATGGTGCAAATACCGCAGCACCAGCATATTTTGCAAACTGATTACCATCTTTTCGCTCTGTTCTCCATTCCATATTACGAGATTGATCATCACTTTGCACTTTTGTTTGCAAATCTTTTACAATATCGACAATATTATCTCCATACGATATACTCAGCACTACAGCTACCAAGACACCCACCACAATTTTTGTTGCTAAACCCACAATTTTCGAGTCGGATAATAATATGGCAATAAACATGGCTCCAAAAGCCACTAACCCTAATGCACTACGTAATGTAAATAGTAACAAACCTAATATGATTGCACCCGTAAGATTCTGCAATCTAAAATTACCTTTACTTAATACGCGATCCATCTCGTAGATATACCATACCATGATAAACACCATCTCTGTTTCTTTCATCATCGATCCGCACCACCAAATCATATTGAATTGGAGCATACAAAATATACCCGTCATCCGCCCCACATGTTCACCAAAATGTCGTTTAGCGATGCGATACATCATTACGCAAGTGACAGCACCATAAATTGCTTTTAATATCAAAGGCAAAACCACATCACTTACTGAATCAGTCAACAAATATATTATGGACAAATATATAATATATCCTAAATCAGAGATATCAACATTCCATCCTATCCACATTTGAATAACTTCACTGAAACTTCCTTCTGAAAATTGCTTTGCCATATCTAAGGCTGCAGGAACATACCAAGTTATATCACCTTCGCTACTTTCAAAATAGGTACCATAATGCTCATAATTAAAATAGTATATAAATATGGCATATACCGCACGTATAAAGAAAGCCCATAAAAACAGTTTCTGTGAGAACATTCTTTCAGGACTATCATGCCAAAGTTTGGTAAAATAGTTGCTACCATAGAAAAATAGTACAACAGAAATAATACCGAACATCCAAAGCCACCATGGCATCACATATCCGCGAAAGAATACGCTCACAATACACAATGATACTATATATACTAATACACTCCAATTAGCAATATCCTTTGGGAAATAAGATATCGTTGCCCCTGTGAATGGTAATTGTGATAATGTTTCTCTTTGTGATATTTTCTGCATAACAAAATAAACTTAAATATTTTCCTAAAAAATTCTACAAAACAACGCACATAGCAAATTCATGTTCTAAGTTTGCTGAAAAATTTATACTTTCTCAATCTAATAAACTACGCTTAAGTTTTATTAACCTTATTTTCCATTTCTCACCTACTAAATTCAAAAAAAATGTTTTCAATCCTCCATTGCCACTCCACGAATGTAATCCCTTATGCTCACAATAGGTTTGTTCAGAACGAAGATTCTCTCCTGTTGTCAATATAGGACAAAAGCACTCTACAGGTAAAATATGTACACCCATAAAATCTTTTTCTCGCCCATCTGCTACAAATCCTCGATCTTGCATCCACTTGAGAAAATATCCTGTATTTGGTGTCATATCCAATGAACCATCGGCATTAACAAATGCCCTATTTTCATATGTCAGCAACATTTCTTGTATCCACGGATGATGCGCTTTAGCAGCAATTACGCCCATCATAACTGGATTGCGCTTTGACCCTTCATACCCTGCAAATGCATCGTACTTATCCATCAAATCATCAAACGGTTTATATACCTCAAAATCCACATCCATATACAATCCCCCTTCTCGCTCCAAAACCCAAAGACGCACATAATCACTGACAAAAGCATATTTCTTAGCAGCATATGCCTCCTGCACATACGCAGGCATAAATTCCAACCAATCATTATCTCGAGAATTTTGGGGATTAATGGGGGGATTCTGTCCCCTTCCCTTTAGGGAGGGGTTAGGGGTAGGCTCTTTGAGGGTTTGGGTGAGGCTGTCTTCCGTCCACAACCTATACTCCCAATCGGGCATGTACCTATGCCACGAAGTAATGCATTTTACCACCAATTCGGGCATCTCTCCACGACCAAACCAACAGTAATGTATTATTTTTGGTATCATAATTTTCTTTCGTCTAATAACCCAGCCTTTAGCCTTTAGCCTCTCGCCTAATAGCCTTTATTATTCTTTGTTTGCAGTAACTCCCCACATGCATCACCCATCGCTTCAACTTCAGCAAGCATATTGGCGTTTTATACATTCGCTTCACGCTGTTTGGTTGTTGGCTCCAATCTATCTTCGCCAATTCAATTGCCGCCAAATTGTGATATCTTTTATCAAGCCAATACTCTAATAAGCCACTGACGCGAAGTTTGTCAAGCAACAGCGACCAATCGCTGTTTAGGCGAGAGGCGAGAGGCGAGAGGCAAGAGGCAAGGTTATCAGCTTCGCTGTTCTCCGTGCCTTTAGCCTCTAACCTTTCGCCTTTAACCTCATCTTCCGTGCCTTTAGCCTCAAAGATATCCCCAAAAGCGAACTCCAATCGGAACAGCATATGATGCTCAGGGGCATGCAGATTACGTGTGGCACGTAGGGTTGCTGGTACATCGTTGTTATACCACGCCAACGGCTCGTTCAAGAACGCCACAGGATAGCACAACGAAATCTTTGCCCAAAGCAGGAAATCTTCACCTAACTTAATCCCCAAAGGGAATCCACCCATCTCTTCATATACATAGCGAGGAATCATAGCAGCGCCAGTCCATACGGGCATCGCATTGCTCTCGTAGTAGGCCTTTGGGTAGTTGATATAACCTGTAGGTATATTCAGTGCCACGTGTGTCTTGCCAGGTTTGTAGTATATATAATTGCAAGCGTATAGTCCTGCATCGGGGTAGTCCTCAATCAACTGCGCCATGCGCTCCAAGTAGGTAGGTTCCCACCAATCATCGGCGTCGAGGAAGGCGAGGTAGTCGCCATGTGATTGCGCAACGCCGTTATTGCGCGCAGCGCTAACGCCTTGGTTCGGCTGCTTAAGCAGCCTTAGGCGAAAGGCGAGGGGCGAGAGGCGAGAGGCAGGGACGCTATCGCTTGTTAGGTTAGAGGTTAGAGGCGAGAGGCGAGAGGCATCTGTTGGTGTAGAGTGTAAAGTGTAAGGTGTAGAGGCTTGTATATCGGCTTCGCCGTTTTCCGTGCCTTTAGCCTTATCGCCTAATAGCCTCATCACCTCATCTTCCGTGCCTTTAATCTTTAACCTTTCATCTATAAACTGTTTCGCAATAGTGAAGCTGCCATCAGTACTACCATCATCTACGATAATCAGTTCGTAGTCAGTGTATGTTTGTGCCAATACCGACTCAAGCGCCTTACGGATGTAAGGGGCCTTGTTGTACAATGGTATGATGACACTAAATCTCATTCCTTTTTTAGGCGAAAGGCGAGAGGTTAGAGGCGAAAGGCTCGGTCTCTATCCTCTCGTATTATTATTTTTCCGCTGCAAAGTTACACATTTTTTTTGACATAAGCAATTTTGAAGCGATTTTTTTAATTTATGTTCGTTTTACATCTGCGAAACCAACAAATGATATACGGGCTGAAATGTGGGTGCATGATGGATAGGGACATAATCTAATACACTCAATCACTCGTTTCACATCCTCTTCGTTTATACAAAGTGAATTCTATTTTCCTAAAAGATTATTATGTCTTCTATACCAAGTGTCAACTCTACCATTAGCATCTAATCGTAAGGCATAATAATCTCCACTGAACTCAATACAATAATTACCATCCCAATAAATTGGTCTATTACTACAATCTCTTTTTATATCATATTCATCTGCAATCACCCCAACACACCCTTTTATAGCGTAACTAAAATCTTCAAAATTCCACATTAACTTTGTCTTATTTTTTATTGGGTCTAAATCTAATGATGTTTCTTTAACATGGCGCAACAATATATGCAGATAACCATCCAAATCTAAATATATTGCATGCCGATGAGCCAAAGTATTCAATCTAATAGGATGGAACCTTATTATCTCTGCTAAAAGTAGTGCTAATTGCTGTGGTTGTTTTTGTTGAATTTGTTCAAAACTAGTTCCACTTCTTTGCAACGCTTCTTTAAAAACCAGTAGTCTCTTTGCCCTTTCTTGTTTATTTAATATTTTTAATGCCTCTGTTTCTTTCTCATCTGTTAACGTCCCCATTATTTCAGTTTTTAAGCCTAACATCGCCAAAAGAATATCTTCTTTTATGTGACCATTTGCATTATAAGACTTTTGCTTTTCTTCTTCTGTCATTGTATCTGGACAATACAATAATTTCAAAGCAAGATAATCGTTCCATTCATGCGGACATAACTCCTGATTAGCCTTAATACACTTTTCATAAATACATTGCAGCATCATTACAGTATCCTGATAGGTAATATTTGGTGGCAACGGTATCTCCAGTCTATGAGATTTTCGCATAGCATCCTTAATATACAAATTGTCAGTTGGCATTGGTAGTGCAAATACAAACTCTATATCCGTTATGTCTACTCCCTCTTTCTTCAAACTTAGTATATTCTCTTCTAACAATTGGCAATTTGTCTCATTAAATCGCACTCTACCATATGTTTTATTACCTGTTTGATATGAGTTTTCCAATGTTTCACGTTCTCTCTGCGTATAAACAATAGTCCCAGTAAAATCCGATCCATACTTTTTGTAAGCATCACTTCCTTGCCTCATCGTATAATTAGCTACATAATTCCCTCTGCCTACATACTCATATAATCGCTCCTGCCAAATATCCTTCATCAACCATATAGAAGCAATCCCTCCGAAGTACTCCATCCCCACACCATCTAGCAATTAACTCGTATTTTTATCATCCATAAGCATTATTAAATATCACTGCACTTTATCAACAAAATTCACCTGCATAACTTGACAATTATCAAGCAATAGCCCCAATACATCAATGGGATAAGCCACTCCATATCCCATATCATCATAATTACCTTTAGACATGGGTTCAGAAAAAGCTACGCCCACCACTTGCCCATTAGAATTAATTATTGGTCCCCCACTATTTCCTCCCCGTATCCTGGCAGTAACTAACATTAATGGACCTGTTCCCGGTGATATGTATTGATCTGCAAGTGAAGCCACCGCACCTTTTGTAGGAATTGAAGAAATAGCAGCTCTCTCTGCTGCACAAAACGCATTAAACATAGGTATCTTTGGGTATCCCATAACCAACACTTCGTCTAATACATTTGCATTCCCTGGTACAAAACGAGATGGTTCTTGTAGTTCTATGTATGCAAGATCTATATTCGTATCCTTACTAATTAACGTAGCATATTCTTGTAACTGCTTTGCAGTAAAACCTTCAATGGAAACTTCCTGCGCCTCTAAGCAATGTTTAGCAGTCAATATGCCAGTGCTAAAGCGAAAGCATGTTCCCATTTCTATATCGCCTTTTTTGTTTTTAACGATAACTGGAAGTACATCTTTTTTGAAAGATGTGTATATATGAGGAAATCCATATGCCATACAATTCAAACTGAACACAAGTCCGTCTGGTTTCGACAAGAAGAATTCATCATTATTGCAAAGATACAAATAATTAGCATCCAACCCCATTGGTTTCGTTGCAGGTTTGATGCAGTTAATCCATCTCTTTCTAGTAAGATTCTCACATATCATGTACACTGCGTCAGGTTGAATCAATTCGCCTTTTATTTCGTCCGTTTTACTAAATCGAGATGTCATGCAATAATCCATAATAGATTTCTGTCCTATTGCTTTTTTCGTATTGGACGAACGGAAATAATCTACTATATCATAGACTAGTTCATAGAAGATTATATCGTAATCTCGAAATTCTTTCATAATATTGACACATTTACATATTATTCATTTCTCGCTCTTCTCTCAGTAATGAGTCGGTTGGTAAAGAGCTTATAAATTATTTATCACTAAATCAAGAGATTGTTGACTATATTTTCAATAGTTCCCTCTGAATTTATTATCACGCCCAACAATACAGCGACACCAAAACTGAGCAATGTTCCTATTAACACATATTCGGTTCGTTTTGTATCTGTTTCTTGAAAGCGCAAAAGTGATTTGGCTGCAATCAAAAATCCTAGTGCCTCATATGTACCTAACAACATAAATGTCAACGCTAATACGCGCTCTGCATAACCAATCCACATACCTGCATCGTGCAATCCCTTCGAATCTAATAAGATAGTCTGCCAACGTTGTGTAAATTTAGCAATCAGTATAGAAGTTGGCTTTAATACAATCAGATATGCAATAATACACGATAAAACTTTAGTATCTAGTATATTGCTGCACATAACTGTATGTTCTGCAATATTGACATACTTCAACAATACCCATATAACCAATATATGTAATGCTTGGTCAATAAAAAACAAAACACACTCCCAATTACTTTTAATATCATTAGGTTGATATTGCATTTTCGACAGACATATGTCTTTAAGGACATCTATAATTAAATGTGATACAAAAACAAGGAGTGGAAGATGCCAATTTGTCCAATCCGACACAAAGATATATGCTAACAATCCATGCACAAAAGCATGTCCAATCTGGCAAATCCTACCTTTTCTGGTCAGCAATTGCATCTTATGCATACATATCTCGTGCGATTGCAAATAAAAATCTGCAATGACATGAGCACATAATAGTCGTAAAAATATCATTACCATTTTTTCTCTAAACTTTTTAAGGTTTTCTCTGCAAAATCAAAAAACAGTCTAAATAAATTTTCTTTTGCTGATTTCAGATGTTTAGCTATGTTGGGCTGACTCGTATTATAAACATTAGCAAGCTCCATTTGAGACATGTTATACAACAAAGAATCATATAAATATATACTTTGTGTATAGGAAAGCCCTTCTAGAAATTCATTTATAAACGCCAACATTACATTTAGAGGTTCATCCACATCATTGATATTAGTTGCTATTAACAATCTCCTCTTATTTAGTTTATCAAAAGTTCTACCTGATAAACGAAATGCTTCTCCATCTGACAAAATAACTTGTTCATGTTCGTAACTAACATCACCTACACCTATTGCCATCCGAGCATCAAGTTTCCCATTCTTTAACAAATTAGATTTTTTTAAACCCAAGCGAATTAAAACTGCAATCTCCAAGCAATATTTCACATCATCAACAAGTACTTGAAAGCCATCCCCCCTATACATTTCACACCTCAGAGAAGATAGTCTTTTCAAATCTTGAATGATGTTATCAAGTTCATCAACTAACAAATAACGATGCGCTTCTTCTATCTTTGTTGAATTTACAATATCTGCGGTTATGACTGCTTTCATATATTATAACTATTTTGGGTTATATCTTCAATTATAACTATTTTTGGTTATATCTTCAATTATAACTACCTCTAATCAATATCCACCACTCTTTTATCGCCTGCAAAGGTACTAAAAACTTTTGGATTATGCAAATTCTTTTAGGCGAAAGGAGTTAATGAGTGAATGTTGAATGAGTTAATGAGTGAACGATTTAATGTTTAACGACTTATTGTTTATCCTTAGACCTCAAAGAGGAAGATGATATAAGATCCGCAGATATAGTAGCCTTCATATTACAACTCAATTTCTAAAAATTCTAATTATTCGTCTCTACAAACGAATTTTATAGTTATTCGTCTCTATAAACGAATTAATAAATTTATTTACAATTACAGGCTTCATATATCTTATACCCTATTCACGCTGCAAAGGTACAAAAAAGTTTTGGATTATGCAAATTTCTTTATTTTGTATCGTTTTCTTTAAAACAAAAATATTTTTTTAAGACAATTGGTGTCAATTGTGGCTGTCAATTATTGTCAATTCCATGTTTTTATTGTTTGAGGTTAAAAGAGCGACGGGTCGCTGATAACCTCATACAATTATGTGTGTGTGTGTGTTAAATAATTGGTGTCCTTTTTATTGTCAATTATAGATTTACATTGTTAATGGGTTGGAAGATTGCTGTATGCAGCAATAGCAACCATTAACAATCAATTACTTAGTTTTAGCAAAACGGGTCAATACTGTGCCATCTATGCTAATAATCTCGTTCTTTTGAGTGTCAAAGAAATACCGTTCTATCACTGCACTCTTTTGAGAGAAATTTACGAGTATGCCCATCGGCAATTTTGTCAACCGCATATAATTAAACAATTGTGCACGATGATTAACCGTCAGTTTTTCAACCGCTTTACACTCAACAATAATCTGCCCCTTACACACAAAATCCAATCGGTATTTGGCATTCATCATGCGGTCGTGATAGATAGGCGTATATTCCTTTTCACGCTCATAAGGAATGCCTTCCTCCTCCAATTGCATCGCTAAGCCCTCCTGATACACATATTCATTCAAGCCTGGACCGAGTTCCTCTCTTAAGGACTCCCCACTTTTCTAATTTGAATAAAACTCGCTCCATAAAATACACCAACGGATACAACTTCCACCTCCTCAGTCTATTCATCTGTTCCATCTCGAAGGCGTGCGTATCATAGTCCCACAATACCGCTGGCGGCAACAGTTCCTCCAACACTTGTCTTCTCTCCTTATTGCGCAACGCCAGATTTGTCTCACTAATTCCTCCATCGTCAAAGATGGTCACATCAATATCCACATATTCGGGTTTCACCCTACCCAATCCTATCGCTTGCAAATACCATTTCCAATCGCTGACGATCTTCAAGTTCTCATCATACAACCCATATTCCTCAAACAGATCTTTGCGAATGTATGCACAATCATGGTTCAGCGTGCTGCTGTAGAACTGACGGAGGGAATACTCGGTGTAGCCACTCCTTCCTACGACCTCGCCTGCGGCGTTCACTTTGATCATGTTACCATAGAAAATCGCAGGTAAATCGGATTTTTTATTCTCAACAATACCAACAATTTCATTTTCAACAATATTAACAATATCATCAGAAGATTGTTTTAATTGTTGGTTATCTAATTGTTTTGATTGTTGATTAGATTTCGTATCTTCAACAATATCAACAATATCATTTTCGACAATATTAACAATATCACCAGAAGATTGTTTTAATTGTTGGTTGCCTAATTGTTCTGATTGTTGATTAGATTTCGTATCTTCAACAATATCATTTTCAACAATATTAACAATATTATCAGAAGATTGTTTTAATTGTTGGTTGTCTAATTGTTTTGATTGTTGATTAGATTTCGTATCTTCAACAATATTAACAATATTATCAGAAGATTGTTTTAATTGTTGATCATCTAATTGTTTTGATTGTTGATTATGTATTTTCTCATTTTGCTGCGCTAACGCAGCCATCATTCGCTCGGTTACATCAGGGGCGGCGAGGATATCGCCAGAGTTGAGGATTTGGATATAATCTGAGGCGATGAGGCGATGAGAGGATGAGGCGATAAGGCAAGAGGTGTGATCTTCGTTCACAATCCTACGACCAAGTGCAATTTCCAGACCTTTGTTCATGGCATTGTAGATGCCCGTGTCCTTTTCGCTGATCCAACACACAGTGTGCGTTGGTGGTGTAGAATTGTGTAGATTGGTGTAGATTGGTGTAGAATTGTTGTTGCTATCGGCTTTGCCGTCCTCCGTGCCTTTAGCCTCTAACCTTTCGCCTTTCGCCTGATTATCCGCATATTGGCGGATAATCTCGACGGATTCATCCGTCGATCCGCCATCCACAATAATATGCTCTATTTCAGCGTAAGTCTGCGAAGCCACGGAAGCAAGCGTTTTGCGCAAGCCTTCAGCATTATTGTAGTTTATGGTGATAATAGAAAGGAGCATATTATTTTTTGAGTTTTTTCTTGATAATCGAACATGCAATGTAGATATAAAATAATAGTCGATGTTGACTACATATCGTTTTTATAGATTTCCCACCACTTAGTTTACCATATTTTTTCGCATTGATGAAATCCTTTTTACGATATGCTAAGGCCATTAATTGCAAATTAGCATATGAATCCCATCCTGCCTTATCAAATGGGAAAACATTAGGGAATAATTCACATAGGTATTGGTATACCTTCGCATCCCCTTTATAACGTTGTTCTAATCTATCGTATGTATCTGGGCGTGTGATTGATACCGTTTCTATTCCAAATGTGGCTGTAGATACAGGTAATATATCAAAATCTGTATATGCAGCAAGAATTACCCATGCAGGCCAATCCTGAAGACTCAATCTGCGGTTGATAAATTCATCTAAATCCAAATGTGCTTTCATAAAATCAGCACGATACATAATAGTAGCGTTGCAGAAATCACTTCCACCCCACATAGCATTTTGTAGCGGAATATCTCGATTAATATAAGCAATTTCTTCCGTTATAATATCTGTGTCGCGATTATGATTACGATGATTGGTAATCAGCACATTGCTATTTGGATGTGACTCCATGTAATCTAATTGGAGTTGGAGTTTATCAGGATTATGCCAATAATCATCGTTATCACAATTGCAAATATATTTTCCTCTACATTTTTTGACACAGGATGCCCAATTTGCGCCTAGACCTAGATTCTTCTCCCAAAAGAACAATCTGATTATATTAGGGTACTTCTCTTTGTACTGCAGAAGTACCTCACGCGCATTATCAGTAGAGCAATCATCTCCAATAACGATTTCTATATCCGCATCTACTTTCTGCGCAATAATAGAATCAATAGTATATCCAACCGTGTTAACACGATTGTATGAGGGTATAATGACAGAGATTAAAATATGACTATCTTTCATGTTTATAGTTCACATTAAAATAATTATGGTATAGTGTTTTTGAATATGAGAATATTTCTCCTGTTACTAGAGGTAATATCACACCTACAATAGTATAAATGCCCCACATATAAGGTGTGTTGATACATACATTTAATACTGGAAAATCAATTAAATTCGTAATGGGCAAATCGTTGATTAATATAAATATATAAGATACTAACTTGAAGAACAAAAAGTGTAAAGCCATAATCCACAATGTGTAGTTTCCTATTTTCTCCAATGTAGTTATAATCATTTTAGACATATACTCGTATATAAAACGGCATATATTCCATGTGATCATCGTAGCAACAACTGCTGGAACAGCAAATACTAGAAGTGTGATTGAAGTTGTATTTCTAAATATGGTTTCAGGTATAAAATAAATTTTTAAAGCAATGGTTATAATACCAATAAGCCATAACAACATAGTATTAATTTTCCAATCTTTTAAACTCCACCAATAACCAACGGCAATAAAAATCGCAGCATTAATACAATACTCATCTATTCCAAAATAAGGAATTCGTAAATGCAATACACTACATATTTCTGATAACAAAAAGAGCGTGCTTAGTACTATAGGCAAATAATATTTTTTATCAAGAGGTATCTTGAGTATCAATTTATATAAGAAATAAAAGATTAAATTACCAAAGAATAAATCCTTTAAGAACCAAAAGGTTCCAAGCATTCCTTCATTATGACTCATTCGAGATATAATCCGTAATATATTCCACAGAAAATCTTTCCATGAATATATCCATGTGGGATCATATATATATAGCGAACAGAATATATTATGCAATAATAAAATAGGCAATGAGAATAATACCATCGGAAGATAAATCCCTTTGATTTTACGTACAATAAATTGTTTAGTATCGTGCAAATATTTATCCTTAAAACAATAGCCACTTATAATAAAGAACAAGGGCATATGGAAACAATATATAATTTTCCACACTAAATACTCTGGAGGCATTGAGTGCGCTAGTACCATAAAAATGATACCAAATGCTTTGACCAAAGTTATAATATGAGACTTATTATTTTCCTTTATGAGATTCATTTCTTCGTAAATTGTTTTCGAAAGACATTATACACTCGAATAATAAATCCCAAAGGCATATAAATATATAAAATAGGATCTGCTGATAATATCGTATCAACAACTTCTTTTTCGTTCTGATTTTTACTTCTTAGCATTGATATCATTCTCGCTGAAACAATAGACATAATGTGTATATGTTTGAAAAATGTTCTGTGAAATTCTATTCTATTAACATATCTATCTACATATCGTCTCCAGATGTCAATGGTTATACATTGCAATTGTTCATTAAGTGTATGAATTGCCGAATTAGGTTGTATCCGATAGCAAGCAGTTATGTCATTAAGAAAAACACATTCACCATTAATTGCATTTTGTAACGCATATTCATAATCTAGTCTTGCTAAGAATTCAGAATCCTTGCACACATCGCACCGATACAGTATTGTACATGTTTGTACGAAGTTTCCTTTCAGTAATTCAGGCAATATATCTCCGGTTTTAGAACGAGCGATATTAATATCTTTATTTGTCCAACTTATTGGATTATTATGATGATCAACAGTTACATAATTAGTATAGCACATTGCATAGTTGGAATGTATTTCTAATACGTCAACTTGTTTTTGTAATTTATTGGGATCAATCCAATAGTCATCTCCTTCGCATAATGCTATATATTTTGCACCATAAGTATCTATTGCTTGATTCATTATTTGACTGAGTGCATCAAATCCTCCAACAGAATAAACATTTGATTCTTCATATATAGGCATAAATATATGAGGATACTTAGTTTCATATTCTCGTATAATTGCAGCCGAATTATCTGTAGATGCATCATCATGTACAATAACCACAAAAGGGAAACTTGTTTGCTGCAATACAAATCCATCAAAACAATCACGCAAATATGGTTCGTGATTGTATACAAGACAAAGGATTGCAACTAATGGTTGAATATTAGCATTTATCATATGATATGATGTTTTGTCAATACAGATTCAATATTTTTGTACGCGATATTCTCTGCCTTTTCCTGAGTTGTTTTAGATGCGAAATAATCAAATCTACGCCTCAATGTTTCATGGTTAATCTCAGGAGAATCAGTACCTATAACTGTCCGCCTGTCAAAAAATTTAAAAATGTACTCAATGTCTAAATCCAAATGGGTTCCTTCGTATTTGCACATAGTCAAAGATAAATCTAGTACAGTATTTGGGAAAAAGCGAACTAATTCCATTGTTTCTAATAAACGAGTTAATCCACCATGAACAAGGATAATATCACTATCAATTGAACAATTCAATAACAAATCACTCAATCTATCAACATTATTATCTACCATACTTTGATGATTACAATAAAAAAAAGTACATAGCAATGGTATTAAGTTTAACTCATTAGAAAAATCAATAATATATGGTAGACGATTATCTGATAATAAAAAATTAGTAATTCTTGGATGCAATTTTATACCAACATATCCTTTTGATTTCATTTCTATAAGCCTTTGACGTATATCATTCACACTTAAATCCTTGAAATCGAAAAAAGCTATAGGTAAAAATAAACCATGTCCTTCATTAAGAACCATATTTATATATCTATCTTCATCATAATTACCAATATTTTTCAGTCCCACTGCAAAAGCTCTCTTTATGTTGTAAGTACGCATATCAGTAATCATATCTCTAATATGACAACAATTATTGTATTTTTCGGCTATCCAATCCCCACTTATAGTAGGATGCGATAATGAGTCAAATATAGGTATTTGATATTTACAATCCATAAAACTCAAGTTATTTTGTATATTCTATTTTTATCATTCTATCAATTTTACTGATAAGATTGTCTAATTCATTTTTATCATTACAACAAGCAATATAAAATCCTATTCTATTTCCTCCATCCGTCGGTCGAGTAATTTTATCTCCAATCTTGAAATTAAACTGATAATATAACACATTTGGACAATTCTCTAAAAAATCAACACCAAGAATATTATTAACAACTCCACCACACTCAGTAGTATCAAAAAAGATTAACGCTGCAGCTTTATTCTTATCAATAGAACTAGTATTTATTACTTGCGAAGTAGTTGATGATGTAAATTGATCTACAAGAATTGAATAATTATCAACTCCCGTCATTGCAGGTACAATATGAGAAGATATCAAATTACCACCTCCTCGAGCACCAATCTCTATAAGATAAAATTGCCCTTTTTCGTATCGATATTCAGCATGCGTAAAACCAAATGGTAATTGACTTTTTTCTACAAATTCATCATTAATCCTGCGGAGCAGATCGTAATCATAACTGTCACTATAGTACGAGAAATATAATTTATTGTCAAGGTTCTTATTATACTCAAATTGCGTCTTTATTGATATAGCTAACGACACATGCCCACTAGGCATCTTAATACCATCTACAGAAAATTCTGCACCAGAAATATACCTTTCACAAATCACCGCTTTTTCATGATGGGCATACTTGATAGACTCATCAAAAAGGCGAAATAAATCATCTTCTGAGGTAATAGTATACACACCACGGCTACTATTGGCATCAATAGGTTTTATAATCATTTTAGAACTCAACGAACGGAAGAAATCAAGAGCTTCGTATATTGTATAACATAGCCTATATTCAGGATATGGTAATTCATATTCCTTACACAACTCCCGCATCAAATATTTGTTAGTATACAAAGCAGCCATATCTACCCCCTGAGAGGGCAATCCCATTTGTTCTGCTACATAAGCTAATGTAGGAGTAGCGATATCACATTCATCAGACATTACTGCACAAACATCCCATTTCTTTGCAGCCGCAAGGCATGAATCCCTGTCTAAAATATCAGTTAAAACATATTCATCCGCATATTGAAAAGCAGGGGCATTTTCAAATGGATGTACTACAAGCACTTTGTAGCCCATTTTTTTTATATATTTTATCAAGGGAATCTGCCATACAGTTCCTGGCAGTACCATAATATACTGTTCGTTCATTGTGATAATATTGTTTTAACTTTTTCAATATTCCTAATATCAATTTCAGAAAGGTGCTGTTTAAAAGTGCCGTCTCCATTCGCAACACCAAGGACTTGTCTAGGATTTTCAATGTTATCAATTACCACATCTCCATTATCTCCTATTATACCTCCTGCTACCATATTAATACCTGTAATTGACTTACGCCCCATACACCGCTGCAACAAGTAATTGGTTTCCATAAGATTTAGCACTATACCAGCAATGCCGGCACGATCATCGGAACGATAAATAGTTTGGCAACCTTTTAATTTATGAGCAGTGATAAATTCTTCAGTAAAATTACTAACACCCACATCGTATATAGCTCCAAAATGACAATCTACCAAACGATCTAGTTCATCGTATTGATTATGCAGACAACACCCTAATAATAAATCAAAATCTTGTCCTATATTAATGATTTTCAGATTGCTTGAATTTACAGTCAGACTAGTAGTATGAATGTATGGTAAGTCCAAGTTGTCATAATCTGATTTGAACAAATAAATATTCGCATTACAATCAATTAACTGCAAGATTATGCGAGTAGCAAGATAATTTTTGCCTAAAATAAGGATATTTTTATTGTCTAACGAAGAATTTTCGTTAGATTTGATTAAATTAATCGCAGATGAGGCCCATGAATCGAAATCATTGTAGGTCAATACAGGTATCTCATATTGCTCCGCCAATGAATATAACTCACCTACAATACAATCAGAATTAGAACGTTTAATAACATTATCAAAAATAATGGTATCTATAATACCTTTTGCATTAGACACGATAGCGTCAAGAATATTAGCTTCCGCGATGCAAACAAACGCAATAATATTAGACAAGCTCTCACGCACCATAGGAACTACTGATTCCTTATCTTGTTCATTGGGACGCTGCTGAATAATCAAAACAGCATGTTTGTTTGTCTTCTTTATTAGCAGTTCAACATCTGCCAAAACCTTTTCATATTGCCGAATAAAACCTATCATACTTTACTTCTTGTGATAAAATTTAGGTGCGAAGTATTTATATTCATGAAAATCCGAAATCTTCTTTGCAATAGCCTCAAATAAGTCTTCAGAAGGATTCACCAGATTTACTTTAGAAACCTCTATTAAAAGTTTTTCTGGACTAACTTTATACTTTTGTGCTATTTCTTCTAGAATTGCCGTGTAAGAATCGTGGAAATTAGCCATACCTACCACTACATCACGCATTGAATTGCCCTTTGAGGATTTGTTTAACTCATCAAATACATGTTTAGAAAAAGTTGCTAATGTCAACACGTCTACATTATCATCATACAACATAGATTTCTGCAAGATAGTAATTAAGGATTCTAATTGTGCATTACCAGCTCCTCTTCCCAATCCACCTAAAGTAGCATCTACGAAATCGGCGCCTACTTCAATAGCAGCTAGGCTATTTGCATTTGCCATTGACAAATTATTGTGTCCATGAAACCCCACAGCTACATTATAAAAACTTTTTACAGCCCTAATATATTCCGCTACTTGAGCAGGAATCATACCACCTGCAGAATCTACGATATATATACAATCGGCACCTGCACTAATCAATCCTTCACAACTCTCTACCAATCGAAATTTTGATATTGCATAGGTTTTCATGATATTGCAAAATACATAAAAACCAAGTGACTTAGCATATTTTATACTATCGTATGCCATAGTGATATCTGTAGCATTCACACCGACTCTAATAAAATCTCCACCTAAGGATCTAAATATTTCTAAATCCTTGTACTCGCCAACAGATGGAATAAAGAAGGAACCAATTTTTACATTTTTACGTTTACTGTGCATAGCTGGAGTTATATAATCAATATCCCCCATAAATGTAGAATTCTTTCGATATGCTCCTAATCCTGTACCATTACCTATCTCTATATATTGAACACCACAATCAGGTAAAACACGAACTATGTCAGAAATTAATTTTTCTGGCCATTGGTAATTAGTTGCATAACTACCATCACGTATAGTACAATCCAATATATTCATAAATAAAGCTAATATTTTATCAAATCTATTACTCTTTTTACCTCCTCTATGGTCAAATCATGATGCATCGGTAAGCATATCACCATCTCCGCCCACTGAGTAGCAATAGACAAATTATCGCTTGATGAGGATGGATAAGTACGATATGGCGAAAAAGTACTAATCAGCGGATAGAAATACCTACGACCAAGCACGTTATTCGCCTTCAACTTTTCATACAACTCATCACGCGACATGCTATATTCATCGGCATTGACAAAGATTGGGAAGTAACTGTAGTTTAGCTTAGAGGTTAGAGGCGAAAGGTTAGAGGCGAGGAATTCAACAATAGGTTGATACAAAGTTATACCTTTTATGCCCTGTAATGCCTCTATATACATCTTTGCCACTTCTTTGCGACGAGCGATAGCGGCATCTACATGTTTGAGATTCAGCAGACCATACGCAGCACGAATCTCATCCATTTTGCTATTGATGCCTGGACCAACGACTTCTGTCTCACCCGCAAAGCCAAAGTTCTTCAAGTAATCAATCTGCTTCTTCATCTCTGCTGAGTGACATACCAAGGCTCCTCCTTCGATGGTATTGTAGGTCTTCGTAGCGTGAAAGCTCAAAGTAGAAATATCGCCGTACTCCAATACACTTTTACCCTTATAGGTCACTCCAAAGGCATGTGCAGCATCGTAAATAACTTTTAGGTTGTATTTCTTTGCTATCGCAGCTATTCGCTCCACATCGCATGGTGTGCCATAGACGTGCACCGGCATGATAGCGCAGGTGCGAGGCGTAATAGCAGCTTCTATCTTATTAGGATCCATGCAGCCCGTCACAGGATCTATGTCCACAAATACTGGTTTTAATCCATTCCACCAAATAGCATGAGTAGTAGCCACAAAGGAATAAGGCGTAGTAATCACCTCACCCTGAATGCGCAATGCTTGCAGAGCGGTTATCAAAGGCAGTGTACCATTGGTAAATACAGAGATATACTCCACCCCGAGATATTCTGCCAATGCTTTCTCCAATTCCTGATGGAAATGACCATTATTGGTAATCCATTTGCTATTCCAAATCTGTTGTAGATATGGGATAAACTCCTCTAGAGGAGGAAGGAGAGGGGATGTAACGGTTATTTGTGGGTTATCTTGCATATGATATAGTCAAACTTTTCCGCGCAAAATTACACTTTTTTTCCGAGATACGCAAATTTTTGTAGAAAATTGCTAAATTTTCGCCAAAAACACTCCTATTTTCGGTAAAAATCGCGAAAAAATGCACTTTTTTGCTACTTACAACGAAAATCTCCCCTTTTTATCCCCCCTCCGTCTCGCACAATTGTAGTAATTTTGCCGCGTGATTCGCATAGGCATATTGACAAGCTCAAACGCTGGTGCAAAGGAATCAATAAGTAGATACATAAATCATCTAAAAAATCAATCATTATGCAGAACCAACAATTATTTGAGCAACTCATCCAGCAGATGGTACTCACCGATTACCAAAACAACCGATACGGAAGATATGTGCTACTATCAGCACACATCCATGCTATGGAAGAAAGCAAAATCATCTCCAAAGCAGATGTGCTGAGTAATCAGTCAGAATTCACAAGACTATTGACCATGATATTGGGCGAAAATGTATGCTACAAGAAGTTTCATCAGCAATACCACAACCCTACTCACCATCAGTTCGACATGATTGATCAATACAAAGAAGTCTATATGGATTACAAAAACAAAGTGGTTTGTATGATTACCTCCCACAGATGAGCACGGATTGACACGGATGCGCGGAATATGTTGAAAGACAATATCGACAACAAAGGAGACAATATAGACAATGCTCGAGTAAATAATTGACTATAATTGTCTTATAAGTTGTCTAAGTTGTCTTATAATAGCCCCCGGTTCAGTGAAGTTCTGTGAAGTTCAGTGGTCAAAACATAACCGCAGAAAGATGGTTCTCAGTGGGACATATTACCTACCACGGACGAGCACGGACAAGCACGGAAACACGATACATATATCCTTGGTTCAGTGTGGTTCAGTGAAGTTCAGTGGTCAAAACCATCACCGCAGAAAGACATATCTCCGTGGGATATATTACCAACCACGGATGGACACGGATAGGCACGGAAACTCCGAGTATTAAGATAGCGGGCGAGCATAGCGAGCGATAGCGTAAGGCAATTGATTTCGGAGTACTGAGAGCGAACGCAGTGAGTTAAAAGAGATTTATAAGATTTCTGCCCGCAGGGCAAGGAGATATAATATCCGTGGGATACATTACCAACCACTGACATCAACGAAACCAACAGTAACAAAAATCTCTAATCATGAGCAAGAAAAAGAATAAAGACTTACGGCAAGCACAGGCTTGCGAGTGGCTGCAAGACAATTACCTGCAATTCGATCACATTCGTCACGATATAGTGACCGATCGACTCCAAATCAAAAATTTGGATAGTTTAGAATCGTGTAGAATGGTTCAGAATAGTGTAGAATTGTCTTCCACAGAAAAAACAATGCTACACAATCCTACACCACCACTACGCGACCCTACACCAGACTGTTGGCGCAACATGACCGATCGAGACATCAACACCATGGTCTGTCAGTGCGTACAAGAGACCAATTGCTGCGTAGGCGTAAGCGAGATTATCACCGCGCTGCGCTCAGACTTAGTACCCGATATACACCCACCACGTGCCTATCTCCAATCGCTACCCACCACCGCCAACGACATAGACTGGATAGACCTCATAGCCAAACAAGTCACCGTCATCGGCGGCGAAGAAGCCAACCGCTATTGGCGCCAGTGCTTCAAGAAATGGTTTGTCGCGATGGTGGCGAGTTGGATGAAGGACGAGGTGGTCAATCATACCGTCCTGGTACTCGTGGGACGTCAAGGTATATACAAGACCACTTGGCTCGACCACCTTATCCCACCTGAGCTACGCGACTACAGCAGTAAGTTGCCTCTCTCTGGACAAATCAGCAAAGACGACCGTCTGCGCCTATGCGAGAACGTCATGCTCAATATCGACGAGCTGGATGCTATCTGCGGCCGTGAGATGAATATCGTCAAGTCGCTGCTCACCTCTACCGACGTCAACGAGCGCGCTGCATACGGTCGTCTCAAAGAGCGCCGCGTACGTTTGGCAAGTTTCTGCGCAAGTACCAATAACCGAGAATTTCTCACCGATATCACGGGCAATCGCCGTTGGCTGCCTTTTGAAGTAGAATCCATCCAAAACCCCTTCTACACTACCCTCCCCTACCAAGTGCTATACGCACAAGCCAAACAATTGGTAGAAAGCGGATACTTCACCTATTGGTTCGAACCCGACGAGATAGAGGTTCTGGAGCAACACAACGAGGAGTTTCGTGTACAAGAGGGTGAGGAGCAATTGCTCACGCTGCTGTTTGATATTCCTGCGATAGGCAAAGGCAAGTTTATGACGACAGCAGAGATCAGCGAGAAACTGGTGACCTACGGCAACATCAAGAAACCTATCGGCTTGCGACAACTTGGGAATATATTATCCAAGAAAAGATACTCATCACACCGAGCTACTGTAGATGGTATTAGACAACGCGGATGGGTGGTCTATGAACGAACGGTGGCTGAGTTGCAATCTCTCAAGAATAGGCTTAAAGAATAAGGCCAACAGGACAACGGGACAACGAAATTATAAAACTCACGGACGCGCGTACGGGTGTGAGTTTTACAAAAGCGATGTCCCGATGGCCCGATGGTCCACACAATAACAACAACTATCAAACTATCATTCCTATGGCAAAAGTTATTTTTATGGATGGCATTGCGTCCATCAGTGGTAAACTCGGCGATGTCGTTTTTCGTAAATCGGCATCTGGCAAAACCTACATGGCGAAAGCGCCACAACGAACTATTCGCCAGCCGTCAAAACAAGAAATCCATCACCAGCAGCAATTTGGCACAATCTGCAAACTGGTCAATGCCATCATGTCCGATCCTACGCAGCGTGCTGCTTACGAGCAATTACGACGCAATACGATGGGTGCGCAAAAAATGACCTTGCGTAAGTTTCTGTTTCAAAAGATGGCAGAAATTTTCCCTCTCAAACCATCCAATATACAATAAATCCGCAAGATTCATCATACCCTCATCATACCCGACAAAAAACATCTATGGCACTTATAAAACCCCTCCCTCCCATTGCCTCCATTCAGGGCAAGTTACACAAGTTAGATAATGTTTATTTTACCGTCCGCTATGGCAAACAATTAGGCATACGCATGCGTCCATGGATGCATGCGCCTACACCCAATCAATCCCGTCATTACCAACGCGTACGCAAATGCAATCAAATGGTACAAACCATTCTCCGCGACCCAGAGCAGAAACAGCATTATTTTCTGCTCTGGCAAGCATACGAATCACAACAAATTCATACCCCCGTGCACAGATCCTATCGCCGTCTTCGTGATTTTATTTATGCGCAAATCTATCCATCCATTACGTCTGAATCATAAATACAAAAACCGCATGCGAAACCAACAACATTTTATCTAAGATTAGAGCTAACGAAAACTATGAAGTCATACACCAAATCCGAATTAGCCCGCGCAGCGGGCGTGAGCGGGGACACCTTCCGCCGATGGCTGAAGACCGATAGGGAGTTCCTGCGTGCCAATAATGTACAACCGAAAACGAAGTACTTGCCACCCGTGGTGGTCAAATACCTCTGCGAGAAGTACTGCATCGATATTTGATTCCATGGGTATGTTATATGAACAATGCTTCCTAAAGCACCGCAGGTACTAAAAGGCAAAAGCATAGCGACAGCTCTTTAACCACCGGAGGTACATAGCTCTTGTAAACGGTATTTTGTTTGATACAAAAATACGCTGCGCTACGCTTGCTACAAAAATTTTTAAAAATATCGGGATTTTGTTTAAGACAATTTCGACAACTTTATAGACAATATCAACAATGCAAGAGTATTGTTTGAAGACAATTTACGTCAATTAAACGTCGTACAGACGAATAAGCGTAGCGAAATGAGGCAGATCGTTCGAGCCATCAGGCGAGATAAGAATTATTGTCAATGCAAGAATATATTTGGTGCTGATGCCTCACTACGTTTAGGCATCGCCAGATAAATGGCTAATCCATAAGCCGTTCAAATACGATTTGACGGCTCCTGTCTTATCCATTTCTCTTACTCTCATCCTTTGTCTGAGAGCCACACCAAATAATTTTCTGCGTTCTTCGAACAATCTATCGTCCTTCGGAGTCTATCAGTCCTACGGACTTTCGGTTTTGCTTCGTTGTGCATGCACAACTCTACTATCCGCTATGCGTCTTGAGCAAAACACAGCCTTTGGCTGAATGATGTATATACCTGCGGTAGGCTTAACAGCCTCTTGCCTCTAACCTCATTACCTGCCACAGGCAGTGTTTTGACGCAGATGCCATAGGCAGATGCAGTGAGCGGTACGAAGTAGCGCGGGTCAAAACCGACGGTCAGTTCGGAGAACATCATAAATTCGACTGAAGGGAGATAAATCCATTGAAAGGTTCGAAGAACATCTAAAATAGTTCGGGACGAACACAGAAGATTTTGGCACTAACCATCAGCCAAAGGGTGATGGTAGATAAGAGGTTAAGACAGGAGCCGCAATGTCACACATTGGCGGCTATGGATTAGCCTATTATCTGCGATGCTTCGCACAGCGTAGCATTAGTGCCAAATAACCATCGTTATTTTTGAATATTTTGTAGCGAGTGCATACGAGCGTATTTTTGTATAGAAAAACAATCCTGGAATTGTCTATAATTCTTATCTCGCCTGATAGCTCGAACGATCTGCCTCATTTCGCTATGCTCATTCGTCTGTATGTCATCAAGTTGTCGATAATTGTCTTATACAAAATCCTGTTATTTTTAAATATTTTTGCAGCCCTCATAGAGGGCGTATTTTTGTATGAAAAACATACTCGTGCATTGTCAATAATTGTCTATTAAATTGTCGAAATTGTCTTAAAAAAGACTCCCATTTGTCTGGTTTAGTCTCGTTTAGTGCCGCGTTGTGAGGACTTGTGCCGCATTTCCCCGTAAGAGCTTCCGAAAATGTAGTATCTTTGTACTCGATTTCAATGCGCAACGAAATCCACCCAGTTATTAACCCTTAACCCCTCCCACGGCATGGAGGATAACGAGCTGGTGTAGGATGGTGTAGAATGGTGTAGGATGGTATCCTATGGAACAACCCTATACAGCGCGAAGCGCTACTATACAACACTATACGACCCTATACATTCGGCAAAGCCGAAGCTCGATTGCCGACAGTATGGCAATTATCAAAAACTCCACTCCCTTCGACTCTGTCAAGAAGAAGTTCTCTGGTTCGGATGAGATCCACTTCCGCAACCGCACAAAAGACAATGCTACCATTGGTGTGCGCATGAAGCACCCTTATCATGGTGGTAACTCCGCGGCGCAACAGGCAGCGCGCAGCGCCTTAACAGCAGCCCAAGCGCAAGCAAGCACCATCCTCGCTGATCCAGCGCAACGCGCTACCTACGAGGCGAAATTCAGAGCGCAGAAGAAGTACATCACCCTTCGCGGGTACATCATCGCGCAGATCTATCAAAAGCCTGGTGCGTAATAACGGATGATGTTTCGATACAAAAATACGGGCTTTTGAGCCCTACAAAAATAATTAAAAATAAGGGAACTATATACATGTTGACACTGTAAACACAAACGACAAGAATTAAATTAATCAACAACAATAACAACCTTTCTTTGTCAACAACTTGCGCCCCAATCAACTTCCTGGGGCGCTCAAGAAGAAACACATAATGTCAACTAGTATTTAAGACAATTTGTGTCAATTGGCTTGTCGTACAGACGAATGAGCACAGCGAAATGAGGCAGATCGTTCGAGCCTTCAGGCGAGATAAGAATTTTCGTCAATGCGAGGGTAAATTTTGGTGATGCTGTCGTATGCGACATCACTGACAAAGTGTCTGTTTGGTTGCTCACTGATGCAAGCATCGATTCGCACGAACATCCACTTTATCTTGCCTATCTATGATAGGCTTCACCAAAATAGTTTTTCAACAGAATCATTTTTCACGGAGTGACTCTCACAGCATTATCATTCTTGGAACACCCCCTTGTACATTACTGCCAGAGGCAGTGTTTTGACGCAGATGCCGAAGGCAGATGCAGGAGCGATACGAAGTAGCGCGGGTCAAAACCGATGGGCTGTTTGGAGAACATCATAAATTCGACCGAAGGGAGATCAATCCAGTGAAAGGTTCGGAGAACATCTAAAATAGTTCGAAGAACATTGAAAGCTATTTGGTGCAACGGACTGCCAAAGCAGGACGTAAGATAAGTGGACAAACAGGAGTTGCGATGTTCACATCAGCAACTTATGTTTGGACATTTATCTGGCGATGCCTACATGAAATGTGGCAGCAGCACCAAATACCACCCTGGAATTGTCAATAATTGTCATCAAGTTGTCGATAATTGTCTTAAACAATACTCTTGCATTGTTGATATTGTCTATAAAGTTGTCGAAATTGTCTTAAACAAAATCCCTATATTTTTAAATATTTTTGTAGCAAGCGAAGCGCAGCGTATTTTTGTATAAACAAAACATATCCTTTGCATTGTCTTCTCACTCATCAAACAATTAAAATTATTAAACATTAACCCCCTCTCACGGAATGGAGGACCTCCTCGCTCTAAAATCCATGAAGTCTCTGACAGACGGGAAACCGTCCTATGGCGGCGAAAGCCGCTTACTAACGAGAGCCCCAAGCGGGGTCCCCGAAAAATCATTGATTTTTGGGGTGCTTTGTGGGCTCGAGTTAAGAGGAGGAATGGCGGTCGCCTTAAATCGCCAAGCGATTTCTTTGCGACAAGCCAATTCCGACGATATGGCTGGAACCATTAATTACCTTGCGCCTGTGGACAATGCCTCAGGCAAAATTTTCGGAAAGAAAGAGAAATTCGTCGCTGTCACCCGCAACTGGGGTAACCGCCGTCGCGGTTGCTCGGCTACTGGACAACGCGACCTGAAGAATCATCCTGTAACCAAGAAGGAGACTGACCACCGCACCAAGTTTGGTATTGTGTCTACCGCGACCGCCGCGCGTCTGGCTGACCCAACGAAGATGCAAGCGGATCAATTGGCGTACAAGGCACAGACCAAGTACAAGACCCTGCGTCAGTATGTCTTCAACCAAGAGTGGCTGGCATACACGCCTGCGTAAAAGACCTATCGGACCCTCCCCTACCCTCCCTTGGAGGGAGGGGCTGCCCAGATGATTGTTTTTTATACAAAAAATACACTGTTTCCTATCACGACGGGGGTATTCTTTATACAAAAATAATCATAGAATTGTCAATCAAGTTGTCATAAATTGTCTTAAAATCCACCCGCTGAATTTTAGACATTTTTTGCTTTAATCGTTTATCATTTTTGTTATTAAACTTATGCTAATCCGTTTAATCCGCAACCAGCCTCAGGGCTCTGCCCTCACAGGCACCCTCTACGTGGACAGCCTCATCACCGAAGAAGGCCTCCACCAGTATCAACTCTCCATGCATACCCTGGAGCACCTGAGCTACGCCATACCCGATGGTTTCTACCGCCTGCGCATGACCTATTCGCCCCACTTCAAGGAAGTATTGCCCATTCTCGATAATGTCATTGGGTACCAAAAACAAACAGGCATTTGTACCTCCAACAACATCAACAACACAAACCAACAACCATTGCGCGGCAATCAACTTCCTGCCACGCTCATGGAAGACAACACATCCCTTGCCGCTCGCGGCGTTGGCGAGCGGAATGTTGTTGAACAAAGTTGTTATTGTTGTTGTAATAATACTCCTGTTTGTGGTGGCTTTCGCTCAGGTATCCGCATCCATGCGGGCAATACCATCGAGCATACCACGGGTTGTATCTTGGTCGGAGATATAAGCCCCCTCCCTTCAGGGAGGGTCGGGGTAGGCTTGTGTTCCTCGCGCAAGCGCCTGGAAGAACTCCGCACTTATTTGTTAAACTATATTAAACGTAATCCACATGAAGAAATTTACATTCAATTGGAAAGCCCTAATCCGTATCCTGATGCTGATCTTGCGTGCTCTTATGAACAGCAAGCCCACATCGCCGAATCCCTTCAACGAGCCCAGCGACTCCGAGAAGAAAGAGAATTGAGCGATGAGGCGATAGGGCTATGAGGCTATGAGGCTATGAGGCATGAAATATCCCCACTGTACCTTTAACAGGTATGGTGGGGATATTGTTTTATCTTACTCGGTGCATCGATTGCCCACAGAGAACGTCCTTCCGCGGGACATATCATCTCCCACTGATTACACAGATCTACACTGATATTCCGCGTATCCGTGCCAATCTGTGAGATTCGTGGGACATTATATCTCCTATGCCCTGGCGGGCAAGAAATCTTATAAATCTTATTTAGTTCGTTTCACTCACTCTGCGTTCTCCGAAATACATTACCACCACTAACTTTCGCTTCGCTCAACCGCTGAATCTTATGGAATGCATCGGTACGCATTTCACAGACGAATCAGAGACGATAGTTGCTACATTTACATAAGATTCAGTGAGCTTTTATCGCGGAGCGATGATTAGTCATAGCGTAAGCGTAATGACGAAAAAGCGAACGGTGGCAATTTATTGCGGAGCACGTTAGGCGAGTTTGGCGAGCTTATAAGATTTATAAGATTTCACGAGCGTAGCGAGTAGGAGGTTATATTCCGTGTTTCCGTGTCCATCCGTGCTTGTCTGTGGTAGGTAATATGTCCCACGAAGAAACATCTTTCCGTGGTTATGGTTTGACCACTGAACTACACTGATTTACACTGAACCAAAAGGGGAGGTTTCGATAAGACAACTTAGACAACTTGAGAGACAATTAAAATCAATTATTCCGTGCATTGTCTTACTTATTATCGATATTGTCTTTCAACATATTCCGTGTATCCGTGTCAATCCGTGCCTATCTGTGGGACATATATTCTCCCACTGATTACACTGCTCTACACTGAACCAAGGGTGTCTTCTTATACAAAAATACGCCATCTGCGATGGCTACAAAAATATACAAAAATATTTTAACGAGAATTTGGTGGCTATGCTAAACTGTCGTCCATCATTCGAGTGTTGGGCTGCTTTCCCTCACTCATGCAAGCATGGATTCGGACAATCATCCCATCACTCTTTGTCTGCTTTGCAGCCAATCGCCACCAAAGGCTTATAATGTTCTTCGAACTTTTAATAGTCCTTCGGAGTCTATCAGTCCAATGGATATTCGGTTTTGCTTCGTTGTGCAAGCACAACTCTACCAATCCGCTACGCGTCTTGAGCAAAACACAGCCACGAGAGGCTGAAGTTATGGGTTATGGGCAATCGACGCTTCCTCCAACTGCTGCAATTCCTGCAAAACAAACTGCTCAGTTAGCCCCCTTATATTGCTTGAATAGTTCGTTTTTATCCTTTATCCGCAAAAATACTGAAAATCTTTGAATTACGCAAATAAAATCACAAAAAACCGACGAATATTTCTAAATTTATCACAAAAAACCGACGAATATCTTCATTTTTCTCACATTTTCGTGACGAAAGTAGCTGCAGGAAGATCACCTAAGTGTCTACTTTTTCGATAGCAACAAACCTCGAACTCTAATTATAAGCCATTGCCAACAACAATAATTATGTTTATAATATTCAAATGTGGTATTTCACCTTATTACTTTGATATTTTTCATCAATAATTTCAGATCCACTGATGAGCGTTAAGGGACGCTCATTTAATACTGTGGGATTTGTAAGATAAGTACCTAACAAATTCATCTCATCATTATATACTACATCATCAGCTGTAGTTATTCGATTATGTATATTTAGATAGTCCAACAACTGACTTTCATCTTTAATATTATCCAATACTGCCATTAAATCATACAAAGATAATATACATATATCTCGTTGTGATGCATCGATTATATTCATATCAACAAGTCCTTTCATATTACAAGTCAGTCCGCCATAATGTTCTAGGGTAATACATATTTTATAACTAGGGATAGCATCTGTGACTATAATATTAGAATGTCCTGAGCAAGAGAATTTAACACTATGGGATTCTAAAATATAATCACGGGAACGTTGACACTGAGAAGCAGCCTTTCCTATTGATTCTTGCATTTTCTTTTCAATTCCAATTGTTCCTCCCCTATATTTATCTGTAAGTTGATACGCTTTTATCTCTATTAAATACACCGCTTTATCCGAGACACCAAGAATATCCATCTCACCATCTATACCTTGATAGCCTACTGATTGGTAAAAACAAATATTAGGAAATTTTATTGAGAATAAATTAAATACCTTATGTTCGATAAAATTATCACGACATTCTGGGAATGCATTCCCTAGATGATGGTTCTCAAAATAATTATTATCAATTTTAAGCAGATTTGAAGTTAGTTCAAACATTCTCCTATGAGGCAATAAGACAGAGAAGCAATAGTATTTTCCATTATATTTTAGAAATGGTTTTTGACGTATAACCGTGGCATAATTAAGAATCGAACCTCGATATTCGCCTTGCATAAAATCTGCATTATCACCAAATTGACAAGACATGGCGCTTAATAATGCCTCCTCCATTTCATTATTAGGGATAATACTGAAAATATCATTTGCATGATTGTATGACTGGTAATCATATAATATTGGGTGACCATCTATTGTTCTTGGAATCTCTGGATTATCTCGAAGGAAACCACTCATAATAGGATTCTTTCCGTCAGGAATATTTTCAAAAAAATCATCATTATGTTTCTCTGCCCATGCCTTCCATTGATTCCATAATTTAATTGCTCCTAGTATTCCATATGCAGATGAGTCTTGTAATCGACAAATAATACGATTCTCAATATTGCGTATTAATGCATGAATCTCTACGAGCGTAGCACCCTTATAATGTTCCGATATAAAACATTCATGTTGAATAAAGTATTCATCAAAGACCTCTTCTATAAATAGAGCATAAGCATCACCTCGCACATTAATATATGCTAAGTGATTAAGCAAGTCCCGTGGTATTTCCTTATGTAATGACTCTAGAAGTTCGATATCATTGTAATTTCTCTTAAGACAAAGCAACTTATCATACATAGAACATATCACTTCATCAGAAGGAGATTCTTGTGAATTTCCACCATATGCAAACGCAAAACTCATTGCATATTCAAGTAATGGCTCTATATCTTCATCAATTAATTCATCTTTTCTAATGATCGCTACATATAATAAGTGAAGCCCCAGGGCACCCAATAATTGTATTTTATCGTAAGTTTTAAAAATATTCTCCAAATCATTTATCACTTGTAGAATATCTTCTCTAGACGGTTTGCATGACGATTCTAATAATTCTTTATTTCTACGTAGCCTATATAAAGTCAACTCCCCTAAGGTCATCTTTGGTAATACAGACTGATTTAATGTGCATGGTTCCTTAGTTTTAACTACAGATTTTGCAAAAGAATTTTGTGCAGCTGGATTCCCACAACACTTCTTATACTTCTTCCCACTTCCACATGGGCATGGATCATTAGGTCTAATTTTCATGGCTCTTTTAAATGTTTTAGGATGCAAAGATAATAAAAAACTCCTATATCTCCAAATTATAGCTACTTTTTTCTCATTATAGCAACCAACCATCACAATATTGCGATGGTTTATGTCTCTACTTTGAACAATATAAAACTATTACTTTTTATTCCCTAGGGCTAAGATTATCACGAACACATTGGTGGCATGGGATACATATTTGTTTTTTGAAAAATCTTAAGTCTATCTTTTAACTTGTTACTTAATGAAGTAAGCACATTTAATAAACTCGGAATCTCTTTTAATATTTTTAAATGATTCATCGAATCACGACATTCTATGTACATCTTACTTATATAATCATTTCCTCTATATCTGTAATGAGTCGATTGATTACGTTCATCTTTTTTTTCGCCACTGGTTATCGTATTAATCCATTCATCTTCTTTATCATATACCAAAGAATTCGGTAATTTCTGCCACATGCATTGCAGATGAGATAGTCCTTCATATTTTATAATTGCTATTCGCCGTAAATTCATCATAGATTCTACATTATCCTGGGATTGCAAAAAGGCTTTTACTGCAACAGCTATATCTGCACGCAAAATCTGTATAAGCATATAAATATTTAGGAAAGGACATACCTTTGCCGCTACATCCAGATCCAATAGATTTACCAATTTTAAATATCTTGCATGCGCATCTAAATCTTTAATTGCACGATTAATAGTTGACTTGATAGCACCTTTTAAATTCTCATCATTTGAGATTTTATCATGAATGGATTGTACGATCATCGCATTATAATCACAAGATGGAGAAACCATTATTTCACTTATTTCCACAGTAAATTTTGATTCACATAAATTCTTTATATATTGCAGAACATATAACAATTCACAACACCATTGAGTCGCATACTCTTCACTTTTGATATCCACTAAATGATTATAAGTGTCTAAAACATTCTCATCATAATGTACATAACTATTACGCGCGTTGGAGATACAAGCAAACTCACTCTGCAATAACTGAATCTTATTTATTATATTGCAATAACTATCGTTATTTAGTAATTGTGTATCTATCCTTTGCAATTTGCTAAGATACGAATATTTATCATTCTCCTTATTGTATATTGCGCGCACAGCTTCATATATGTTCACTAACAAATATTTGATATGATATCGATTTTCATATTTATTTTTAGAAATCAAGCACGCTCTAAGTGCCACACATAAATCTAAAGCAATAAAAGTTATATTACGGAATAATCGTATATAATAATTTTTAGGATTATTCTTACTTTTGTAAAACAAATAATCCAACTGAACTTTGTATGCAATTAAATTATCTCCTAATGTTGCATACAACTTCAGTCTCCCCTCTATTGTCAGAGATTTAGATTTGTTCGAATTCGTATCTTTCATATTTCCACCAGCAAACTATCCGCTTCCATGATTACCTCTTTCGCCTCGTGCCACGACTGACAGGAGACAAAGTTCCCCATCAGAAACACTAATAGGGATAAACAGATAATATGTTTGAGAGATGATAGCATACAAAAATCCCTACAAAATTACAACATTTCCTCCACTCCACCAAATATTTCAGCACTTTTTTGCACAAAAGCTATCATTTTACTGCTCCATCCCACTATACAACGCCCATAGCCTGTCGCAGACAGTGTTTTGACGCAGATGCCATCGGCAGATGCAGTGAGCGCTACGAAGTAGCGCGAGTCAAAACCAATGGTCAGTTCGGAGAACATCATAAATTCGACCGTAGGGAGATTAATTCGGTAAACAGTTCGGAGAACATCTAAAATAGTTCGAAGAACATAGAAGATTATTTGGTGCGACTCTCAGACAAAGGATGAGAGGAAGAGAAATGGACAAAAAAGAGCCGCCAAATCGTATTTGAGCGGCTCTTTTTTGGGCATTTATCTAACTATGCGCAGCAATAGCAAGCATAAGCACCAAATATATCCCATTCCAATATCCTCGGTATTTTTGAATATTTTTGTAGCGAGTGCATACGAGCGTCTTTTTGTATAGAAAAAGTACCGATTACAAGGGTTGTATACCTCCAGTGGTCAAAGAGCTACCGCTATAGTTTGTCATTTAGTACCTGCGGTGCCTAAGGAATCATTGTTGATTTTCCTTTTGCATTGTCTTCATTGTCCTATCTATTGTCGATATTGTCTATAGAATCCAAATACTCTTTCAAATCCCTCGCGAAATCCTCACTAAACTCATGCGTCGCTACAGGATTCATGTGAACAGATACGCAGAAATTGGCGGTGTCGTTGCAGATGTCATAGTTCTCTGTATAATTCCAATAAACCGTATTATACGCAGTAGCAATGCTATCAAAGTAGGCATTCACCTGCTCCAGACCTTTGGTCTTACAGGTAGCACCCACATAAGTTGGCGAATTAACCAAAATCACCTCTATACCCTCCTTATAACACGTCTCCATATAGTCTTCAAACACGCGCATGGCCACCGTATCCATCTCTGCAATAATCGTATCCATACGCGCTAATTCCGTTCCATTCCATGCACCACGCTCGTAGTGATGTCCTAAGCGGGTCGGTTGCTCCACATAGTGCTTAATGCCCAACTGCTCTAACAATCCATTCTTAATCACCTGCTGGTACCCCCAATAGCGGTACAATGGCAGATACAAATCTTTCCACGTGTACCCTACTCTGCTCAGATCTGAACGGATAGCGCAATCGTAGATCAATGGCAAAAATTGCTCCGACTGGTGTTGATGAGGCGCTGAGAGCATACGCATTGTTGCATAATCCACCTGATGAATGATATATCGTGGTTGACTATTGTGTAATCGGTAACAGTGGTATTTCATCAATTCCACATTGATTGGATAGCCACCAATACCTAAATTATATGCTGACAAACCACAAACTGAATCAATGGTCCATGGCTCAAAGTGAGAAAGTGCACGGGAATTACCCAAAATCACCACATCAGCATTAATGTCACCATTCAGCATCTCTCGCCAAGATATAAAGCGGTAATCGTCCATCTTATATAATCCACGGCTAATGGTATAGTCTAATCCCCATGCCATAGTATAGATGATGACACAAAATATAGTCGTTTTTATCAGAAATCGTTTCATTAGAATTGGAAATAAATGAAGTTAACAGTATGACCACTAAATGCAAATAGGATAAACAATATCCCCACATATATCGCATAGCGTAAAACAGGATGCCAATGCTTTATTTCTAGTCCATGCTGCCTGGTACGCATCATCCATTCCACGCATAGCATAATCACAATATTCATCAATAGTGCATTGATACCGCCTGTATCAGGCATGGAAAAACTACTATTATTGCACATCGCAGCAAGATAATCTCCCACTTGTCCTATATTCTCTGCTCTAAATATTATCCATCCAACTACCGCCAATGCAAAGGTTAATAACATCTGACCCGCTTCTTTTATCGATGGCAACCATTTCGTTTTTACAGTACCATCTGCCATCGTAATCGTAGCCACAGTATCGCGATAACGGCGGTTCTTATTCATCACCAATAACGGCACAAACAACAACGCATGATACGCTCCCCACAACACAAAAGTCCAATTGGCACCGTGCCATAATCCGCTGAGCAAAAATATTATAAATGTATTTCGAATAGCGATAGCTTTCTTATACCCTGCCTCTCGCCTCTCGCCTTTAGCCTTTAGCCTCGCAGGCACTTCGGGCCTGCTACCTCCCAGCGGAATATACACATAATCCCTAAACCATGTAGTGAGCGATATATGCCATCTGCGCCAGAACTCCGCTATATCACGCGAAAAATAAGGTACATTGAAGTTGCGCATCAGCTTGATGCCAAACAGCTTAGCCGAACCTATCGCTATATCCGAATAACCCGAGAAATCACCATAGATCTGGAATGTAAAGAGTACCGCTGCCAATAGCAATGTACTACCCGATTGGTTGCTGATGTCGGCAAAGACGGTATCTACATACGTAGCGCAATTGTCGGCTACCACAATCTTCTTGAAAAGTCCCCACAGAATCTGGCGCATGCCATCGACTGCTTGTACGTAATCGAAATGGCGTTTGCGTTGGAACTGTGGCAGCAGATTGGTCGCGCGCTCTATAGGACCCGCCACCAACTGCGGAAAGAAACTAAGGAAAGCGGTAAAAGCCACAATGTCATGGGTGGGTTCTATCTGCTTGCGATAGACATCAATGGAGTACGACAATGCTTGGAAGGTATAGAAACTAATACCGACTGGCAAAATCAAGTGGAGCAGCAAGAAATCCGACTCTATACCAAAGAGTTCTGCAAATTCGCGGGCAAAGAAGTCGTAGTATTTATATACGCCTAAGATACCGAGATTGACTACGATATTGGCTATCATTACAGCTTTCTTGCCGCGCTGACTGCGTGCATATTCGATGCCTAGACCGCTAAAAAAAGAGAGAATGGTGGTAATGGCGATCAATATCAAAAATCGCCAATTCCACCAACCGTAGAAGATATAACTTGCCACTACTATCAGCAAGTTCTGCCATAGCAATTGGCACTTGCAACCACGCATCGCATAGTCGAACACAAACCAATAGAGCAGAAACACTATTGGTAGAAATATCAGAAATTCAAAAGAATTGAATAACATCTTTTGTCTTTAAACTTTAACCTATAACCTTTAAACTAATTTATCCCACTTCTCTATAAACCCATCTATATCCTCAAACATCTTCTCCACCTCCTGCAATCGTTCATCATCCCAATTCCACCATTGGATTCGTTGCATCGCAGCAATCTGTTCTTCAGTCATACGGTATTTGACAATACGTATAGGACAACCTACAGCAACAGCATAAGACGGAATATCTTTCGACACGACGGCACCAGCACCTATCACGGCACCATCACCTATCGTCACGCCATCCAACACAGTCACATTCGCACCAATAAAGACATCGTTGCCTATAGCAGTGTGTTTGCTCTCTTCCACTTTATTTTTCTCAACTAATGATGCACCATTTACTTTAGATAAAGAATAAAACATAGGTGAAGTAGTGATACCATCAGTTGGGTGAATACCCAATCCACAGCAGAAATTAGGTCCTATAGAGCAGAACTTGCCGATAGTGCAATTGGTAATATTGCTATTCTTAGCTACATAAGAATATGCACCCACATCAACTCCATGAAGAAAGAAGGGCGGATACACCCGTGAATTATCCGCAATAGTACTACTTGCTCGTTCAGACTTTACCAAACTATATCCGCAAGTTTTACCTTGAGGGATAATAGGTTCTAATAACCACTTAGCAAACCATTGTTGTATATTCCGCTTTATATTCATACACTATTGATTCTTCAAGTATGTAACAATTCGCTCACATGCATGTCCATCCCCATATGGATTCACCGCTTCGCTCATACGGCAATAACTGTCGGCATCATCAAGCAACATGCTTACCCCTTGCTCGATTTTCTCACGATTAGTACCTACAAGCAATACCGTACCCGCCTCTACTGCCTCTGGGCGCTCTGTAGTATCGCGCATTACAAGAACAGGTTTACCCAACCCAGGTGCTTCTTCTTGCACTCCACCCGAGTCTGTCAATATTAATGTACTATGCTGCATCATAAACACAAATGGCAAATAGTCCAGCGGCTCGATTAGGAACACATTCTCTGCACTCTCGCCTAGTATTTCTAATACAGGCTTGCGCACATTTGGATTGAGATGCATCGGATATACGAAGTCCACATTAGGGTATGCAATTGAAAGATTCTTTATCGCATGGCAAATATTAAGAAATCCATCGCCGAAGTTCTCACGGCGATGACCCGTGATAAGCACCAATCGTCTGCCTTCGTTAAGACGATCAACATCATATCCCATGCTAAGTACTTTATTCTTTACTTCGCCTGCTAATTGTTCATCACGCTTCAATCGTTCTACTACCATCTGCAGGGCATCAATGACAGTATTACCCGTGACTACAATCTTGCTATCATCTACATTCTCCTTAAGCAGATTCTCGCGCGAGAGTGGTGTCGGAGAGAAATGCACGGCAGCTATGCGACCTGTGATAAGACGATTCATCTCCTCTGGCCATGGACTATATATATTCCCCGTACGCAATCCAGCCTCCACATGCCCTACGGGTATCTGTTGGTAGAACGCTGCCAACGCTGCTGCCGTAGAAGTCGTGGTATCGCCATGAACAAGGACAATGTCAGGTTGTACTTCTTTGAGTACATCGCGCATACCAAGTAGGATACGACTCGTGATGTCGTATAAATCTTGGTTAGGTTGCATGATATTCAGGTCGTAATCAGGTGTGATATCAAACAATTGCAACACCTGATCCAACATCTGACGATGCTGACCTGTCACACACACCACGGTGCGAAACTGCTCTGGCATTGTCTGCAGTTTCTTAACCAATGGTGCCATCTTTATCGCCTCAGGGCGAGTTCCAAATACAAGTAATATAGTCTTAATACTTTCCATACTTAATCGAACAATTGGTTTATTGGAGGATTTTCTTTGCTACATTAATTGGTAGTAGTGGTTCTGGAGTTGTATAATCCGCTTTTTTCGTTCTAAGATTCATCAATGCTTCCGAAATAGACTCCGCCGTATTTCGACAAATTATATATCGTTTGTAAGATTCAAAATATGCCTTCATTTCCTCATAAATTTCTTCCTCTATAGCTACCAAAATATGCTTTTTAGTGGAGGCTTTATAGGTAGCTTTACCAGGAATCATTGTTCCGGTAATATTACAAATACAAACCAACACATCCGAATTATTTTCTATTTGCACAGTTTGTTGCTGTGGGATACGAGGCAATATTGAAATGTTTTTTGTACTTGGATAAGTCGGTCCATGACCAGCAATTGTCAATTGCACGAAATCTAAATTTGCGCAAGCATCGTAAAGCGGTTTCAAATTTCGTATCGATGGGTTGTAATCACCAAGATATGATAAACGCAACTTATCAGAACCCATACACTCCACTATCGGCAACATCTCTGCGGGGAGAGGCGCAAATGCAATTTGTTTACTCAATCGGGGATGTTCTCCACACTCCATTTCATACGTAAATGGTGTTACAAACACTGCTTTATCTGCTTTACGAATTATGCTTCTCTCATATAAACGAATTACCCATTCAGGCCACCAATAATGGCGCGTAAAATCTCCTGTTATAGGATCACCCCAATGCTGAATCCAACGACCATAGCGAATCTTCTTAAGTCGAATCAACTCACTGGTATAGACATGTGCTATTTTAGGATCTGCTAAGGATAACACAACATCAAAATACTCATCAGGGACAACAACATCCCTTATGGATTTTAAATAACCTCGTGAAACATCTAAAACATCAAAGTGAGAGTGTAACTTGCCCAACCATTTCGATTTTATATGATATGGTTGATCGGGTTGTCCTGGAATTCGAACAACTCGTATTTTGGATAAATCACAACCTGTTTCGTTGCAAGGCCAAACAGGCATCAGCACTGTAACACTATGATCAAGGGCAAGTAAACCCTTTATAATAGAAATACTGCTATTAGCTACCGAGGTATTTCTTTCCAGAGGATAAAGCGATACTATTAATATTTTCATTATGATTTTTTTTCAAAAACACATTGAATTTTACAATAATTTTCGCAAACGTTTGCTTGCTTTGTAATATATAACTAGTAATTTTTGTAAAAATCGATGCTCCTCTATCCAACTATATCGACTATATATGTCACGTTCTTGTTTCCATAGTTCATAATCCTGCAATACTTTTGGAATAAAACCTTGAGAAAATATTTCAAGCACTTCTTTCTTATAGACATCCGTCTGTGCATTCATAGTAGATATCCCATCTAAGTTATAGTCTGTAGTAACAATATCAACTCCGTATGTTGTAGCATCACCTATTACAATTGATTTATACCAAAAATCCATATCGGAATTATAGCGAAAATCCTCACGATACATGCCATACTTATTAAACAAGGTATGACGAATAAATGTCGATTGGTGAGGCAACCCAACAAAATAAAGATCTTTCAAGGTTACCTTTGGTAGATATGGCGATGTCCAAATCACTTTACTATTGTCCGAAACATGGCATCTTGCATTGATTATATCCACATCCATGTTATGGGCAAACACTAGTTCTAACACAGTTGATACAATAAGAAAATCACCACTATTCAAGAACAACAGATACTCACCATTCGCCATCTTAATACCTTTGTTCATGGCATTGTAGATGCCAGTGTCTTTCTCAGAAATCCATTTGAGGTTAGAGGCGAGAGGTGAAAGATTAGAGGCAAGGGATTGTTCGTATTCACGAATGATCTCCACACTACCATCCGAACTTGCACCATCAACAATAATATGCTCAAAATCGGTATAACTCTGTACCGCTACAGAATCAAGTGTTTTCTTTAATCCTGCAGCGTTATTGTAGTTTATGGTTATAATTGATAGTTTCATCCTTTCCAATCATTTACTAACTTCACTACTTTCTCCGCTTCCTCTATTGTCATCGTTGGACTCACAGGCAAGCTGAGTTCACTATCTGCGATATTCTCTGTTATTGGCAATGAGAGTTGTGGAGTATTCCATGCAACATTCGCATAACACTCTTGCTTGTGTGGTGCTATAGGATAATGAATCACCGTACCTACCCCATTCTCTGCCAAATACTTTTGGAGTTTATCTCGCCTCTCGCCTCTCGCCTCTAACCTTTCGCCTTTTACCAATATAGGAAATAGGTGATACACATTTTCACTATCTGGTAATCGCTTAGGCAAAGTAATCAGCGGATTATTGATATGGTCGTAGTAGTAATTTGCAATCACTTGGCGCGCTTTCAAGTCTTCATCCAAATGGCGAAGCTTTACATCCAATACTGCGGCCTGCATCTCATCCAAACGACTATTGCGACCCGTGTATTTGAATACATATTTCTTCTGACTACCATAGTTCGCCAATGCTCGAATTGCTGCAGCCAACTCATCATCGTTCGTTGTCACTGCACCACCGTCGCCTAGTGCACCTAAGTTTTTTCCAGGATAGAAGCTATGCCCCGCAGCATCACCAAGCGAACCTGTTCGCTTGTATTCTTCACCTCTCGCCTCTAGCCTCTCGCCTTTCGCCTCATACTTACATCCATGCGCTTGAGCATTATCTTCAATAAGTTTCAACCCATATTTTTCGCACAAACTTTTAATTTTAGCGGTATAAGCCAAACGTCCATACAGATGCACAATGCAGATCGCTTTAGTTTTATCAGTAATGCGCTCCTCAATAAGCGAATAGTCTATCTGCAAAGTTTCTGGATTAGGTTCTGCCAATACAGGTACTAAGCCATTCTCGGTAATAGCCAAGATAGTAGCGATATAGGTATTGGCAGGTACGATTACCTTATCACCTGGTCGCATCACACCCATCTCAATATAGGCACGGAAAATCCAAATAAGCGCATCTAATCCGTTAGCGCAACCAATACAATGTTTCGTACCAATATACTCGGCATAATGTTGCTCAAACTGTTCGTTCTCCTTACCCTGCAAGTACCAACCACTATCCACCACACGAAGCACCGCCTCGTGGATTTCATCTTTGTATTTAGCCGTTACATCGTGTAACGAGAGAAAAGGGATATTCATATTAGTCGTGTTTATAAGGTTCAAAGATATAGTCTTCAGCATGGTATTCTGTGGAAGCTAATACCATCAATATAGCATCAGGTGTAAAATCATACATTGTATGCCAATCCTCAGGGTCGAGTATCAAGCACTTATATGGCTTGTCCAGCACATACTCATTCTGTTCCTTATTATTATCACAATGTATCTTACAACTACCTTGGATACAGATTGCGGCTTGTACCGTCGTATGATGTCTATGCCCACCACGAGCAGAGTCATCTACTCCATAGATATAGAATATACGCTTTATATCAAATGGAATTACCTTCTCTATAACAGTTAGATTGCCCCTATTATCTGTATGGGTTGTTAAATCAATTTGTTTTGCCATATCAATTTATCCAATAATAAAATCTATAATCCTTTTCAGTAAAAAAACGATGTCGAATACGCATCATGTATGCCCACCATTTTTGTATAGGCTGTATTTGAGTAGCGACACCATCAATAGAATCATCTACTTGGCGCATCACTCGGAATGCACGAACCAATTCTTTTGCATAAGATATAAACAATAATTTCCATGAATTTTGATTCCACTCATACCATGCATAATTAAATTCTCTTAACCATCCTTTTTGAAAACAATGGCAAGCATGAAAATGAAAGAATACCAATGAAAAAGTATGCCCAGTAGCAGTTTCCGTTCCTATATAATCTTTACCTTGTTTATTGAAAGTATATTGCTGCATATTCCAAGGTGCAACACCTCCACCTAGGTGAACTAATTCGTGTACACCTTTGAATCGCGTTGTCCAATCATCCAAATACTTCTGATCACCAAACTTGCCATCTTCATATCGATTATAGCACCAATCTAAACATGCATTTCGCCACCATTTGAGGATATGCATTCCGTTAGGAGTATTCTTAAAGGTCATAAACTGCACACAGTATTTTCCTGCTTTCTCCTCAGTTTGGTATTGCGAACTATAGCGATGACTTGTTATCAGCACATCATCATCTCCCATCTCATCTATCAGGATTTGTGGATTGGAATAAAAATACAAATCCGCATCAATATATGTGCAATGATCAATATCAAAATGCGTGAGGCAATAATAGATGGTACTTGATGAACATGTCCAACAATACTCTCCCGCAGTACGAGTAGGCTTAACGCGCAATAACTCCTCATCCTCGAACTCTGCCAATGTAATAACCGTCATATTTGGCAATGCCATCTTCTTCAACGCAGCAGCCAGCACATCATCAAATGCAAATACATAAAGATGAAATTCAGGACACACGCACCTAAGAGACCAGTACATCGCCAATCCCTTTGCTGCATAATTGCTATTATATAGTGTACAAAAGTTAATCACTTTATTTTAGTTTTTTACGTTCAAATGCATCTATCCATGAATATTCAGAAGCATTATATACTTTTACGCCCTTCCAATCTGCATACGCTTTCATATCCCAATAGTCTTTCAAAGCAGTTCCAATTGAGAATAACTCTTCATGAAGTTTTGTTCCAATAGGACGTCTCTTCTTTATACTATCATAACTATCTTTATACACATCTTTATTACTATAAAAGTGTGTATCTTCTGTATATAGAATATTAGTCTCTTGATCAACTCTTAAATCTGCAAGAAACGATGTATCAGCTCCAACTAGATAAGTTTCTGTATATCCCCAATAAATAGAGAGCCAAACTGCTGTATTTAGTACAGTTTGCGCAGGTGGACCAATAAGATTCTTGTCCCATGCCTCGTATTTAGACATATATTTGGAGATATTCCATCCATTTTCATAAAGCAGAACCTCTAAATTAGGATTATCCTTAAATCTCTCTATCGCATAGCTACCTTCAGCATTATGTGGCATTATGATTTTCATTGGCCAAGTAGTTTTTGTAACAATTGCATCAAATAAAGCACACAATGATTCACGAAGATAATTGGGCATTTGATAATATGCAGGATCCGCCAACAAATAAAAAGATGGTCTTATTTGCTCATACAAATCTGAATTGGCAGAAAAATTAACCATTATACAATCTGCCTCATGCAATTGCGATTCATATAATTCAATTGTTTTATTCAGTGAAGGACCATTACCAATAACGACCATCCGATCTCCTTGATGCTCATTTTTTGGTAAAAGACATAACTCAGTCTGTTTTTTAGGACATAACAAATGCTTAACCTTATAGTATATCGGTGGTACAAAAAGTTGTATAAATTGTTTAAATTCCATTCTTTATCTTACTCTGCATGCATATGTTTGATTAAATCATTCGCTTTTTGATATTCTGACATTGAACCGATATCAATCCAAGTGCCTTTAAGCGGATAACGAATAACCTTATTATTGTTTCTTACCAATGCCTCAATCAAATCGGTTGCATTATAGAACTCATTTTCTGGTATTACATCCAATACTTCACGACGCAAAATATAGATACCTGCATTGGCATAATAGTTATATGTTGGCTTCTCTACTATTCCTTTCACATCGTGCCCATCCAAGTCACATATCCCAAACGGAATAGATACTGTATATGGCACAGCAGCAATAGACATATCTGCTTTATTCTCGATGAAATGCAAATACATATCCTCAAAATCGATATCTGTAAACAAATCAGAGTTCATTACAAGCACCACATCATTATGTAACTCCTTTACTAACCTTACAGATCCCATCGTACCTAGAAATTTCGTTTCACGGACACACTGCACTTGCACGTCATTATGAGGTTCTTTATAATGGTCATCTAATTGTTCTGCGAGATAGTTCGTCGTTACCGAAATATGCTCAACACCATATGAAATTAATCGATCTACATTATGGTCAATGATGGCCTTATCACCAACAGGCAAAAGCGGTTTGGGAGTAGTTAATGTCAATGGACGGAGACGTTCTCCCTTGCCTCCTGCCATAATAATAGCATCAATTGGTAGCAATGATTTTTGCATACGCAAATTGACCACATCTACTAATCTATTATCTGGAGCTAAAATTGGCAATACAGGAAGTTTCAGTAGTCTATATTGTCGCAACTGCACTATATCCACATTTTCTGCTTGCAAATATCTGAAATTGTAGAACATGATTGTCTCAACAGTATCTGTAAGTTCACATCCAGATATCAATCCACGGCGGATATCACCATCGGATAAAGTGGCTACAACCTGCTTATCAATATTAACAACGAACAACATTTGCGCAATATTCGAAATGTCGTTTATTTGTTTTAGGGCTTCACGTATCGTAGCCTTCTGCGAGATACAATATTTAGAAACGTCTATCATTTTCATTTTTTATTATCATTTCAGCCATATTCCAATCTTGCATTGTATCTAAATCCATGGACGATTGTGCATTCATTATATATTTGACACGTTTCACCATATGATGCATATGGGTGTTTTTTAATGTCTTCGCATCCATAATGTATATCGCACCATTATATTCATATACCTTTGGAGCATCTTGACGACGGAAAAAATTTCCTGCTCCTTTACTAATATGCAAATAACCATCTTTATCTTCCTCGAAAACATTATAATAAGGATTAACTAGACACTCTTTCACCGATACGACCATATCAGCATTTACCTTGTCAAATAATTGCAAAGCCTCTTTAACTTGCTCAGCCGTGCGGAATGGTGAGGTAGTCTGCAGTAGTAGTACTTTATCATAATGCTTTCCCTGCTTCTCATAATAGTCCACTGCATGGATCAATACTTCGTATGTTCCAGCCGTATCTGTAGATAATTCCACAGGACGTAGGAAGGGAACTTTTAAACCATAACTTTCCACCACGGACTTGATTTCCGTATCTTCCGTGGAAACACAAATGTTCTCATCTGATGTTATTGCACGTGCCGTATCAATTGCGTAGTATATCAAAGGCTTTCCATTCAACATTTTGATATTCTTATGCGGAATACCTTTACTGCCTCCACGTGCAGGTATAATTATCAGTATGTCATCTCTCATAGTCATAAAATTGTTTTTTAATGACATCATTCAACGGATAGGTAGATATCACATCAAATATTGCTTGCGCTGTACCTTCTTTCTCATATGGATTAGTAGTATTTGCTGCTATTTCTCGGAATTTATCCGACAGAATATAATTTAATCCTGCGGAGATAGACTCCTTGTTTGTACCGCAGTTATACACCGAATCCGCTGCTATTCTTCCGTCTTGACGCGAACCGATATTTAATGTTGGAATATAGAAGGATGGTGTCTCTACAATACCACTGGATGAGTTGCCAACCACAGCCGCACAATATTTCATTACAGACAAATATCGTCTCATCCCAAGTGACTTATATGCGCGTACCTTATCTGTATGTTCTTCCGCGTACCGCTCAATCGCATCTGCGATTACTTGTCCACCTGTGTCGGAATTAGGCATCGTAAAGATAACTCGCAAATCTGAATGTTCATCTATTGCCTCAAACAATGCATTTATATCATCTAATGGATTTGAGCCAGATAATGTAACAGGATGATAAGTCACAAGGATGGTCTGATTTGTGATTTCAAATTGCAAATCTTGTTCTACCATTTCTTTATTCATCAATGGCACTCTCTTTATATTCTCAACTCCCAATGCACCAACATTAAACACCCGTTCCGAATGTTCCCCTAATTGGATAACGCGTTTACGATATAACTCAGTCTCTGTAAAATGCAGATGACTCATTTTCGTAATTGAATGACGAATAGCATCATCACACGCTCCATAACTCAATGCACCTCCAGAGATATGCGCTATCGGAATACGCTTAATTAACGCAGTTGATGCAACCGCTAACATTTCATACCTATCTCCAAGTATAAGTATCAAGTCAGGATTTAATTTGTCAAATGACTCTGCATATCCTTTCATTGCACGAGCCATTGCATTGACTATCGCATTTTCTCCAGTTTCCGACTCTTCTAATATAGGTACACGCTCATCAATACGGAAACCATCGTTCTCTATCTCTATATATGTGTTTCCGTATTGTGCAGAAAGATGCATATTGGTTGCAATAATCTGCAAACGAGCAAGAGGAGATTCGTCTATCAACCTCATCAATCCCGAAAGCAGTCCATACTCTGCTCTCGTACCTGTTATGACACAGATCTTTCTCATTTTATCTCTATCAGTTCGTCTTCTGCGAAATCACGAATAGCTTTTGTCCCAATCACTTCATTCCATCGCATAGGAGATACGCCATTCCCTGGGCGTTTTGTCGTAAGATTTTCCTCTGTTAAGTACTCGCCCTGCTTGATATCTTTTGCTGCAATAATACTCTTCCGCGCTATGGCAATATTTCTTTGCTCACTATTCGACACATGTTTCTCTCCATTACCTATAGCTTGTTCAATATTCCGTATCGCATCCACCATGGCCTTTAACTCATTGGGGTTAAGTGATGCCTTGTGATCAGGACCAGGTAATGTTTTGTCTAATGTAAAATGTTTTTCTAGTACTTCAGCACCTAAAGCCACTGCTGCAATCGGCACCTCTATTCCTTTGGTATGATCTGAATAACCAACTCTTACACCGAATTTCTCTTTCATTTGGAGCATTGCAAGAAGATTAACATCTTGCATCGGAGTCGGATACTCTGTATTACAATGCAAAAGCGTTATTTGATCCTTGGTTAATCCGTTAGAACAAAGAACTTCAATAGCTTCCTCAATTTCGTTCAACTCGCTCATACCTGTAGACATAATGACAGGTTCTCGTAATTGAGCAATTTTCTTGAGGTATGGATAATTAGTTATCTCTCCAGATGGAATCTTCCAAAAGTCCATCTTTAATGGTTGAAGAATATCAATGGATACTAAGTCAAAAGGTGTAGATATAAATTTAATGCCTATTGCATCACAATATTGTTTTAATGGCGCAAATGCATTTCTATCCAACATTATTTTACGTACCATATCCAACTGGCTCTCTGAATATCCCATATTAGCCTTTTGGTATTCAGCCATATTTGCATTCCGTGAAATTACATTCTCTGGTATGCCAGTTTGAAATTTCACATAATCAGCTCCCGCTTCTTTAGCTTTCAATGCAAGTTGTTTCGCCGTCTCATAATCTCCATTATGATTAACTCCAGCCTCCGCTATGATGATTACTTTTTTCATTTTTTTAATAATCTATCTTGAATCTCTTGCCAATTATCTTTACATGTTATTGCCCTATCATCAATCCAAACATCACCTATAGGTTTACCCATAAATAACTGATGATATTTGACTCCATTCTTTTGCAACCAATCAACTGTCATCTCATATTCAACCCATGTACGAGCAGAATAAATTATTATAGTATGCCCTGCATCATATAATGCATTAACCGTTTCTATAGCGCCTATTTTCGGTTGTGCAAGACAACGACTGAATTGACGCATCTCACCGCAAATTGTACCATCTAAATCAATTATTATCTGCATAAACCACCTCCTTCATATATCGTGTCATTAGTACATTTTCTTTCCAATCAGTTATTGCATAAATTTCTTTTCCATCATATTCATCCAACAGCATTTCAATCGTTCTAGATCCTGCTTCTATACTACTTATAATTCCGCCACCAAATCGAGGATTGATCTCCATTAGATAATATTGTTCTTCTGTATTATTCGCTATAAACTGAATAGTTATAGGTCCTCTAAATTCACCCGATTGAAGAATCTTGTATGCCGTATCTATTAACTTCTGATTATATTTTGTAATCGTCTTAGTAACCTCACCTCCTGCTGTTTCCAATCTAATTCTAGGCACAATAGATGTTGGTATTCCCTTTTGTGATACATAACAATCCACTGTGTACTCTATTGCATTAGGTATATATTTTTGTACTAAGTACTTATCTAAATCTACATCCTCAACCTCTTTACTCTTATTCGCGATTACAATCCCTTTTGATGCAGAACCATTACGAGGTTTTAGGATTGCTGGATATCTAATCTCATCTTTCGTTTGATATTTCGGAGGTTGCGGTATCCCTTTTTCCTCAAACCAAACTGAAGATTGAATCTTATCAAACATCGTTCTACATATTTCCTCTGAGGAAACAGGAATAAAAGCATTAGTATGCCCCTTTAAATTGACTGCAATTTCTATTGCTTTATCTACAAACGGAAGAACAATATTGATGTTATGTTTGGTTATTACATTCTCCAAATCCGTATAGATATTCTTATCACTCCATTTTAATCCAACAAGAACCTCTGCAACTTTACCGATAGGCACAGTTTTCTCCATTTCATAGGAAAATATAGCAACATCTATTCCGCGCTGTTTTCCTACGGCTTTTAAATGCTCCGCAAAAGATACTCGCTTCGCTCCTCCTAAAAATAACACATTAACTTGTCTCATAGTCTAAATCTACTCTGTATATTCACTACTCTATCCGAAAACATCATATTCTATTTGAAGTGTCTCCACCGCCTAATAATATGAGAGGTTTGCTTGGCATTGATTTTATTTCGTTATCGTTTCGTATCTCTCCCGTAAGCATCTCGTGAATTTTCGCACGCTCTTCTCTCGGTTGTGAGTCAATCGTGAGGTAATATTTTTATAATTATCCTATAACAACGTTAGATATCAACGTGACACCATCAAATGTCAACATATGATTGACTCCTAATATTTTAACAACACACTGCGTTGGTAGCAATTGCTTAGTCAAAATGCGTTTCTTTATAGGACGCTTCATATAGGCATATTCCTCACCATAATCACTCTCTTCAAAAATATCTCCAGAACGGTGTAGAACATCGTGCAAAGCACCTAACTTACTATGCAGACAATTGCTATCTACCACTTTAGCAGCATGAGTCCAATGATAATGTCCATCTGCTCTAAGTTTTTGATAAAGCACTACTTTATCATATCCCTCTTCCGTAGTTATGTCATCACACTCTTCAAATCCCATATATTTGAATGCATCTATCAAGGATTTTGGATGATCTGTCCTTTCTACCGTTGGTGGCCACCATGCATACCAGCCCGAACGAGGATGTCCTGCAGCTACCCACATATCTTGAGACCCCATAGCAAAGGCTATACAATTATATACCCATGTTATCGGACTTGAGATAACAAAACCACCATCATCCTTATGACACCATTTATTTAACTCTATTATTTCTGGTTCAAGTACTCCTGCCATAAAGAACATAAGATTGGTAACGGTAAATAATCTTGAGGAACAATAGTATTCGGCATGATACGATTAAGAGCATGTACTAACATAGTTGGTCCTTTATCCAATTCCTCCTTTATGAATGGAATTGCATCCTTGCCCATTGCTACAATTGCTTCGAAATAATCATTATCTAATGTATTATCCGAAAGCATATTCGTTTGCGCATTCCAGTATGCGAAATTAGTACGGAACATAGTACTTACCTTGGATGCTTGTACATCCACCGTATTCGTTTGCCCATAGTCACGGGTCTGACTTAAAGCAAGCAACGAAACTGAAAATCCTTGTTGCATAGTATTACGATTTTTTGATTAAGTTCAACTTACACCTACCATATTCTTGATTATCCACAAACACTGTAAATGTATAAATTCCTGGATGCTGGAATTGCACACCATTCACATTAGATGCTAAACATACAATCGTGTTGTGCTCTGCCTCTGGCACATCCATATCAACGTTCATATCCAATGACTTATTTCCGAATTCATCCGTACACTGAATAACCATCAAGTGCCTTCCTTGCTCTGTTGCGAGAAATTCCATCCTTACAGCAATTCCCAAGGATGGCATCCTATAAGGAAAAGACCCGCTTTTAATAAAATCAATGGTAGATACAATTGTTATGTGCCCATTATGATTGTACGCACCTTCACTTAATGTAAATAAATCTAAAGTCATACCTTTATCTAAATATATTTACTTTAATATTAACCCCTATAATCTCACACTACTTGGGATATTTACCACCCTATCTGCCAACCATTGAGTCATCTCCAACTCATCATGCTGATAATATTCAAACATCGGCAAACGGTTCATCAATTCCCAAATAGGGCGAGTCATGACGCCATTATCATTGGTATACTGCAAGAACGCTTGCTGTTCTTCACGATTGGGCAGTAATACCGCATTCAGCCAATAATTGGAGCGAGTGTTTTTCGGTTCCACGAAGAACTCTATGCCATCCATCCGGCTGAAATAATCACGATAGGCTGCTGCTGTAGCACGTTTATCCGCCACATATTTCTCAATATTCTCTAATTGAGCACATCCTAATGCTGCATTGATATTTGGCATGCGATAGTTATACCCTATTTCATCATGACGAAACTCCCAGCGATGAGGCACTTTAGCTTGCGTGGTCAAGTGCTTGGCACGAGCCGCCAATTCCTCGTCATTGAATAACAACATGCCCCCACCACCAGTAGTAATGGTCTTATTTCCATTAAAACTAATTGCACCTACTGTACCAAAAGTACCAGTATGTTTCCCTTTATAGAAACTACCAATACTCTCCGCAGCATCCTCTACTACTTCAATATGATAATCCGTACACACCGCCACTATCTCATCTATGCGCGCTGGATGTCCAAAAGTATGCATTGGCACACACGCTTTAATGCGACGACCTGTTCGCGTATTGTAGCATACGTTCCCACGCACTTCCGCATACACAGAGAGCCATTTACGCAATGCATCTGGCGATAACCCCATGGTACTTCTATCTACATCTATAAATACTGGCTGCGCACCAATATAGCTAATCGCATTGCAAGTAGCAATAAATGTCAAAGCTTGGGTTATTACCTCATCATCGCGCTCTACGCCTACCAACAACAGTGCCATATGCAGTGCATTCGTTCCACTCACGCAAACAACCGTCTTCTTTGCGCCCGTATAAGTCGCCATATCCTCCTCAAAGCGATCTACAAATGCACCTACGCTCGATACGAAAGTCGAATCAATACATTCATTTAGGTAACGTTTCTCATTACCCATAAACACTGGCACACTCAATGGTACAAAATCATTTGTGCCATAGTGCTTATGTACAAAATCTACTATGCTATGCAATTGATCTATAGTCATCATCACATTTTTTGATCTAAGTTCTTACCCTTTTCTTCGTGCTCAAAATTAGGTAAAAATGCCTTAATGGCACTTACCACCTCTGCCTTAGTAAATGCAGGTGAAGCAAATATTTGTTGCAACTCATCAAAGAAGTGCACCACTTCATCCATCGAACGATGTTCGGTTTGTTCCACAACACCCAAACTCTTAAATCGTTCCATATTTACCTGCTCGCCTGGGATGTAAAATTCTTCATATGCTTTTTCACCTGTGGTATTGCTTGCAGTATATACTACAGGATAGTTCTTTTCGTCATCTGCCATCTCATGCGCTATGCGCTTAGCTTCGTCATCGCTATGCAACTCTTGTTTGCTCAATCCATTGGCATCCACAAACGCATCACAAATATCCGAGAAAGCCTGCATCTGCTCTTCGCCCAACTTTGGGAAAAACACTTCCCCACTCTTGCCCAATATACATGCCAACAGGCATATCTGCCCACTCTCCTCTGGCGACACAAAATAGCGCTTCACATCATATGGAGCCACCAATGGTTGCTTCTTTTGCAGACGGTGAATCCATCCATCTGGCAATGAACCATTGGAGAATGCTACATTTGCAAAGCGAGCAGTAGTCACAGGGTAATATGCTGAATAAGCCATAATCAAATCCTCTAATATACGCTTTGATGCTCCCATGATATTTACAGGATTAGCAGCTTTATCTGTAGATACACAGAAGAAATGCTCTGGCTTGTATTCCATCATCAAATCCATTAATTTCTTCGCCTTTAGATCATTATTCTCTATCAGTGCTTGTACTGAATATTTATCACGCTCACTGCGTACATGCTTGTGTGCCGAGAAGTTCGCCACAATATCAAAGCCCTTTTCCTCGCGGAAAATACGCTCAAAGATATGACTCGCAAAATCTAATGTATAAGTGCGATAATCCTCTGGTATGTCCAAATCATAACTTGAACGCAAATCACGCGTCAATTCTACAAGTCCATTTTCATTTAAGTCAACAACAATTAATTGGCTTGGTTGATAGCGTAAAATAGCTCTAATAAAGGATGAACCTATTGACCCAGCACCTCCAATTACGCAAATACGTTTTGATTGTATAGCTCGTAGCAATGCTTCATGATTATCCTCTAAATCTTTTTTAAACATGCTAGAGGATCTCATTATCACATTGTTACTAATAAAATCTTGCAAATTAAACATATCAATAGCGTTAAATAAATTGCCAATCTAATAATGTACTTAAATACCCCCCCCTAGAATCACCTCGTTCAGTATAATCATCTGTTAATGTAAGCACACAAACATCACCTGGAGAATCAACATTAAACCCTCCAAAATGTTGATGACTAGTGAAATTCACACATAAGGTATAATGCCCTTGTCCCAAAGAACGTCGGGGGATTAAAATCCTTATTTGAGATATACCTAAAGGCAAATTTTCCAATTTATTAAAAATAATGTCATTACTATCAGATACCCACGCTATACTACCATCTGATTTAGCAAAGTGAAGATAACCATAGATACCAGGTATCTTTTTCTTAACTCTAACTGTCAAAATCAATTGAACATCCTCTTCTACGGAATACAACTGTTTGGACTCTCCTTTCGCATCAAACAGTTGAGCTTTTAGTAATTGAAATTCTTTAGATTCATCAATAGGAAATTCACGCATACAACCTAAATTTACCAAAGAATCATTCAAATATATATCGCAAATACTATTTACTTCTCCATCTGCCTTTACGGAACCATTCTCCAATAATACCCCTCTGTTGCACAACTGACGGATACTTCCCATATTATGACTCACAAACAACACGGTTCTACCCTCTCCACGGGATACATCCTGCATTTTGCCGATGGCTTTCTTCTGGAACTCGGCATCGCCCACGGCGAGGACTTCGTCCACCACAAGAATCTCAGGATCCAAGTGAGCAGCCACAGCAAAGCCCAAACGGACCATCATACCGCTCGAATAGCGTTTAACCGGGGTGTCCAAGTATCTCTCGCAACCACTGAAATCCACGATTTCGTCCAGCTTAGAGGCGATCTCCGCTTTGGTCATACCCAAGATAGCACCGTTCATGAAGATATTCTCTCGACCCGTCATCTCCTGATGGAAACCTGTACCGACCTCCAGCAGACTGGCGATGCGGCCGCGGGCGCGGATAGAGCCCACGGTGGGACCCGTGACCTTGCTGAGGAGTTTCAGCAGTGTGGATTTGCCCGCACCGTTCTTGCCGATGATGCCGACGACGTCGCCCTGCTCGACCCGGAAATCGATGTCGCGGAGCGCCCAGACGTAGTCGGAGTCGGCTTTCTGGGTGCGGTCGTTGACCGAACCGATCTTCAGGTAGGGGTCTTCCTTGCGCAGCACGGCGGTCTGCCACCAGCGGTTAAGGTCGTGGCTGATGGTGCCTGTGGACACCAGTCCCAGGCGGTATTGCTTGCCTACGTGGTTAAATTCTATTGCTGTTGCCATATATACTTAAATACAATTTATTTTTCTCTTTACTATTTGATTTTAATAAGACAACTTAGACAACTTATCAGACAATTTTAATCAATTATTTAATCAAGCATTGTTGTTAATTGTCTCCCTTATTGTCGATATTGTCTTCAACAGGTCCCTATTATAAGACAACTTAGACAACTCAACATCAATTTTAATCAATTATTCTCTCGAGCATTGTTGTTAATTGTCTCCCTTATTGTCGGCATTGTCTTTAGCGGATCACTTTATAAGACAACTTAGACAACTCAACATCAATTTTAATCAATTATTCCCCCATGCATTATCTCTTCATTATCATAATGCTTCCATCTTCTTTGTTTATAAAAAAGCAACACTTCTCCATTCACATCACAAATCTCATTGCTCTTCTCATTATAAAAATATCTTTCTACAACAGCACTCTTTTGAGCAAAATTCACTAATACTCCAATTGGCTTTTTGGTCAAGCGCATGTAGTTAAATAATTGAGCTCGATGGTCAGATGTTAAACTATCCACTGCCTTGCACTCTACAATCGCTAAATTCATACAACAAAAGTCTAATCTATATTTTGCATTTAACGGTTGCGAATGATATATCGGAGTAAACTCCTTTTCTTTCTCAAACTCTATCCCATCCTCATTCAATTGCAAAGCCAATGCTTCTTGATACACATATTCGTTCAAACCAGGTCCTAATTCAGAATGCACTGTATAGATAGCACCCACAATAGGATAAGCTAAAGCTTTCAATATTTTAAGATTAAACTCCATTCACTGTGTTCAACTCAAATCATTTGCTACAAATCAATTTTTATCCTTGCATTGTTACTAATTGTCTCATTTATTGTCGATATTGTCTTAAACAGATCACTTTATAAGACAACTTAGACAACTTATCAGACAATTTTAATCAATTATTTTCTCGAGCATTGTTGTTAATTGTCTCCCTTGTTGTCAATATTGTCTTTAGCGGATCCCTGTTATAAGACAACTTGGACAACTTATAAGACAATTATAATCAATTATTTACTCGAGCATTGTTGTTAATTGTCTCCCTTGTTGTTGATATTGTCGTCAACGTATTCCTGCTATAAGACAACTTAGACAACTTAACATCAATTTTAATCAATTATTTACTCGAGCATTGTTGTTAATTGTCTCCCTTGTTGTTGATATTGTCTTCAACGTATCCCTGCTATAAGACAACTTGGACAACTTATAAGACAATTATAATCAATTATTTACTCGAGCATTGTTGATAATTGTCTCCTTTGTTGTCGGTATTGTCTTCAACGGGCCTTTTCACTCAAAACACCTGATACTCGATCTTGCAGTCGTGGCGCTTGGTCTGCTTGTCGTAGTTGATACCCACCAACACTACCTGACCCACGAAATCACACAACACACCCGCATACCTCCGCTCACGAATCTGCGCTATAGCCGCATCTGCCGACTGATCATACTTCAATTCCAATACTACAGCAGGCATATCCACCACACCACGCTTGGGCAATAACACCATATCCGCAAACCCCTTACCCGCAGGCAACTCACGAAGCACCTTATAACTACGCTGAGCCGCATAATAAGCCATAGTCAACACACAGGCCAAGGCATTCTCATCATTATACTTCAACACACTCGTATAGTCTGCATGAATAGCATCTATCACACCTGCCACCGCCGACGCATCACCCGCTATCGTACTACGCAGCAACTGCTCAGACTGCACAAGCGCACGGGCAATAACACCCCAACTATCATCCGACACTATAGCATTGCGGAACTCAGTGGCTACCTCGCGGTTGGGAATATAGCAGCGACCACTCGCCCTATCATACGACAAATACCCCAGATGAATCAACAACGTCAGTACATCATCCTTACTGCGCACCACATGCAAGTCGTTCTGAAAACTGGCCGTATCCACCGAACGACTCTCGCCCGACAACAAACGCATCACATCCTCACGCAAACCATCAAAATTCATCTGGATATATGTAGCCACCGTATCATAAGCACCCGTATTGGCCCAATAGCTATCGCAATACTTATTATACAACGCCGCCATCACCGAAGTAGGATTGAACATACACCTACTTGCCCCAATACAATAACCATCATACCACTCCGCCATCGCATCATAATCCATCGCATGACGTTGGCACAATCCACGCACCTCCTGCTCCGTAAAACCAAAACACTCCGCCATAGGACCAGGCTGCACCACAGAATACTCATGGAAATTATTCAGAGCCGACTGCGCATTATACTTCTTAATGGGCAAAATACCCGTCATATACACCCCCGCAAAAGTGGACATCGCATTCGCCGACTTAAACAAGCCACGAAGCATATTGATATACCGATCCACCACCACACTATCAGAACGCTCACGCAGAATAGCATCCCACTCATCAATAATCATCACAAATTTCTCCTGCCCTGGACGCGAAGCAATAGCATACAGCACATCCGCCAAACTACCATCGTCCGCACACGACACATCGGGATACACCTCACGCAACTCCGCTACCACATCCCGCTGCATACACTCTACCAAATCATCCGAATGATATCGCGTCACGAAATCTGTCATATCCAAATACACCACAGGATAACGCTGAAGATGGCGACTATACGAGGGTGAATGAACAATCTCTAAACCAGCAAACAAGGATGCAGAATCACACCACTGATCGTAATAGGCATACAGCATCTTAGCACCCACCGACTTACCAAATCGACGAGCACGACTCACACAGGTGAACTGACGCTCCGAATGAAGAGTGGCATTGACAATATCAATCAACGCACTCTTATCAACGAACTCGCTATTCAGCACAGCCCGAAAACCATCATTGCCTTTTTGTAGAAATTTGCCCATAATCACATTTCGGCGACAAAGGTACGAAAAAAAAAGCATATACGCAAATAAAACGACAAAAATAACAAAAAAATATGATAAACAAATGCTTAATGCATAAATTATCCGCTCCCTATGAGATACATACCTCCCACGGACGAGCACGGATGGGCACGGATGGGCACGGATGCGCGGAAGATCATCTCCTACTCGCTGCGCTCGAGAAACAATCGTTCGAACGAAGTGAGATAAGAAATCTTATAAAATCTTATGAGCTCGCAAAACTCGCCCAACGTGTTCCGCAATAAATTGCCACCGTTCGCTTTTTCGTCATTACGCTAACGCTATGACTAATCATCGCTCTGCGATAAAAGCTCACTGAATCTTATGAAAATATAGCAACATTCGACTTTGATTCGTCTATGATTTGTCTATGAAATGCATACACTTGCATTTATTAAGATAGCGGGCGAGCGTTGCGAGCGATAGCGGAAGGCAATTGATTTCGGAGAACTGAGAAAAAGCGCAGGCTAAGCGAGGAGAAAGATTTATAAGATTTCTGCCCGGCAGGGCAAGGAGATATATAACCTCCCACGGACAGGCACGGATTGCCACGGATGCGCGGAATATGTTGAAAGACAATATCGACAATAAAGGAGACAATATAGACAATGCTCGAGTAAATAATTGATTATAATTGATGTTTTATTGTCTAAGTTGTCTTATAATACCCCTCCCTCGGTTCAGTGTAAATCAGTGCAGGTCAGTGGTTAACGTCCTTATCTCTGTTTCCCTACGAGCAGAAGAAGACCACCAGCAACTGTCCTGCCATCACCCGCAGGAACATCGTCAGCGGATAAACCGTAGCATAGGTCACCGAGGCCTGATCATTGTTGCTCGACAGACTCTGCGCATAGCCCAGCGCTGGCGCGCCCGTCATGGCACCCGTCAGCATACCAATCACCTTAAAATAATTGATACCCAGTCCCTTATACGCCACACATCCGACCAACACCAAGGGCACCATCGTGATCACAAAACCATACACAATCCACATATATCCGCCCTCCAAGATCGTCGGCACAAACCCATCACCCACACTCAAGCCCACTGCCGCCAAGAACAAGGTCAAGCCCACCTGACGCAGCATCATATTGGCACTGGTCGTGGCAAACGTCACCATATTGTAGTACGGACCAAAACGACCAATCAGCAGCGCCACAATCAACGAACCGCCCGCCAGACCCAACTTGAAGGGTTGCGACAAGCCCGGGATAGCCACTGGCAACGAACCAATCAGCACACCCATGAAAATACCAAAGAAGATAGGCATCAAATTGGGCAAATCCAAACGCTTCAACTCATTACCGAAGATCTCTGCCACTTGGCGTACCTCATCCCTGTCACCGACTACCATAATGCGGTCACCCAGCTGCAAGACCAAGTCCGGCGTTGCCAGCAGCTCCACACCAGCACGATTAATACGCGTGATGGTGGCATGATAGCGATGGCGTATATCGAAGCTACTCAGGCGCTTACCATTGCACTCGGTACGCGTAACCACCACCCGTCGCGAGATGAGGTGCGCCGAGCGTTCGCGTCCACGGAAACCGTAGTGCGTGACCTGACCCAAGACATTGAGCTGCGCCTCGTGGCGCTTATCGCTGACGATACGAATCACATCCCCTGGCTGAAAAACAGTATCGGGTGTCACCAGTTCGTCGGTGCCATCGTGGCGTATGACACGGCTGACCAACATAGGATGGACAGGGCAGCGGTCGTGCAACTGACGAAGGGTCATATCCTGCTCTATCGCCAAGCGGATATCCACGCAAATCGGTTCATCTTCGGAAGCATTCTCCACGCGCAGACGTTCATCTTCGCTATGCAGATTGACACGAAAACAGACACGGATGATCTCGAACGAGAGTATCAGTCCCACGATACTCAGCGGATATGCCACCGCATAACCCATGGCTATATCGGGCGAGACGGAGCCATAGATGTCTGCCGAAGTCTGCTGCACCGCACCGAGCGAAGGCGTGTTCATCACCGCACCCGACATGATACCCGCCATGGTCGACATATCCACACCCGTCAGGTAATGCAGGGCAATCGTGATGGCGCAACCCAGTAGCACAATCACAGCGGCCAGCAGGTTAAGCCGAAGGCCACTCTTGCCGAAAGGCGAGAAAGACGGACCCATCTGCAAACCAATACTATAGACAAAGAGTATCAATCCGAAGTTCTTGGCAAAAGATGCCACCGTAGGGTCAATGCTGATGCCCAAAGAGGAGAGCAATATGCCCACGAACAGTATCCAAGTGATGCCCAAGGAGAAGGACTTGATCTTGAGGTGTTCGCCTGCCCAGATGCCCACGCAAACGACCATCGTCAGCAGGACAATGGACTGCGTCACCGAGGGTGATATGAAGAGTTGTTGTATGAATGACATGGTTGTTGTTGTTTAGTGTATGGTGTAGAGCGTAGGGTGTAGGGCGTAGGGTGTAGAGTGTAGGGTGTAGGGTGTAGAGTGTAGAGCGTAGAGTGTAGGGTGTAAAGGCTGGTAATATGCGGCTTCGCCGCTATTTCTCGCCTCATCGCCTCATCGCCTCTAACCTTTCGCCTCTCGCCTTTAACCTTTAGCCTCTCGCCTTTAACCTTTAGCCTATAACCTTTAACCTTTAGCCTTTCGCCTATAACCTATTCAGCCTGCAAAGGTAGTGCTTTTTTCTCACACACGCAAATAAAATCGTAAAAAACTGCGTAACAACGAGATTAATTGCTCGCGGAGATATGTTTAATACAAAAATACGCTGCGCTACGCTTGCTACAAAAATAAATAAAAATATTTCAACGAGTATTTGGTGGCTATGCTGAACTGTCGTCCATCATACGAGTGTTGGGCTGCTTTCCCTCACTCATGCAAGCATGGATTCGGACGATCATCCCATCACTCTTTGTCTGCTATGCAGCCAATCGCCACCAAAGGCATAAAATGATCTTATCTCCCTTCGGGCGATTAGCTTCGTTCTTCGAACTTTTCAAAGTCCTTCAGAGTTATTCTCACAGAATTATCATTCTTGGAACCACCCCTTGTACCTTCGGACGCCGCCTTGCTCTGCGAGCAATTCCCCCGAAGCTACGGTCGCTCAATAACACCCCACAAAGTGAACTTTGTCGGGGACCCCGTATGCAGCCCATTTGCAAGAAAATCGCACCTGAAAGTAAACTTTCGCGCGATTTTCTTGCAAATGTGCATTTTTTGTTGTACCTTTGCACCCAAATTGCGTTTTTTAGGCGAAGAGGCTAAAAGGCGATAAGGCAAGAGAAAAAGAATATTAATGTACAAAAAAGATATGGAACAATTATCAGAACAAGAATTGGTGCGCAGACAGAGTCTGCAAACCATGCGCGATATGGGTATCAATCCCTATCCCGCTGACGAGTATGTAGTAACCGGTTACTCCACCGACATCAAAGCCACTTTCGTGGATGAGGAGTTAGGCGAAAGTGCACCCCAAAACGCAAGCGTTTTCGGGGACCCCGCAGAGGCGCAAGGATGGTATACAGGCAAGCCCGTGCGCATTGCGGGACGCCTCATGTCACGCCGCATCATGGGCAAAGCATCGTTCATCGAGGTACAAGACTCCAAAGGTCGTATCCAAGTATACGTGAGTCGCGATGATATACAAGCCCCTACCCCAGAGGGCGAGACCGCTACCACCGTGGAGCAACAGATGTACAACGTAGTCTTCAAGAAACTGCTGGATATAGGTGACTTTATCGGTATCGAGGGCTTTGTATTCCGCACCCAGATGGGCGAGATCAGCGTACACGCTAAGAAACTCACCGTGCTCGCCAAGAGCCTCAAGCCACTACCTATCGTGAAATACAAAGACGGCGTAGCCTACGACGGCTTCAACGACCCAGAGCAACGCTACCGCCAACGCTATGTGGACCTCGTGGTGAACGAGGGCGTGAAGGACGTGTTCCTCAAGCGCGCTACCATCGTGCGCACCATGCGCCAAGTGTTTGACGAGGCAGGTTACACCGAGGTGGAGACCCCAATGCTGCAGACCATAGCCGGTGGCGCATCCGCTCGCCCATTCATCACCCACCACAACGCGCTGGATGTGGATATGTATATGCGTATCGCTACGGAGCTCTACCTCAAGCGTCTCATCGTAGGTGGCTTTGAGGGCGTATATGAGATCGGCCGTAACTTCCGCAACGAGGGTATGGACCGCAGCCACAACCCAGAGTTCACCTGCATGGAGCTCTATGTACAATACAAGGACTACAACTGGATGATGTCCTTCACCGAGCAACTGCTGGAGAAGATAGCCATCGCCGTGAACGGCACCACAGAGGTGAAAGTGGGCGACAATATCGTGGACTTTAAGGCACCTTACCGCCGTCTGCCTATCTTGGAGGCTATCCAAGAGAAGACTGGCTACGACCTGAGCCAGATGACTGAGGACGAGATTCGCGAAGTAGCCAAGAAATACGGCGTAGAGGATACCGACAAGATGGGCAAAGGCAAGCTCATCGATGAGATCTTCGGCGAGACCTGCGAGGGCAGTTTCATCCAGCCTACCTTCATCACCGACTACCCAGTGGAGATGTCGCCGCTCACGAAGATGCACCGCAGCAAGGAGGGACTCACCGAGCGCTTTGAGCTGATGGTCAACGGCAAGGAGTTGGCCAACGCCTACAGCGAGCTCAACGACCCTATCGACCAATACAACCGCTTTGTGGATCAGATGAAGTTGGCCGACAAGGGCGACGATGAGGCCATGGTAATCGACCACGACTTTATGCGCGCATTGGAGTACGGTATGCCTCCTACATCGGGTATCGGCATCGGTATCGACCGCCTGGCCATTCTCATGACCGGTCAACCATCAATCCAGGAGGTGCTGCTGTTCCCAACGATGAAGCCGGAAAAAACTGTTTAAAGGGTAAAGGCGACGAGGCGATTATATCTCCTACTCGCTACGCTCGAGAAATCTTATAAATCCATTGGCTCGCATGCTCGCACACAGTTCTCCGAAATAAATTGCCACCGCTTCCGTTGGTCGCTGAATCTAAATTCCGAGAGTTAAGATTCAGCGGTTGAGCGAAGCGAAAGTTAGCGGTGGTAATATATTACGGAGTACAACGAAAAAGGGTGGATATAAGCGTGGGTAAATGAGATTAATAAGATTTCTGCCCGATAGGGCTAGGAGATATATACTCTCCTGCCTTTAAATTATAAACTAACGAATATATGAAAATAGCAGTACTGGGTTCGGGCAGTTGGGCGACCGCATTGGCCAAGATAGTGATGAACAATGTGGACGAGATCAACTGGTATATCCGCAAACAAGATACTATAGACGAGTTCATAGAGAACCGACGCAACCCCAACCACTTGGAGTGGGCGTACTTTGATACCAACCGTATCTACTTCTCGACGGACATCAACGAGGTGCTTGACCTGTCCAACACCATCATACTGGCGATTCCGTCGCCCTATGTGAAGTCGTGTCTGGATGAGATCAATATAGACATCTCCAACAAGAAGATCATTTCTGCGGTCAAAGGTATGATTCCGGACGAGAACACCCTGGTGACCGACTATATCCACGAGCACTTCCATGTGCCACACGAGCATATAGGCGTGATAGCTGGTCCATGCCACGCCGAGGAGATAGCCCTGGAGCGACTGAGCTACCTGACCATAGGGGGTATCAGCGAGCAGAACACCCAAGCGTGGAAGGAGCTGCTGACCACCCGATTTGTGCACGTGGCACAGAGTAACGACGTCATCGGACTGGAGTACTCCAGCGTGCTGAAGAACATCTACGCCATCGCAGCAGGCATGTGCAGCAGTCTCAGATACGGCGACAACTTCCAGGCCGTATTGCTGACCAACGCCATGCACGAGATCATGCGCTTTGCCAACGCCAAGTCCCCTATCCCACGCGACATCACCAACAGCGGTTACTTAGGCGATGTGCTGGTGACCGCCTACTCCAACTTCTCGCGCAACCGCCAGTTTGGACAGATGATCGGCATGGGCTATAGCGTCAAAGCCGCACAGACCGAGATGGAGATGGTAGCCGAGGGATACTATGGCACCAAAGCCATCTATATGGTCAACAAAGAATTAGGCGTGGACCTGCCCATCGTGGATGCAATGTATCAGATACTATACGGACGCAAATCCGTCAAGAACACCATTAAAGAACTAACTCAAAAATTTCAATAAACAACAAGATGAAGGATATTCAATTTTCATACGCTAAAGCCGTAAGTGCTGAAGCCGTACAAGCGTACAAACAACAAGTAGCCACCGCTCAAGAGCAACTGGTCAATGGCACAGGACTGGGTAATGACTTCCTCGGCTGGATGAACCTGCCAGCAGACATCCGTCCACAACTCAATGATATACAAGCCACAGCCGAATTGCTGCGCCGCGAGTGCGAAGTGATCGTATGCATCGGTATCGGCGGTTCGTACCTGGGTGCGAAAGCCGTGATTGACGCCCTAAGCAGCAGCTTCGCATGGCTCGAAGGCGAGAAGCCAGCCATCGTATATGCTGGACAAAACATCGGCGAGGACTACCTCTACGAGCTGCAGACATTATTGAAGAACAAGAAGTTTGGTATCATCAGTATCTCCAAATCGGGTACTACCACCGAGCCTGCATTGGCGTTCCGTCTGCTGAAGACCCAACTCGAGGAGCAACAAGGCAAAGAGGCTGCTAAGCAACTCATCGTCTGCATCACCGATGCCAAGAAAGGTGCATTGCGCACACTGGCTACCCAAGAGGGCTACAAGACCTATGTGATTGAGGACAATATCGGTGGCCGTTTCTCCGTACTCTCGCCTGTAGGTCTCTTGCCTATCGCCTGCGCTGGCTTGGACATCAACGCCCTCATCGACGGTGCAGAGCGCATGATGGAGGTTTGCGGTATCAATACCCCACTGGAGGAGAACCCAGCTGCTCAGTATGCCGCTGCCCGCAACTACCTCTATGGCGAGCAAGGCAAGAAGATTGAGATGCTCGTGAACTACCACCCAAAATTGCACAATATCAGCGAGTGGTGGAAACAACTCTATGGCGAGTCAGAGGGTAAGGAGAACAAGGGTATCTTCCCTGCCAGCGTGGATCTGACCACCGACCTCCACTCTATGGGTCAGTATATACAAGAGGGTGAGCGCCACCTGTTCGAGACCGTTATCTCGGTGGAGCAAGCCAACCACACCGTGCCTTTCCCACACGACGAGGCTAACCTGGACGGACTGAACTTCCTCGCTGGCAAGCGCGTGGACGAAGTGAACAAGATGGCTGAGCTCGGCACCATGATTGCGCACGTAGATGGCGGTGTGCCAAACATGAAGATCACCTTGCCATGCCTCAACGAGTACTATATCGGTCAGCTGCTCTACTTCTTTGAGCGTGCATGCGGTATCTCGGGTTATATCTTGGGCGTGAACCCATTCAACCAACCAGGTGTGGAGGCATACAAGAAGAATATGTTTGCCCTCTTGGACAAACCTGGTTACGAGGCAGAATCTGCTGCTATCAAAGCAAGACTGTAATGTCAGCCAGCAAATGGATATTAGGCGGCCTTGGGTTCGTATTAGGCGGACCCATAGGCGCGCTGATAGGTGTAGGCATAGCCTCGCTGTTCGATATGGGCAGCCAACACGCAGAGGAATATACGCAGGATATTCCTCGCAGCTCGCGCGCACGCGCCACACGCGCTACGCAGGGGGACGTGCGCGTATCTATTATAGTATTGCTCGCGTGCGTGATCAAAGCCGATGGGCGCGTACTGAAATCGGAGATCTCGTATATCAAGCCCTTCCTCGTACGCAATTTCGGTGAGGAGGGCGCCAAGCAAGCCCTGCAACTGCTCAAGCAACTGCTGGAGCAGGATATCAATCCCGCCCAAGTAGCGCAGCAGATACGCCAACACATCAACTACTCGGTACGTCTGGAGCTCGTACACCTGCTGCTGGAGGTGGCCAAAGCCGATGGCGATGTGGTGGAAGCAGAGACGCAGATCATTGAGCAGATAGCCATACACATGGGCATCGCTACGGCGGACTATCAGTCGCTGCTGTCGCTCTACCACCAGCACAAGGATGCCAACTGGGCATACACGGCCCTGGAGATAGAACCATCGGCAAGCGATGAAGAGGTGAAGAAAGCCTACCGCCGCATGGCGATGAAGTACCACCCCGACAAGGTAGCCAACGCAGGCGAAGCGATTCGCCAACAAGCCACCGAGAAGTTCCGCATGATCAACGAGGCATACGAGGCGATTAAGGCGATGAGGCGATGAGAGCCTACCCCCAGCCCCTCCCTGAAGGGAGGGGAGAGGCGAGAAGGCGATGAGGCGATTATATCTCCTACTCGCTACGCTCGAGAAATCTTATAAATCCATTTAGTTCGCGTCGCTTACACACAGTTCTCCGAAATAAATTACCACCGCTCCCGTTGGTCGCTTAATCTAAATTCAGATAGTAAAATTCCGAGAGTTAAGATTCAGCGGGCTCGCGAAAGCGAGTGCTAGCGGTAGCAATAGATTACGGAGTACAAAGAGCGAGTGTAACGAGCAAGAAAAGATTTATAAGATTTCTGCCCGATAGGGCAAGGAGATATCCCCCCCAGCCTTTACACCATACACCATACACCATACACTAAAACACAATGACCACCACCCTACTCTTTGTTGGTAAAACCACCGACGCACATATAGAAGCCCTGTGTCAAGCGTATCTCAAACGTCTGACGCATTACCTGCCCGTCAAGGTGCAGGTCATACCCGAGCTGCGCAACACCAAGGCCCTCACGCCCGAGCAGCAGAAGCAGGCGGAAGGCGAGTTGATACTGCGTGCGCAGACTCCGTCCACCGAACTTATCCTGCTGGATGAGCATGGCAAGGAGTATCGCTCCATGGAGTTTGCGCAAGTGATGCAGAAGAAGATGTCGGCTGGTCGCGATGTGGTCTTTGCTATTGGTGGTCCGTATGGATTCTCACAGGCGGTATACGAGCGTGCGAATGGTAAGATTTCGCTCAGCCAGATGACCTTCTCACACCAGATGGTACGATTGTTCCTCATTGAGCAGATCTATCGCGCCATGACCATCCTCCGTGGCGAGCCGTATCATCATGAGTAGGCGATGAGGCGATGAGGCGAGAGGCGAAAGGTACGGATAGCGGCAACGCCGCATATTACCAGCCTTTAACCTCTAACCTTTAACCTATAGCCTTTAACCTCTAACCTCTAACCTCTAACCTCTAACCTTTAACCTATAGCCAATAACCAATAACCATTAAGAGAAAAAAAATGCACCCCGCAGGGTGCATTTTTTGTGTATAGTGGACGGCGCGTTTCGCCTACTGTTTAGCGTTCAGAGATTTGGATATTAGAGCGATTGCTCGTACTCCTTCATGCAGTCCACGAGGGCTTGCACGCCTTCCAGGGTCATAGCATTGTAGGTACTTGCGCGGAAGCCACCCACCAGGCGGTGTCCCTTGATACCTACCATACCCTTGGCAGTAGCGAACTTGAAGAAGTCGTCCTGCAAGTGTGCGTACTCTGGTTTCAACACAAAGCAGATATTCATCATAGAGCGGTCCTCCTTGCGGGCTGTTCCCTCAAAGATTTTGCTCTCATCAATAGCCTTATAGAGCAAATCCGCCTTAGCCATATTGCGCTCCAATGCAGCCTCCAAACCGCCATTGGCCTTCAACCAACGCAGGGTCAGCATAGCGGTATAGATAGGCAACACAGGAGGGGTATTGAACATACTGCCGTTCTCCACATGCGTGCGGTAGTCGAGCATTGTTGGGATATGGCGAGTCACCTTGCCGAGGAACGCCTCTTTCACAATCACGAAAGTCACACCCGCTGGTGCCAAGTTCTTCTGTGCTCCACCGTAGATAATGTCGTACTTGCTCACATCGATTGGGCGAGCCAAAATATCCGAAGACATATCGGCGATCAGAGGTACATTGCCCTTCTTCTCGTAGATAGCTTGGAGTTTCTCGTCAGAGATCTCGGTACCATAGATGGTATTGTTGGTAGTGATATGCAGGTAATCGGCATCTTGTGGCACCTCAAAGTCCATTGGGATATGGGTGAAGTTATCCGCAGCAGAGGTAGCCACCTCTACCACTTCGCCAAAGGCCTTAGCCTCTTTGATGGCTTTCTTGGACCACACACCCGTATTGAGGTAAGCAGCCTTGTGCTCCAGGCAGTTGAATGGCACCATGCAGAACTGCATGCTAGCACCACCACCCACGAATATCACGCGGTAGCCCTCTGGGATCCCCAGCAACTCCTTCATCAGTGCTTCTGCCTCATCTACAACAGGTTGGAAGTACTTGGCGCGGTGAGAGATCTCCAAGATACTCAGCCCTTCGCCTTGAAAATCGACAACAGCCTCTGCTGTTTGCTTAATCACTTCTTGTGGCAGGATACTTGGTCCTGCATTGAAATTGTATTTCTTCATGGTTATTTATGGTTTTTCGTCATTTTCCAGTTGCTCTTGGTACCTTCAATGATCTCGGTATCGGCTTTTTTGACTGCATCTTTGATGGCGTCTTTGACTTTCTTTGCCGCCTCCTTCACATTCTCTACCACCTCTTCGACTAAGTCGGCTTTCTCTACCCAGCAGAGGGCATCGCCCTTCACGGCAGTTGCGCCTTGCTCCTTCTCGATAGCGACTACACGGCAGTGCTCAAACGCACGAATTGGCTCGATGCCATGAGGGGTTTGCAGGTAGCATACCACATCGCCTTGTTTGAAGAAGGTACCGAGTGCAGGTGCTTTGCTATCCTCGTTGAAGTCGAGTTCCCACATCACCTTACCCGAGAGCGTTGCCTCCAATGGCTCGGCATTAGGGTGCAGGATAGCGCGTTTGTCGGCAGCCGAGAGGAACTTAACGGGCTGACCTGATTGCGCAGCTTTCTCCATGCGCTCGAGCAAGTCTTTGTTGAATTGCTCTTTGGCTTGACCCGACTTATACTCGCGATATTGCTTCTCGTGCATAGCGAACTCAAAGAGTTCCTCATCGTCTTGACCGCGGTCCCAACCGTTCTTCTCCATCTCAGCGATGAACTGTGGCAATACATCTGGATAGAGGGCTTGTGGGTCGTCGGTATAGAACTCCATATTCTTCTCTTTGGCCAGTTCGATAATCTCTGGAGCCAGTGTACCAGGCAGTTTACCCGACTTGCCGAGGATCATGCCCCACATGGCAGGGTCCATACGGGTGAATGGCTTCTCGCCCATAGACTTGCTGTAGAGGTTCATCAGCGCAGCGTTCTTCACATATTGTGAGAATGGTGTCACGAGACATGGTGTACCGAGCATAGGCCAGATACGTTGTACCTCGTCGAAGAGCTCTACGAGCAGTTCGTCCTCGCTGAGGGCAGCTTGTCCGCGTTTCACGAGGTTAGCATTGATAGCCGCGTGCATACCCTTGAGGTCCGCCATGAGCGAACCCATCATACCGCCTGGCAAGCCACAACCTACGAGCAAAGAGGTCATCTTAGAGTTACGAGGGTCAATCCAGTAACCGAGGAAGTCGTCGATAAACTCCTGAGTGAGCGAACGCGCCTCCATATAAGCCTTCATGTTAATATCCTTCACGAGGAAGCCCGCATCCTTGAGCATAGACTGGATGGTAATCACATCTGGATGCACCATACCCCAACTGAGTGGCTCCATAGCTACGTCCAACACATCGCCACCTGCCTTAGCCACTTCCAGCATACTGGCTACGGAGAAGCCAGGACCCGAGTGTCCGTGGTACTGTATGATGATATCTGGGTGTTTCTCTTTGATAGCTGCTACGATGGTACCGAGCATCGCTGGACGACCGATACCTGCCATATCCTTCAGACAGATCTCTTGTGCGCCGTTGGCGATGAGTTCCTCCGCAAGGTTGATATAGTACTCGGCATTGTGTACCTGAGAATAGGTGATACACATGGTCGCTTGTGCGGTCATGCCTGCCTCCTTAGCCCACTTGATGGATGGGATAATATTGCGTGGGTCATTCAGTCCGCAGAAGATACGGGTGATATCCACGCCCTGCGCGTGCTTCACCTTATACATCAGTTTGCGCACATCCGCAGGCACGGGGTTCATACGCAAGGCGTTGAGACCACGGTCGAGCATATGGGTCTTGATACCCACCTCGTTGAAAGGCTTGGTGAAGGTACGTACTGCTATATTGGGGTTCTCGCCGTAGAGCAGGTTGACTTGTTCGCTGGCACCACCATTGGTTTCCACGCGGTCGAAGCAACCCATATCAATGATGACGGGAGCTATTTTTGCCAATTGATCTTTGCGTGGCACATACTTGCCACTACTCTGCCACATGTCGCGATAGACGAGGGAGAATTGAATTTCTTTTTTTGCCATAATGCTTCTGTTTTGTATGGTATTTGTATTATAATTTTTCGATTGCTTAATTGTACACTTACAATTATCGTGCAAAGGTATATTTTTTTCTGCATATATGCAAACAAAAACATAAAAATCATAAGAAAATTTTATTTTCTTTGGATATATGAAATCTTTTTCGTAACTTTGCACCAAATTTGGCTCACTTTGGTCAGTACACCAATCATGGCATACAAACATGGCAGAACAAGAGGTTAATAAATCCACCATCAATCGCACTACGATTGTCCGCGGTGTCATCACGATAGCCGTATTAGTGGCATTATACCTGCTCATAAGGCGTTTGAGCGGGGTGCTGTTGCCATTTTTGATTAGTTTCGTGGTGGCATATATGTTGGCGCCTATCGTCAATTTCTTTCAGCACAAATGCCGACTGAAGAATCGTGTGGTGTCGATTATTGTCACGCTGTTATTGGTCGTAGGCGTACTGTCGGGTGCTATAGCCGCCCTCGTGCCAGCCATCAGCAAGCAGGCCACCTCGCTCTCCAACAGCGTCAAGACCTATGTCGCCACTTGGAATGGTGCGGAGCACTTCTCCCCACGCATCAATGAGCAAATTACGGAGCTCATTCAGAGCATGGACATCCACACCCTACTCCACTCGCCCGAAGTGCAACAGGGCATCCAAAAAGCACTGCCGATCTTAGGCGATTGGATCAACAGTGGTGTGAATGCAGTGATGAGTTTAGCGATTGGTTTCGTATGCATTTTATACATCATCTTCCTGCTCATTGACTACGAGAAGATTAGCAACAACTGGCACAAATATATCCCACAGCGCTTCAGCGAAGGCATACAGATGTTGATGCACGATCTGGACCGCAACATGAATGCCTACTTTCGCGGTCAGGCGCTGGTGGCAGGTATTGTGGGCATACTGTTCGCCATTGGTTTTCAGATTATTGGCTTGCCAATGGGTATCGGTATTGGTCTGATTATCGGTGTGCTGAACTTGATACCATATATGCAGGCATTGGGTATTCCGCCTTGTATCTTGCTGGGCTTGATTCAGTCGGCAGAGACGGGTCGCCCCGTTTGGGTCGTGATGCTCTGCATAGCTGCCGTGTTTATCGTTGTGCAGAGTATTCAGGACATGCTATTGGTGCCTAAGATCATGGGCGACGTCACAGGCATGGGTCCCGCATGGATATTGCTGAGCCTGTCCATATGGGGTTCGCTCTTGGGTATTATCGGCATGATTATTGCATTGCCGCTAACCACTTTGCTCGTGTCGTACTACAAGCGTTTTGTACTGCACATATCGGACGATATGACCAAACCCCTGCCACGCTCGTCGTGGAATATCCCATTCCTGAAACATAAAAGAAAATAATTCATCATTCAAAATTCATAATTCAAAATTATGTCAAAAGTTCGCGTTCGCTTTGCGCCCAGTCCAACTGGTGCCTTGCATATCGGTGGTGTTCGCACTGCCTTGTTTAACTATCTGTTCGCTCGCCAACACGGTGGCGACATGTTGCTCCGTATAGAGGATACCGACTCCACCCGCTTTGTGCCTGGAGCCGAAGAATATATCACCGAGTCCCTCGCATGGCTTGGTATCGAGATCGATGAGGGTATCTGTCAAGACGCGCCTAACGGCAAGGGCGATCATGGTCCATACCGCCAGAGCGAGCGTCGCGAGATCTACCACCAATATGTGGACCAGCTCCTCGCTTCGGGTCATGCCTATATCGCCTTCGACACCCCAGAGCAACTGGAGGCTAAGCGCGCTGAGATTGCCAACTTCCAATACGATGCCCGCACCCGCGAGCAGATGTGCAACTCCCTCACACTGAGCCAAGAGGAGGTAGACGCACGCATCGCTGCTGGCGAGAAGTATGTGGTTCGCTTCAAGGTAGAGCCCAATATCGATGTACATGTGCACGACCTTATCCGTGGCGAAGTGGTCATCAACTCCAATATCCTCGATGATAAGGTACTCTATAAGTCGGCTGACGACCTGCCAACCTATCACCTCGCCAATATCGTGGACGACCACCTCATGGAGATCAGCCATGTCATTCGTGGCGAAGAGTGGTTGCCTTCTGCCCCACTCCATGTGCTTTTGTATGAGGCTTTCGGTTGGGAAGACACCATGCCTCAGTTTGCGCACCTGCCACTGCTGCTCAAGCCTGACGGCAACGGCAAACTCTCCAAGCGCGATGGCGACCGCCTTGGCTTCCCTGTGTTCCCACTCGAGTTCCACAACCAGAAAGATGGCTCTGTATCATCGGGTTACCGCGAAGAGGGCTACTATCCAGAGGCAGTGATCAACTTCCTCGCCTTGCTCGGTTGGCACGCTACGGGCGACCAAGAGATGTACACCATGCAAGAACTCATCGAGCAGTTCTCCTTGGAGCGCGTGAGCAAGTCGGGTGCTAAGTTCGACTACGAGAAGGGCAAGTGGTTCAACCACCAATACCTACAACTGCGCAGCAACGAGGAACTCGCCGAGCAGTTTATGCCTATTCTCGCCTCTCGCCTTAGCGAGTATTCCGTGCCTTTCGCCTCTTCGCCTCTCGCCTCATCGCCTAATACTGTGTCGAAAGTGATCGGTTTGACAAAGGACCGCGTGAACTTCGTTTCCGAACTATGGGAGCAAGTCAACTTCTTCTTCGTGGCTCCTACGGAGTACGACGAGAAGTCGCTCAAGAAACGTTGGAAAGAGGACAGTCCAAAGCACATGACCGAGATGCTCGCTTTGCTGGAGGCACACGAAGACTGGTCTGCCGAGGGATTGGATAACCTGATCATGCCTTGGATTGCCGAGAAGGAGTATGGTGTAGGTATTGTGATGAATGCTTTCCGTATCTGCCTTGTTGGTGCTGCTCGCGGTCCACATATTTGGAATATCACCGATGTATTGGGCAAAGAGGAAACCCTCTCCCGTGTAAGAACTGCTTTAGAGAAGTTAGGATAATACAACCCTATACCACTCTATACAACCCTATACAACCCTACACAACCCTACACAACCCTATACAACCCTACACAACCCTATACAACCCTACACAACCCTATACAACCCTACACAACCCTACACAACCCTACACAACCCTACACAACCCTACACAACCCTATACAACCCTACACTACACTACACTATCCTACCCTATACAAAAATCCCCTCAACTCGCATTTCAGTTGAGGGGATTTTGTGTCGTAATATGGTTGTAGCGAGGAGCCATGCTACCTTTCCCGTTATCACTCCGTTACCACTTGCTGAGGATACGGCACTCTGCCGTTAATTTCCTGCCGAGCATATTCCTCTTGTGTTTAGACTTCGGCGATTTGCGGGGTCCTCGAGAAATCTTGATTTCTGGGGTGCTTTTCCCGCCGAGCATATTCCTTGCCTTTACACCTTACACCCTACACCTTACACCCCCATTTATCGGGTGGATAAGCGGTGGATAAGCGGTGGATAGCCTTTCATTTTTGTTGAGTTTTTGTGTACATATGAACGTGTGAACAGGTAATTTTTAAATGTATTATATGTATTATATTATCCTGCATGTACATATAATTCTTTTTAGAACGTCCCGTTCACACATTTAACAATTTATATCAAAAACGGTAGGTAGTTTGCCGTAGTTATCACATCTGTTTTTTGTGGGTGATATTGTTCGATAAACAAGTTAGGTATTTTTGCTGATTGTTTCTTTTCACTCCATTTCATCTCGAACAGATGCAATTCACCATTTGACTCTTCAATATAATCAATCTCTTGCTTTTCTGTGGTACGCCAAAAATAGGACTTTACCAAACGATCGGAATAATGATTATATTTTATGCGCTCTGCTATAAAGAAATTCTCCCATAATGCCCCCTTATCCTGTCGCAATTCCAATGGTGCAAAGGCTTGCAGCACCGCATTGCGAACGCCCAAGTCATAGAAATAGATCTTTTTCCCTTTAGTTAGCTCTGTGCGAATATTCCTGCTGAAGCTGTTCAAACGGAATACGATATAGCATTTCTCCAGAATATCAATATATTTCTCTACAGTCTTGCTATCCACTTCGACCGTCTTGCTGAGTTCATGGTACGAAACCTCGCTACCTATCTGCAAAGCCAATGCTACTAATAACTTTTGCAGCACAGCAGGTTTACGCATACCCTCTAAATCCAAGATGTCTTTATAGAGATAACTCTCCGTCAACTCCGTCAAAGCCTTTTCGGGTGGAAGACTACCAAACAATACATCAGGATAACTACCATATATCAAACGCGTCTCCAGCATTTCATTGGTGGTTATCAATCCTTTGGCTGCATATAACTCGCCCGTAGAAATAGGGAAAAGATGATATTCTATTTTGCGTCCAGTGAGTGGTTCGTTGATTTTGCTGTGCAAATCCAGTGCCGAAGAACCTGTAACTAACAACTGAATGTTAGGAAAATTATCCACTATTACTTTGAGTGTCAATCCGATGTTTTCCACTCGTTGTGCCTCATCTATCACAACCACAGCCTTGTTATTTATCAACAGTTGTAAGCCTGCAAGCGAAGGATTATATAGCATATCACGCACACTTTGCAGGTCGCAGTTGAGCCACAGGATATTATCCTCTGGCATAGTCTGTGTCATCATACGAAACAAGGTGGACTTTCCAACTTGTCGTGCACCAATTAGCAGAATGGCTTTACCTTTTCCAAGGTACTGTGTCAATACCTTTTGCAGCGTTCGTTGTATCATAGCGATTGAGTTTTGTGGATTATCTTATTATGGTTAGTTCGAAAAACGCTGCAAAGGTAATCATTTTTTCTGTATTTTCCAAATTTATGGCAATATTTTTGGATTATATTCCGAATTTATAGCAATATTTTTGGATTTCGCTTTCTAAACCTCCTGCCTTTACACCTTCCACTCCCTCCCCTTGAGGGGGAGATTAGGAGGGGTCCATCGGGTGGATAAGCGATGGATAGCACATCCTATTGTTCTGTTCTTGCCAGTAGTCTGGCATTTTTTTTTGTTTATTGTTTAGACCTCGACGATTTCCCGCCGAGCATTCCCGCCTCTACACCCTACACTTTACACCTTACTCTACGGGCAGACTGGGCGAACGGATTGCCCGTCGTAACGGTCGTAGTAGTCCCTGTACACGTAGCCTGAATAGAAGTCCACGCCCCACGCGTAGTCCGGGTAGTCCGTACCGAGCGAACTCGACCAGTAGCCGCCGTAGCTGCCTGCGCTGCTGAGCGAAGTGACGTGGCGGTAGCCCGCAGCGGGGAGGAAAATACTATTGCCGTTAGTCTTGCTGGTTACTTTTCTGCCATATACCCCATTTTGAGTTGTCCACGTCCAAGTACACTTCTCACGCAACTCTGTCCACTCTGCATCAGTAGGCATACGCCAACTACCACCCCAATTAACATGAGCTGCATCGTCACTCAATTCCAACTGCGTTTTGTTATCCGTAAAATCATTATTGCCATAACTGCTCTTATTGCAATACTTGGTCAAGCTATCATAGCTTCCATTGCAATACTTATACGTACTCCAATTGTACGTGTCTTTTGTTGTAGTCTCGCCCCATGCAAAATAACTGCCATAATCTTCCGCCTTGCTTGCACCCACGTTCATCGTTGCCCATTTCACACTCAAACCTAAGTCCACGTACACATAGCCATTTTCTATTCCCTCACCTTCTTGTAGTTGCATTGTTGTGAAACTTACTTCCTCACCATACGCTGTACCCTTCGCATTAATCGCATACGCACGAACATAATAGGTGGTACCGTCTTGTAAATCTGTTAGGTTACAGGTAAATTGACCTAATCCGCTACCGCTTGCTACCTTGCTATCCTCTGTAGTTGGACTTTGATTCGTACTATATACCACACCACACTCGGTGATTTCTGCGCCACCATCTTCTGTCACATTACCTCCTACCGTTGCTGAGGTGCAAGACACCTTCGTTGCAGGCGTTGTTGCCACAGTGGCGATAGTTTTAGTTTTGGTTGTAAAACGTACTTCCTCACCATACGCTACACCTTTCTTATTAATCGCATACGCACGAGCATAGTAGGTTACACCATCTTGCAAATCTGTTAGGTTACACGTAAATTGACCTAATCCGCTACCACTAGTTATCTTTGTATTAGCGGTAGTTGGATTTGCATTTATTGAGTAGCAAACACCTCGTTCCGTTACGCTTGCACCACCATCATAGGTAACATTACCACCTACCGTTGCAGAGGTGTAAAACACATTCGTTGCTTGAGCACTTACTACTACTGCTATTGCCGTTTCAGTTCTAATTGATATTTGGTCACTATATACTGTACCATTGGCATTCGTAGCAAAAGCACGCACATAATATGCGGTAGCAGCAGATAAATTATCTATTGCACATTGAAATATACCTATTTTGTTTTCACTACTCAAAACTATCGAATCATTGATAGTTGGTTCTCCACTCATATTGTAGCATATACCCAGTTTTTCTATACTTGCGCCACCATCTGTTAATAATTCAGCTTGAATGGTAGCTGTTGTACCACCTATTTCTATGGCAGAAATATCTCCCATGGTCGCACTGGTGCTTAGAGTTGTCAAACTAATTTCTTCGCCATACGCTATACCTTTCTCATTTATTGCGTATGCACGTGCGTAGTAGGAAGTTGTAAAGTCCAAATCATTTATTGTACAAGTAAATGATTCTGTTTTCTCTTTACTCTCTACTTTGGTGCCATTCTCTATGGTTGGATTGGGAGACTTACTATACACCACACCACAATTGGTAATAGTCAATCCACCATTATCTACAATCTTTCCACCCAAGATGGCACTATTGTGTGTAATCTCCGAAGAGGGAGTAGTAGATATAGTAGGAGTTGTATATGGGATAGTCTTAAACTGACTGGTTTTGTCCAATATGAATGAAGAATAGTTATTGGAAATTTTATAGCGTACATAGTAAATAGTGGTATTTGCTAAGCCACTAATTTTTGCAGTATATGTACTTTTCTTTTGTTCTGTCAATAATTGAGTTTGGGCATTAGAAAAATCTGGGGTAGTTGAAATATATACCTTAACTTGATTAATAGTGGCATTGCAATTGATATTACAGCTAATTGACACGGAGGAATAGGAAGGCTCTATGCGTTCGTTGTTAATAGTTACATTCACTATCTCCATCTCCTCTTCACGTTGGCAACCTACCAATGCCAACAATAGGAACAATGCTATATACTTGATTTTCATAATCATTTTCTAAATTATAAATTGTCTAATTGTAAATTGTCCAATCGTACATCAAAATGTCCATCCCAATCCTGCTTCCACTTCCACATACTTCGCTTGTATCGTGTTGATACCCACGTTAAAAGTAAAGCCTTTGATACTGCCAATCAATCCGCCACCAAAACTAAGTCCCTTTGCTTTAGTAGGTGCATATTCATACCAATCACCATCTGTATCTTCCCAACTATGAGCATACTGACCATATCCCAAACCCGCATACAGACCAAACATAGAATTTTTACTGCGATTAGGCTTCTGCTTATTTTGGAAATTCAATACTAATCCTGCATTAACCACCACCTCATTGGTACGCTCTTGACCCGTATAATAGGGCAACTCGCCATTTATTGTACCACCGTAATCAATGAACGCGCGTGTCGTAGCCTTTGTTCCTTGAAAATTAGAACGCCCTTTCACATACCAACCTGCACCACAACCTTTGGTCACTTCGCCATAGACCTGCCCAAACATCAAGCCTACACCCCAAGAAGGATTCATGGCAAAGCCCGCTTCTGCCAATAAGAAAGTATTGCGTTTATATGCTTTTGGCACTAATACGGGACATACTTTCGTTACCTTATCCTCCTCTATCGTTATCGTTTTTTGATAGGGAAGGTGCTTCGCTTTTGCAATATCAATCGTATAAGTACCTGGATTATACACCGTTTTCTCCATTGGCAGTGCTTCAGTTTGCATTTTGCCTCCCTGCACTTGTATCTCTGCGGATAATCCCTGCAAATCCATACTATCGCTACTAATCTGCAACCAACCAAAAGTAGGACGTAAACGAATAGTAGTATCTTTCACGGTGGCAGGTATATGAATGATACCCGTAGCTGTATGATACTCCTCCGCACTAACGGTATATTGATAATCGCCCTCTATCAGTTTCAATTCGGCTACACCGTCTTTGAATATCCATTTCTTCACTTCATCATGAGCTATTACATCCACCGTGGCATTCGCGGGCTCAACACGCAGCTTGAAATCATAGTACTGAGGACCTTGATTCACGAAGACAGTATCAGTGATAACATTGCCATCTCGCTCGGGGGTAAAGCGCACCGTACAGTCATACAAACAGTTTGATCGCAACTGCTGCATATTGCTCAATAACACCTGATCGCAGCCATCACCACAATCAATATAAGTCAACAAACGTTTGGCACGCACGAGGAACAATATCTGATTAGAATAGGTTGTCACCCTTGCCTCCACACGGAACTGCTGCCCTACATACAATGTCAATCGCTCTTTTGCGACTTTCACATCATGCGCATTGCCTTCTAAGTGCATACGAATAACGGCATAAGGGAAAGTATCTATCAAATCGGGCTTCTCAAAACTGCCAAACTCATTCTTGTACATCGCCAATACGGATGCCATCTGTACATGTGTCAATTCCTTCGTAATCTTCACCGACTGTGCTGCCAAAGGCATCAGCCCCAACCAAAGACATAAGAGTGTTACTAATAACCTTATCTTTCTCATAATCCTTTCTGTAATAGTATTTTCAGTGTTTATAACACCATAATTACGCTGCAAAGGTACACAATTATTTTGATTTATGCAAATATCTATTTGTGTATGTCAGAAAAAAATTGTACTTTTGCACGAAAATTACCACACACAGACCAAATGACTGCACGCGAGGCACTCAAAACATATTTCGGTTACGATGATTTTCGCCCCCTACAGGAGGAAATCGTCCAATCCGTCTTAGACGGTCGCGACACCTTGGCACTCATGCCTACAGGTGGCGGTAAGAGTCTGTGCTTTCAAGTACCCACGATGGTCATGAACGGCTTGTGCCTTGTCATCACCCCCCTCATTGCGCTCATGAAAGACCAAGTGGAGAACCTTCGCCAACGCGATATCCGTGCCACAGCCATCTACACGGGCATGACCTACGAACAGCAGAAAGTGGCACTCGACAACTGCCAATGGGGGCCTTACCACTTCCTCTACGTGTCGCCCGAGCGACTGGAGTCAGAAGAGTTTCGCGAACGCCTCGCTCGCCTGCCTATCTGCCTTATCGCCGTGGACGAAGCGCACTGCATCTCGCAATGGGGCTACGATTTCCGCCCAAGCTACCTCAAAATAGCGGAGATACGAGACATCATTGCCAATAGCGCAGCGTCCAATAGCTCGCAAAGCGAGCGTCCAATAGCTCAAAGAGCGTCCAATAACCAAGTACCTATCCTCGCCCTCACTGCCACCGCCACACCCGATGTGGTGGATGACATACAGGAGCGCTTGGCCTTTCGCGAGAAGCATGTGCTGCGCAAGAGTTTCCTCCGTCAGAACCTGAGTTATGTGGTGCGTCAGACCAACAAGAAAGCCGATGAGATTGTACATATATTAAATAAGGTGCCTGGTTCTGCCATCGTGTATGTCCGTAATCGCCAACGCGCGCAAGAACTATCTGCCTATCTCCAGGAGAAAGGCCTCTCCGCCGACTTCTACCATGCAGGTCTCACTTCCCAAGAACGCTCTGCCAAGCAAGAAGCGTGGAAGACTTGGACAAATAACAATACTACACCACACTACACCACACTACACCACGCTACACCAACACGAGTCATCGTCGCCACCAACGCCTTCGGTATGGGTATCGACAAGCCCGATGTGCGCATGGTCATTCACCACGACCTACCCGACACAATAGAGGCCTATTTCCAAGAGGCAGGACGTGCGGGGCGCGATGAGCAAAAGGCCTTTGCCGTACTGCTCTACGACCCATCGCAAGACAAAGCCAAAGCGCGCAAGCGCGTGGCAGATAACTATCCACCCAAAGAGTTCGTCTGCGATGTCTACCACAAGACCTGCGACTTCCTCGGTGTAGGAGCAGGTAGCGGACAAGGGCATACCTTCATGCTGCCCATCAACGATCTCTGTCGTATCATGCACCTGCCCATATTGCAGACCTATGCCGCATTGCATCTGCTGACCCAGGCGGGCTATATTGATTTTCAGGAGGAGCAGGAGATACACCCACGCGTGAGAATCCTCGTATCGCAACGCGAGATGGCTGAGTACGGACTCAGCCAACAGCAACATCAGCTATTGGAGACCCTGATGCGCCAGTACTCAGGTATCTTCACCGACTTGCAATATGTGCATTTAGGCGATAGAGCACCCCACGACACAAGTGTCGTCGGGGACCCCGCTGAGGCGATGAGGCTATTAGGCGAGAGGCGAGAGGCGAAAGGCAATGAGGTAAGAAAGCAGGGAACAATACACGACTTGCTTGTATCCCTTGCACAGCGCCACATCATCACCTATATCCCGCACGACACAGCCAACACCCTGACTTTTGCACGTGAGCGACAAACCGACATCTATCTACCTACTCATATATACGACAACCATCGCCAACAGTATATCGATAAACTGAAAGCGATGGTAGAATATGCTGACAACCAGCTCTATTGTCGTTCGCAACTACTCTTATCCTATTTCGGCGAAACCGATGCTGCCACCTGCGGTTGTTGCGATGTATGCCGCAGCAAGGCGAAAAGCGAGAAGCAGTGATTATCTGCGTGTGCTGCCGCCACCTCCGCGAGAGGAAGAACTGCCACCCGATGAGCGCATAGACCCACCAGACGAGTAACCGCCACCCGATGAACGCATAGACGAACTACTGCTCGATGAGCGCACGCTGGAATTGCTGCTGCGCATCGTACTCGACGGACTGCTGCTGCGCATCGTATTCGATGGGCTGCTGGAGCGGTTCACCGATGGGCTACTGGAGCGCGTAGCAGTAGATACATTGGACACACGGTTCGTGCTGGTATTGGCACGCGATGGTGTAGCCACTGACTGACTAGTGCGCGTAGCAGTAGACGCCGACACGCTGCGCGAAGGCGCTGTGCTGCGTACTGAAGATGTGTTTCGCGTAGCAGAAGAGCGCGTTGCCGTACTTTCTGCGCGACTGCTACTACGTACATTGCTACTACCAAAAGTGCGCGAAGCCTCGGTCACACTGCGGTTGGACACACGCGTGCTGGCAGCTCGGCTGTCTGAACCTACACGCGAAGCATCGACACTGCGCATAGTAGCCTGACGATTGCGGTCAAAGTCACGCGCATTGGTATAGCGTGTAGACACATTGCGCGATGCGAACGAACGCTCTGGATGGCGCGTTGCGTAATCCGAACGGCTGACACGCTCACGCATAGGCGCATAATGAGGATGGTAGTGATGACCTGTACGATAGGTGCATATTGGATAGTAGTGGTGATGCCAGTAGATATGATCCCAGTACAAGTGATGCGCTATGCAGTGGTATGGATGCCACCATGTAGGCCAGTAGTCCCAGTAGAAAGGCGAATGCCAGCATACCCACGATGGTCCCCAGAACCAGTCATAGATAATAGGACGGTAGATATACACAGGCTCGATGATATAGTCTGCACCATATATATATTCATCACCAATCACCTGCACTGTCACCGACTCCGACGCTGGATCTTTCTCCACAAATATCGTAGCCACATCTTGATAGATATCCTTTGCCAATACAGCTTGGATAACCACCAAGTGGCGATTTTGGTCAGCGGTCTCTATCACGCGCAGGTAGTCCACATTGCCATCGCCATTCAAGTCGAGGTTAGAGAACGCCGAATCAGGGTTGTTGAGCATCTGCTCAAACTGCTCCAAGTCTTTGGCTTGTCCAAACAGGGTGGCTACGGTCTTTAGATCCAAATCCTCTGAAATATCAGCATTCGTAGCTGTAACCGTTACTGTTTGATCAGCCAAAGCAGTCGCCAATTGTCCTCCGACAACTGACAATAACAAAACCATTAAAAATACTCTCTTCATGTTACACCAAGTTTAGATTGTGATACATTTTCTCCTTTTTCGTTTGCATATAACGCAAGTTATAGGGATTAGGAGCTATCTCTATTGGTATATTCTCTACAATTTCTATGCCATAACTCTCCAGACCTACTCTTTTCACTGGATTATTGGTTATCAAACGCAGCTTCTTAGCACCCATCAGTTGTAGTATCTGTGCGCCCACACCATAGTCGCGTTCATCGGGTTGGAAGCCCAAATGGATATTCGCATCCACGGTATCATCGCCCTGCTCTTGCAGTTTGTAGGCTCTGATCTTATTCATCAATCCGATACCGCGTCCTTCTTGGTTGAGATACACAATGATACCTTTGCCCTCTTTCTCCACCATCTGCATGGCTTTGTGCAGTTGTTCACCACACTCGCAACGCATTGAACCAAAGATGTCGCCCGTCATACAGGATGAGTGTACACGGCAGAGGATGGGTTCGGTATCCCTCCACTCGCCCTTCTGCAACACGATATGCTCCAGTCCGTTGTTGAGTTGGCGGAAAGGGGTCAGCATAAACTCGCCAAACGCGGTAGGCAGCATCACTGTTTCGCCACGCTCCACCAGCACCCCTTGCCTAATCGCCTCATCGCCTTTCGCCTCATCGCACTTCATGCGATAAGCTATCAGGTCCTTGATTGAGACCAGTGACAAGCCATATTTCTCTGCCACTATCTCCAAGTCGGGCATACGCGCCATGGTACCGTCCTCATTCATGATCTCAATGAGTGCAGCCACTGGTTGCAGCCCTGCCAAACGCGCCAAGTCCACAGCAGCCTCGGTATGTCCAGCGCGCTTCAGCACGCCACGCTCCTGAGCATACAGCGGATTGATATGTCCAGGACGACCAAAATCCTGTGGTTTGGACTGAGGGTCAGCCAACGCACGGATAGTAGCTGCGCGGTCCTCCGCACTCACACCCGTAGTACAGCCCTCCAACTTATCCACCGTCACCGTGAAGGGGGTACCTAACATCGAAGTATTGTTCGACACTTGGTGTACCAAGTCCAACTCCGCACAGCGTGTCTCGGGCAGTGGCACACACAATACGCCACGGCCATGCTGCAACATGAAATTCACTTTTTCGGGTGTTATCTTTTCGGCAGCGATGATGAAATCGCCTTCATTCTCGCGGTCCTCATCATCCACAACAATCACGAATTTGCCTTCGCGAATGTCCTCAATTGCTTTTTCAATTGTATCCATATCTTATCAATAAATCGTTTCACTTTTCCTATCATTTTCATCCACGCTTCGGGGTTGAACAGTGCCGAATCGGTAGCCGCCTTGTAGGTCAAGAATATACCTATGGGCAACAGCACCATCGAACTCAGCCACATACCTGCCCAGCAGGGCCACAGTGCCTCACGAGCCATCTTATATCCCGTATTATCAATGATATAGTAGATAATAAACATCACCACCGATATCACCACAGGCATACCCAATCCGCCCTTGCGCGTGATGGCACCCAAGGGCGCACCGATGAAGAAGAACACCAAGCACGCAAAGGCCAAGGTGAACTTGCGATGCAACTCTATCTCGTGTTTGCGAATATAGCGCTGATAATCATCCAGCATCAAGGCATTATAGTCTATCTCATCGCGCTGCGACTTGGCTTTCTCCAAGGCACCCGAAGCGGCACGATAGCGTTCATCGGGGCTGAGCGTCGCCAATAGCGAGTCCACATCATAGACATGCTCCTTGGGTGCACCCACCAACTCTTCGGCCACACTACGCCCTGCTTTGCGCTCACGCCCAAAATACTTATTCTCCACTAACACCTCACTTTGTTCCGCGCTACGGGCATGCGCCAAGATCTGCACCGAGTCTATGGAATAGAGCAGTTCGCCTACATTCTTCGACACATGCTGATCGCTCAACACATCCTCATCGTATCGATTAAACTCCATATCGAAGTCTATCAGCAGTTGCTTTTGCGCAAACGACTCGCGACGGTATGGGATGTTCTTTTCGGACTTCGTAGCGCGTTTCTGCTTGCGATCAAGATTCTCAAACGACTCACCGCTATACAAACGCAACAACAGGTGTTTATTATCCTCCGTAAAGAATATCTGTCCCGAGTCAGCCACCATCACGGTCGCATTCTGAAAGCCCTCCGAATAGTCATAGATCATCATATCGTAGAGCATACCGCATTTAGGTTCCTTATGACGCACATAGATATTGTACCCATCTATGCCGTCATAAAACTCGCCCTGCGGTATCTCCAACTCGGGCGATTTCTGCCTGAGCGAGAAAATCAATGCCCATAGTTTCACCTGCGATACGGGCAGCACATAGTTGGAAAACAAGAACGCTCCGCAGCAGATGAACAATATCGAGATTGTCAGCGGACGCATGATGCGAAACAAACTGATGCCAGCTGCCTTCATGGCGGTGAGTTCGGTCTTCTCACCCAAATTGCCAAAGGTCATCAGCGAGGCCAACAATATCGCCAAAGGCAAAGCCAAAGGCACCACCGAGGTCACCGCATAAACAAAGAACTCAGCCAACACGCTGATCTCCACGCCCTTGCCCACCAAGTCCTTGATATGCATCCACACAAACTGCATCAGCAGAATGAACACGCATATCATAAAGGTCATCGCCAACAGACCCAAGAAATGCTTGAGCAAGTAACTATCTATTTTCTTTATCAGTCCCAATCTCTATAAATTGTAAATAGTAAATTGTCCAATCGTAAATCACCCCAGCAGGTTTTCTGCCACAAAGTTCAGTGGCAGCAGGTCCGCAGCCGAATCAAACACATAGCACATGTCCTCCCCGTACAATATCACCTGCATAGGTTGGCCAAAGCGGTGCTCGGTCTCCAACATCACTTGTCGGCATGCGCCACACGGACTGGCAGCATCCTTCGTGAAATGGCCATGCGTGTAGCACGCTATCGCCAATGCCTCCACAGGCGTATGTGGGTGATTAGCATTCGCTGCAAACAATGTGGTGCGCTCTGCGCACAAGCCGCTGGGATAAGCAGCATTCTCCTGGTTACTACCCGCAACTATCTGACCATCAGCCAATCGCGCTGCTGCACCCACATGAAAATGCGAATACGGGCAATAGGCATTCTGCGTCATCGCTTTGGCTTTCTCCACCAGTTCGCGCATAGAGGAGTCCATCTCCTCAAGGGTACAGCTTGTCACCTTCGTTTGTAATATCATCTCTTTCATATTCGAGCCACTTTGGCATTTTTACCCAAAATAGCGTGCAAAGATAGTGAAAATATTTGACATACGCAAATATATTATGCCTTTTTAATTTTTTAGTGCATTTTGCTTGCATATATGCATTTTTTTCAGTAACTTTGCACGCTATTTTGTCATAACTAAAAACAATACAATATGAAAAGCAAAATCTTCACTCTACTCATGGCATGCTGCTTAGGCCTGCAAGCCATGGCCATTGACAAACAAGCGCTGTCAGACACCCTGACCGCTTTTGTACACCAACGTGCTTTTGCTGAGTCGGTTAAGGTCAGCAATATCCGCGTCAAGAATCAGTATGTAACCCTCTACACCAACAAGGCACTGAGCGTCGTTTCGCTCAGCGATAGCGAGGTACGTGACCTGCGCCTGCTGGTCAGCCAAATGGTATTGGGCAACAACAACGGCAAAGTGACCATCTATACCGATGGTTACGAGATTGGCGAGTTGGTGACATCCCTCTATCGCCACCGTGCTAAAAACGCACGCTATACCCTACCCGCTACTACCCAATGGGTAACCAACACCTCACGCCCATACGCGGCTAAACAAGGTTTGGACGGCAAGCATATCGCCCTCTGGGGTAGCCACGGACAGTATTTCCACCAACCTACCGAGTCTTGGCGTTGGCAACGTGCCAAAGTATGGACCACAGTAGAAGACCTCTACACCACCTCCTATACCATGCCTTTCCTCGTTCCTATGCTCGAGAACGCAGGTGCGGTCGTGGTACAACCTCGCGAACGTGACACACAGGTGATTGAGCAAGTGGTGGACGACTCTGAAGCCACTATCAGTGGTCAATGGGCTATCGGCGAGGGTGCTGGTTGGGCTACTCCAACCACCCATCTGCTTGAGGGCGACAACCCATTCGCCAATGGTCGCTATACCGCCGAAGTCAAATGCGACGAGAAGACACGTGGCACCATCACTTACACCCCATCGCTCCCTGCGGGCGACTATGCCGTGTACGTGAGTTACAAGACCCTGCCTAACAGCACCACCAAGGCGCAATATACCGTCGTACACAAAGGTCAAAAGACCACTTTCTCCGTCAATCAGAAGATGGGTGGCGGTACATGGGTATACCTCGGCACTTTCGCTTTCGATGGCGACAAGGAGAATAACTATGTCTGCGTGAACGCAGCGGCTAACGGCAAGGAGATTGTCACTACCGATGCGGTGAAGTTCGGTGGCGGTATGGGTTCCGTAGCACGCTACAAACAACCCGATAGCTTCGAGAACGTACCTTCCTCTAAGGACCTTCCCGAGAGTGATGTTGCTATGATTGACAGCGCTCAACTCTTGGCTAACCAAGCCAATGCGGTCACTAGCGGTCTGCCACGTTATATAGAGGCAGCACGCTACTGGATGCAATATTCGGGTATTCCAGATAGCATCTACAACTATACCGACAGCAAGAACGACTACGTGGACGACTACGCTGCTCGCGGTATCTGGGTGAACTACCTCGCAGGTGGTAGTGCAGCCAATCCTAATGAGCCTGGTCTGGGCATTCCACTCCATGCCAGCCTCGCTTTCCACACCGACGCAGGTGTTAAGGACGAAGTAGTCGGCACGCTCATCATCTATAAGGACTATGACGACGAGAAGAACAAGAACTTCCCTACTGGCAAGAGCCGTATCGTAGCACGCGACCTCGCGGACTATATGCAAACCCAAATCGTAGAAGACATGCGCGCCGTTTACGCGCCAGAGTGGACACGCCGTCAGCTCAACAACTCCTCCTACGCCGAGGCACGTCACCCTAAGGTGCCTGCGGTACTCCTTGAGCTCCTCTCTCACCAGAACATGACCGACATGAAGTATGGTCTTGATCCACGCGTGCGCTTCACTATTTCACGTGCGATGTACAAGTCCTTCCTCAAGTTCATCCACGAGCAATATGGCACCGAGTACGTAGTACAACCTCTGCCAGTGCAACAAATGTCCATGCTCCGCACCGACAATCAGGTAACCGTTAGCTGGCAAGCTACTGAGGACGCACTCGAACCAACCGCAACACCTACTTATTATATAGTATATACACGCACAAACGATGGCGACTGGGATAATGGTACCCGCGTCACCGCTCCTGAATACACTTTCACCCCTGAGAAGGGCATACGCTACGACATCTGCGTAGCAGCAGGCAATGCGGGTGGTCTGAGCTTCAAGGGCGAGACCCTCTCTGCTTATATTGCTCCAGAAGAGAAAGGCAAAGTGCTCATCGTCAACGGTTTCACCCGCGTGAGCGGTCCAGAGTGGTGGAGCGATAGTATCTACGGTGGTATCCGTCCTATGAGCCACACCGTACCTTATGGCAAGGGCGTGAACTATATTGGCGAGGTATATGACTTCGATAGCCGCAACGAGTGGAAGACCGACGACAACTGCGGTTGGGGTATGTGCTATAGCGACCACATGGACCACCCTACCGTGGGTAACACCTTCGACTACCCTGCTCTCCATGGTAAGACACTCGCCGAGATGGGCTACTCCTATGTCAGCACCAGCGTAGCAGCCATCACCTCATCGCCTGATAGCCTCATCACCTTATCGCCTCAAGATTACGACCTCGTAGATGTTATCCTCGGCAAGCAAAAGACCTATACCATGGGCCACGACACATCCTTCCACTGTATGCCAGCTCAGTTGCAACACGCATTGACGCACTACTTGCAACACGGTGGTCGTCTCCTGCTCTCTGGCGCACATATCGCCAGCGACATGCAAGGCAAAGAGGACGCTGCCTTCACCAAGAATCTCTTGCACTACGAGTTCCGTACCACCAACGCTTCGAAGACAGGTAAGATTCGCATCGAGCGTCAGCTGCCTAATGGCGTTTATACGTTCCGCACCGAGCCTAACGACACCATGCTCCATACTGAGAACGCAGATGGTCTCTTCCCAACCGAAGGTGGTATAGTAGTCGCTCGTTTCCCAGAGGCGAATGTAGCAGCGGCTATCGGTCATGATGCTACTGCTGAAGGCGGCAGCAAGACCCTCTGCTGGAGTATCATGCTCGAGAGCGCCCACAACTTCCCTGCTCTCTACCAACAAAGTATCAACTGGTTAATGAAATAAAATGAAAAAGAAAAAGAACTTACCATTACTACAGAACATTGAGATCACCGGCATCGCGGCTGAGGGCAAGTCCCTCACCCGCGTGGACGATATGGTACTTTTTGTACCCTACTGCGTGCCAGGCGATATTGTCGATATACAAGTGACACGCAAGAAGCACTCCTTCATGGAGGGCCGCGTAGAGCGCATTGTCACTCCTTCCCCTACCCGTTGCGAACCCGTGTGCAAGCACTACGGCGAGTGTGGCGGTTGCAAGTGGCAGATTCTCCCTTACGAGGAGCAACTGCGCCACAAGCAACAGCAGATCATCGACAACCTCACCCGTATTGGTAAGGTCGAACTGCCCGAGATCTCCCCTATCCTCGGTAGCAAGGAGATCTACGAGTACCGCAACAAACTGGAGTTCACTTTCTCCGACCGCAAATGGCTCAGCTGGGATACCATCCGCGCCGCAGGCGGACTGGAGAATGTGGACAATACCCATGGTCTGGGTTTCCATATCCCTAACTGCTTCGACAAGGTGCTCGACATCACCGAGTGCCACCTCATGCCGGACATCAACAACCGCATACGCAACGGCATACGCGACTTCGCACGCCAGTTGGGTATCACCTTTTATAATGAACACGCGCACGAGGGACAACTGCGTACGCTCATCTTGCGCAGCAACCACAAGGGCGAGATCATGCTCATCGTCGTTTGGGCAGACGAACCCGATATGCGCGTGATGGAGTATATCCGCGACTCCTTCCCCGAGATTATCAGCTTGCTGTACGTGGTCAATCGCAAGTTCAATGACACCATTGGCGACCAAGACGTACATGTCTTCCACGGACAAGACCATATCATGGAGCAGATGGAGAACCTACAGTTCAAGGTAGGTCCTAAGTCGTTCTACCAAACCAACACCTTGCAGGCATACGAGCTCTACAAGGTAGCGCGCGAGTTCGCAGGTCTGACGGGCAACGAACTGGTCTTCGACCTCTATACAGGTACAGGTACGATTGCCAATTTCGTAGCGCACCAAGCGCGTCAAGTGATTGGTATTGAATATGTGCCAGAGGCGATTGAGGATGCCAAAGTAAACACGAAGATAAACAATTTGGATAATACTCTCTTCTTCGCGGGCGATATGAAGGATATCCTCAACGAGGACTTCATCGCGCAGTACGGTCGTCCCGATGTGATTATCACCGACCCTCCCCGCGCAGGCATGCACGAGGATGTGATCAATACGATTCTTTTTGCTGAACCTCAGCGCATTGTGTATGTGAGTTGCAACCCTGCTACGCAGGCACGCGACCTCAATATGTTAGACAGCAAATACCGCGTTGTGAAGGTGCAACCTGTGGACATGTTCCCCCACACCCACCACGTGGAGAATGTAGTACTACTGGAGAAGCGATAACAAGAGATAGTTCCCTATCTCTACTATGCAAAGTATAAATCACATGTCTGAGAAACAACTGCAAATACGAAATTCAACTGCTGAATTCCTTATTTTTCAAGCAGAGGATAAAGCAACAGGGGTGCAAGTCTTCTACGAAAATGAGACCATTTGGGCTACGCAAAAAGCGTTGTCTGTTTTATACGGTATAGATAAATCAGGAATAAGCCGTCACATTGCCAACATTTATAAAACGGGAGAACTACAACCTGATGCGACAATTGCAAAATTTGCAACTGTCGTAAATCGAGGTATCCGTGGGGAAGTAACAGAAGAATTAGAGTATTATAATTTAGACATGATTATCTCCGTTGGCTACCGTGTCAATTCCATTCGTGCTACGCAGTTTCGTCGTTGGGCGACCTGCATTCTGAGGCAGTTTGCTTTGCGTGGTTATGTGATAGATCGCAAGCGCATGGAGAATGGCGCATTCCTCAGCGAAGACTATTTCGAACATTTGCTGGCTGAAATCAGGGAGATTCGTTTATCAGAACGCCGTTTTTATCAAAAGTTGACAGATATCTATGCTACAAGTATGGATTACGACAAAGATGCTCCTACTACTCGCACATTCTTCCAAATGATTCAGAACAAAATGCACTACGCAGTACATCAACACACTGCTGCGGAGTTAATTCTGGAACGAGCTGATGCCAACAAAGAACACATGGGACTTACCACATGGGAGAATGCGCCCAACGGCAAAATAGTAAAAACAGATGTTAGCATAGCCAAAAACTATTTACGCCAAAACGAGTTGGAAGATATGGGACATATTGTTTCTGCTGTTTTAGATTTTGCAGAATCTCGCGCCAAGCGTCATATACCTATGACAATGGAAGATTGGGCGAAGCGTATTGACTCATATCTCAATAGTGATGAGCGTCCATTGTTACAAACTGCAGGACATGTGAGCCATGAACAAGCGCGAGAGCATGCAGAAACAGAGTTTGATAAGTATCGCATAGTGCAGGACCGACTTTTTGAATCTGATTTCGACCGATTTGCATTACCCACTCTACCTTTTGAAGATAAAGAAGCATAATCGTATGTGGATTGCACTGATGATTGTGTGAACGGTAACTCCAGAACCTTGCTGCTATGCTATCTTTTACGGGTTCATAACGGGTTTTTGACGGGTTCATAGTGGCACATCGTAGGCACATCGTGAGCCCATTAGTGGCAAATCTCTGTAATACAAAAGGGTATTGCAACTCGACCGTCAATTATCTATTTCTTTCCCTGTCGCTCACCAATGTTGGATGAGCGAAATGTTGTTCATGTTGTCTTTATATATAGAATTAGGATTCTTAGCATCTTTAGAAAACTTAGGATTCTAAAGATTCTAAATTTTCTAAATCTTCTAACATACGGTTGTCACGTACACTATCTTGCAGTATGGTTATTTGTTCTATCAATTCTGCCCAAGTAGGAGCTGAGCGATGAATCATTGAACTGCGCATGACTTCGTAGTCTTTTTGCCAGATGGTTGCAATATCTTCGCGAGGCAGTAGGCATATTCGTGTGCGTATATCTCCTGAATAATCAACTCCTTGTACCGAAGTGAAAACTTCGCGATGGTGGCGGATAGTTTCCCATAGAGTATCATCTGCAATTGCCTCAACTGCAAAGGGTTGCTGCATCATTTGGTATAAGTCATATAGGTGTCGGCTTTTGCGATCTGCTTGCATACCATGTCCAGGCACGCTAAAGAGCTCATGCAAGAGAAACATCTTCTCCACCATTGTCTTAGCAGGAATGGCAGTGGAGATAGTGGCATCACATAGTGGATACATAGGTGCATAATCAGCTAATATGCAATTCACATGTGTTGGCATTGCAGGTTCAATGAGCGAACGTGCACTCACTTCTAATACTACATCGGGACGGAGGTAGGTCAGTGGTTTGTCGAAAACGGACTGATAGCGCACATATATTTGTCTTGGCTCAGGATAGGTGTTATCTCCCTCTCCATCTGGTTGTGCCTCAACATGCAGGAATGCCAACAATCCCAGTTCATCTAATCGTGTACGTAACATGGGTGTTAGTTGTTCGCTAACAAACAAAGATGAAGCTTTGCGGAGTTTCTTTATCTGCTTTTTAGTCAAATCTCCCTCTTTTGCACCTAAATATATAGGATTTACCGCCAAGTCAATATCTTCTGAAAAGCGATTGATTATTCCCCACGCTTTGCTTAGGGAAGTGCCGCCTTTGAAGATCAAATGCTCTGCAACAGGCAATGAGAAGATCGTTTGTAAGACAACCGTCACCCAAAAATCTTTTTCTACTGCTTGCATGGGTAAGCCTACATTCACACCTACTCTCTCGAATACTGCACGGCGTTGTTCTGCAGTGAATGTCAAAAACTTATTCATATAAACTCAGTATTAGTTCTCTTGTTGCTGTAGGCATCAGTTTTAGATCTGCTACAGGAATACGAGATTGGTTATTGATTGTAGTTTTAAGCGTTTGGATTTGCTCTTCGGTTAGTCGCTCGATTTTCCAATCTTTGAGCGCAGTAGTTATCAGTTGTGCTAACTTTGTTTGGAAAGCAAAATATCTTGGAGAAGCACGATGAAAGGTAATACATCGTGTATTGTCAATAACAATTGTCCGCGAAGTACCATCTGTGAGATAATGATAATTCAGTGGTATTTGCTGGGTAAGGCCCAATTGATACTGAGCGAATGCACCCGATGGCACAATATGAGCTCCATCTCGTTTGGCAACAGCTACTGCTACTTCTTCGCACGAAGGAGGTATAGCACCTAAGCCATATATTTTCTCCAATTTTGGATAGCAATAGATGCCTCTGGCAGCACGAAGAATAGTACCTTGTAGCACCATTCTTTCTAATGCTTTATTGACAGCAGAACGAGTTCCATAGGTCAGGAAATCATTGACAAAAAACACAGAACCTCTTCCGCATTTTTTCATCTTACTAATAATCTTATTTTCAACTGATTCCATATTTGTTTGTATTTTATTTTGTCGCAAACTAATACACTTATAGCGACAAATTCGGTGCAAAGGTAGTATTCTTTTTTGATATATGCAAGTTTTGCTGCGAAAAAGTGTATTATTCGCGTCATTTTGTGAAGGAGGGAGTGATTTGGGAGAAGGTGATTGGGAAGTAATTGCTAACACTTTCCATGATATTTTTTGTATTATTTTTTCAGCAATTCAATGTGTTTTTATGAATTTCGCTGCAAAGGTACAAAAATCATCTCCCACTCGGGTAGTTACCGGGTAGTTACCGAGTAGTTATGCAACAAGAACCGCGGACAATTGGCGTGTGACTACATTCACGTGAAGCATGCTACTGGGCATGGCTGGGTACAGCGCTGTTACACGCGACTGTCGCTATGCTCAAGTGCGTGGACGGATTGTCTATCAGAGAGATACGCATAAAATAGACAGCCTTAAAAGCCTGCAAAAAGAATAATGTGGAACAGCGGAACAGCTATTTCCTATAATATATACACCCGCGCACGGGTAAGTTATAGAATTAGCTGTTCCGCTGTTCCACTGTTCCACCTATCCTAACGACCGAGTTCGTTAGGAACTTTGAGACCAACACAGGTTGAGACTTACTTTACTCTATCGCTCTCCCCAAGCGAAGTAGTCGCCATAATGAGTAGGATCAAAGGCGCCTATGTTGAAGTTGGCCCATTTAACCGACAACCCCAGATCTATAGCCTTGGGCTACACCTTCTCGCGAAGCGCTACGCGGAGTCCAACAGCTGCTTCTCGGTATCCAGTTGTTGTTTGTCTGCGATGGGTACAACGACATACATTGGCCGGCAGGTACCAACATCCTCCACAATAGACGTGATATGCACCCGTAGCGGGACCTATTGGATTGACCTGTGCTTCAGCCGAATACGGTCCTAACCAATCGCTGCACCATTCAATCACATTTCCACTCATATCGTAGATGCCCAACTCGTTTGGCTGTTTCGTTCCTACAGGCTGTGTTGTATTGCCACTATTACTACCGTACCATGCCACTTCTTGGATGTTGTTGCTACCCGCATAGAGATAGCCTTGGCTCTTGTTGCCTCCGCGAGCCGCAAATTCCCACTCGGCTTCCGTTGGTAGATGGAAACTGCAACCTGTCAATAGGCTCAATCGCTTTGTAAAAGCGTCTGCGTCCTCCCAAAGTACATTATTCACAGGCAAATTATCTCCTATCATCGTACTCGGATTATTGCCCATCACCGCTTGCCATAGGGCTTGAGTCACTTCCGTTTGTCCGATATAATAATCGTAGGTCAATGTCACTTTATGAGCAGGTTTCTCATTTGCGTGCGCTTGCTTGTCACTTTCCATAGCTCCCATCATAAATGTTCCACCTTCTACATATATCATATTGAAAGTTACACCTTTAACATTGAAAATCATATCCAATCCTTGAACAGGCATAATCATCGCTTGTGTGGTGGAAAATGATGCTGTACTGGATTTGGTTAATGTCTTTTGATGAGTATTATTGCTATCGTATATATCTACCTTAAAACCATCTTTCCATTTACCTGCGGGTACAACTATATAAAATAAGGTAGGACTATTGCTGAGCTCAACATTAGAGCAATGGAGAGTGTAGGTCTTTTGGTCTGTTGGATTGGTTACAACAATTCTACTCAATGTTTGGTTGCCCACGAGTTGCAAGCCTAATAGTGCATATTGCGCTTTAAGGATAAAACCACCATCAATAGTTCCGTTTTCTGCTACCATCTTCATCAAACCGTTGCTAAAGCCATCTTTTATGTAGGTTTGAGTACTAATGTCGGGTTCGGCTATAGGATATTCTACACGAAAACTATTTCCATCCGCAGGCATAATGCCTGTGAATGTGCCATCCGAAGAACCTGCACCACTTGTAAGGGTGAAGATAGCCGATTTATCTCCCACTATCACCTTGATTTGGTCTCCTTCGTCCCATTTTAGATTGATTTCTGTACCAGAATCCTTTCCCGAAACGCGCTGCATGCCAGGCAACATCTGCGGTTGTTGTTCGCCAATAACAGCAGTCAATGTTACCTCTTGACCTTTAGTAAAAGGTGTGCCAAGATCATTTGTTGATTCACATGCAACAAACAATATTGTAACAATAACACAAAGTAGATACTTCTTCATAACTATATATCTTTTACCATTCACCATTTCCTTTTCCAATTGATTGCAATGAACCGTTTGCAGACGTGTTTGCTACACCAGAGGCACAGAGGATAGAGGTTTCTATGTTGCATAGAACCGTGCATGGACTTTGATACATTTTCTTCATAATTGAATGTTTTTCTTGGGAAGTTGGCTCCAAACGCCCCGTTGGTATAAATATAGAAAAAGCGTGGAACCTCTTTTTGCTTATTCTTTCAATAGAGGTACCGGAAAGACCCTGCAACAAGAATAAACAATGAATGCCCACGCTGATATGTTAATCGTTGTGAGACACAACGAATTAAACACACCAAGGGGCATTTACCGCTCTCTTGCTTTGGGTTGCGAAAGTTTCCGGATTTCTATTGACCAAAACAAGCGCCAATAAACGCCTTTTATTATGTCTGCTACCCTTCGCCGCTGATGTGCAGACATCCCCAGCGCAGGTTCACGGTGCAAAGGTACTACATTTTTTTCATTCGTGCAAGGTATTGCACAAAAAAATCGCCATTTATTGTTTAGAGAACGCGGCAGAGCCGCTACTGTTTAGGGTTTTGAGTTATAGGCAGAATCTTAACAAAACGCACTTTTTCGGTTTTGGCGGTCTCAGGGAGTTCTCTCGGAGTTCTCAGGGTTGTCGCTCGGTGAAATTGAGCATCCTATGGCGAAACGAAAAGAGAAGGAATCTTAAGAAAACGCACAATTGCATAACAAATACTACCCAAGTTTGCATTCGTAAAATGAATCATTCCCTTGTCTTTTTTACATAAAACGGCCTATTATTACCTTGGATTTTTACAAAACTCTTGCATAAGCCATTATTTTTTAGTATCTTTGCAGCGTTTTACTAAAAAACGTATTTTTGCCTATAAATTCAATAGTATTTTATGGAAGATAATTTTGGCATACAACTTTTTGAAGAAAAAAAAGTCCGTTTCGTTTGGGATGAAGAGCAAGAGAAATACTATTTCTCTATCGTAGATGTAGTACAAGTACTAACAGATAGCGTAGATGGACGCAAGTATTGGAACAAACTGAAGCAGCGTTTAAAAGCAGAAGGGAATGAGTCGGTGACAAATTGTCACCAACTGAAATTGCCTGCAGCGGATGGAAAGAAATACAAAACAGATGTCGCTGATTTAGAACAACTTTTCCGTATCATTCAATCTATCCCATCGAAGAAAGTAGAGCCCGTAAAGCAATGGTTAGCGCAATTGGGTAGCCAACGCATTGACCAAATGATAGACCCAGAACTGACATTCCAAATGGCAGTGGAAGATTATCGCAGACAGGGATACTCCGACAAATGGATTAATGAGCGTATGCGCTCCATTGAAATGCGCAAAGAATTGACCGATGAATGGAAACGTTCTGGAATAACCGAACAACGTGACTTTGCGATTCTTACCAATGTACTCACGCAAGCATGGAGTGGAATGAATACCCGACAATATAAATCCTACAAAGGATTGACCAAAGAAAATTTGCGAGACAACATGACCAATGTGGAGTTGGCTCTCAATACATTGGCAGAAGTAGCTACTACCGAATATTCGCGCCAGTCTAATCCCACGACAATGGAAGAAAGTAAAAGAATCGCGCGCGAAGGTGGCGAAGTAGCACGAGAGGCTCGTATGACTATCGAAAAGCGTTTGGGCAGAACTGTTATATCTTCAGAAAAGGCCTCTGACTATCTTCGCCCTATACAAGATTCTAACCCCGAAGAATTACCCACTGAGTAATAGTAAACCACTTAATGAAATAGTTATCCACTGATACATTCGCCAAAGCATAAATGCTCACACAACTACTCACCATATTATTTGCCTTCTTTGTGCAGTTTACGGACAAAGCAGGTAGCCAACACGTTGCCCTCAGTCAATCTGCTCTCGACAAAAGAGCCGAACGCGGTATAGCCATCGACTCCTTGGATTATGCCGTTTCGCCTATGTATATGGATAGTTTAGAGGCATTGGGCGTGCATATCTACCACACCTCACGTTGGCTGAACGGTGCCACCATCGAAACAGACCAATACACCGCACAGCATATCGCAGAATGGGCTTTTGTGGACACTATATATCTCACCAGACAACTCCGAGATGACAACCTGCACGAAGGCGAAGAAGACCCCTTCGGTATCCCTTCGGTATCCCTTCGGAAGCAGAAAGCGGAAAATAAGGATACAATAGACAACTCAAACAACTATTCCGCAGACCAACAACCTCTACAACAGAGTCCCACTTGGCTTTCTGACCCACAGACGGAACAACTCCAGTTGCATCTGCTACACGAAGCAGGTTTTCATGGGCAGGGCATCACCATGGCCATTGTAGATGGCGGTTTTCAGAACGTGGACACCCTCAGCGCTTTTGACGCCGTGCGCGAGCAGATACTCGGCATCTATGATATGACCGATGACAGCGACTCCGTGACAGGCACGACAGGCAATCATGGCGTGAAATGCTTTAGCACGATTGCTGCCATCACTCCCGACTATCAAGGTGCAGCCACTGCTGCCAACTACTACCTCATTCGTAGCGAAGAACACCAGACAGAGAGCCCCAAAGAGATGGATAACTGGGTGGCAGCCATAGAGTTGGCCGACTCCTTAGGCGTGGATATTCTCTCTTCCTCCTTGGGCTATGCCATGTTCGATGATGACCGCCACACGCTCACCTACGCCGACATGAACGGACAAACAACCCGCTGCTCGCGTGCCGCCAATATCGCTGCCAAGAAAGGCATGTTGGTCATTGTAGCCGCAGGCAACGAAGGCAACAAAGCGTGGCACTACATTAGCGCACCTGCTGATGCAGACAATATACTCACCGTAGGAGCCGTGAACATACACGACAGCATAGCCGCTTTCTCCTCATGGGGACCTACCGCAGACGGCAGAGTGAAACCCGAAGTCTGTGCCACAGGTAGCCAAACGGCACTCATCAATCCCTTGGACAACAGCGTGATATACAGCAACGGCACCAGCTTCGCTTGCCCCATCATAGCCGGTATGGCTGCCTGCTTATGGTCTGCCATGCCCCATGCCAGCAATATGGAAATACGCGAGCGTATCATACAATCGGCGGACCGCTACACCCAACCTCATGAGCAATACGGCTATGGCATACCCAACGCATGGCAAGCCTACGTACAGACAACAGACATAGAAACAATACGCGAAAACAGTATAACAAATGTACAAAAAGTCCTTATCAATGGCAGACTGATGATTATACACAAAGGAGAAACATATAACATAATGGGACATAAACTGAAATAATGAAACATAAAGACGACACAAATAATGAGTCTGTTTTTTAGAAGACAACATAAACAACAATTCCGCTTCGCCAACATTGCTCAGCGGCAAGAGAATAAAATTAGCCAACCGCACACTGAAAATAAACAGATTTTACCCTCGGCAAGGCGCAATGTTGGCGCCGCGCAGAAGTTGTCTAAGTTGTCTTTATAAATTTAATCAGAGAAGATGTCCAATTTGTCTTTAATAAAACAAAAAAAGGGTAAGCTGACTACATCGCACCGCTACAACCTCTTACCCTTGCTTCGGTCAGGACCTGGGGGAGTTCAGAGGGAGCTGGTCGTGTAGGACTTACCCTAAGACGCTGCAAAGGTACTGCTTTTTTCTGAAACTACCAAATTTTTAGTGCATTTTGCTCGAAAATTTTATCAAAAATAGAATAATTAACGCTTTACCCTTCTCTCCGAACGAAGGGCAAGGGGAATTATTGCACCTACTCACCCAGTTTATCCTCTCCAAAAAAGAACAAAAAGCATTCGTGCTTCGTGGTTACGCCGGTACCGGTAAAACCAGCATCATGGCTGCCGTAGTCAAAGCCCTGGGCGAACTGAAGCAACCCGTTGTACTCCTTGCCCCCACTGGACGCGCAGCCAAGGTACTGGCACGCTATGCCAACAAACCTGCCTACACCATCCACAAATACATCTACCGCCAAGATAAATTAGGCACCGACTCCTTCTCCCTCTCCGATAATCTGCACAAGCACACCTTGTTCATCATAGATGAGGCATCCATGATCTCAGGACAGCAAGAGAGTCCCACTTTTGGCACAGGCGTCCTACTCAAAGACCTCATCAAATATGTCTATACAGGCGAAGGGTGCAGCATGCTCCTCTTAGGTGACGATGCGCAGTTGCCACCCGTAGGTTCGGAACTATCCCCCGCATTGGATGTGAACTACCTGCTCGGCTTTGGTCTGGACATCACCTCTTACACCCTCACCCAAGTGGCACGACAAGCATTGGATAGCGGCATATTGAGCAACGCAACCGCTATTCGTGAGAAGATAGAGGACATGCGACATCAGGCATTTGAGTACCAATATACGCCTGATGTTCAGGCATTTGAAGGAGGAGACTTCATAGAACTGCTGGAGCAGTCCTACCGCGAAGTGGGACTGGAGGAAACCATTATCCTCACACGCACCAATCGCCGCACCCTGTTATATGATCAAGGAATACGCGCGCGCATATTGTGGAAGGAAGATGCTATCTCCTCGGGCGACAGGTTGATGATTACCAAGAACAACTACTTCTGGACGAAAGATTATGAAGGCATACCCTTCCTCGCCAATGGCGATATGATGGAGATAGTGCGACTGCGTAATCAACGCGAGATATATGGTTTTCAATTTGTAGACGCCTCCTTGCGCTCGTTGGACTACGATTGGGAGATCGATGTCATACTCTGGTTAGATACCCTCACCACCGACTCGCCAGAAGCCAACCATCAGCTACATCGCCAACTCTTTGACCGCATCAGCGAGGACTATCCCGAACTGCAACATAGTCGCAAGAAACTGGTGGAAAAGATTTATGAATCACCCTATTACAACGCCCTGCAGATACGCTTTGCCTACGCCGTCACCTGCCACAAAGCGCAGGGCGGACAATGGAAGCACGTCTTCATCGACCCCAGCAATATTCCCCCTGAAGAACGCGACAAGAACTACTACCGCTGGCTCTATACTGCCATCACTCGTGCCACTGAGCAAATTTATTTATTAAAATATTAATAAATATTTGCGTATATGCAAAAAAAGTAGTACCTTTGCAGGTTGAATGGAATATACACTGTTTTAGATATAGAAACGATGTCAAAGAAATCCTTTTTTACACATATCAGTTGCATAGCGCTGCTATGTAGTAGTTTTGCAGGTTGTATGGCGGATATTGATTTATCCGATGTAGATTGGAGCACATCTGTGTCAGCGTCTCTGACGCTACCTGTGGGCTCTATGTCAGCTCAAATTGGCGATTTTATTGACATATCGCAGTATCCTCAAATAACAGTAGAAGATAATCGATATGTATATCGCGACACCATTACTTCTCAAAACCAATACCACCCTATTGATTTGGCCGATCTGGTAACACGCAGCACTGCGCGTTGGAATGTGACAGATGAAGTAGGTAAAATCTTCACCCAGATACAGGACAAACATCCAGAGATCATATCTATCCTACAATTCTTTGACCCAAACTTCAAAGATTTCAGTTCGATTCCTCTGCCCATCACTCTGCCCGTTGAACAATACATGCGATACGGAGGCTCGCCACTAGAGTTTGAATTGGAGTTCCCCATTGATATGGACCTGCGCGCATTGAATGTTAATTTTGACTATCAACGTATAGATAGTATCATCATTAATACAGCGCACTTCACCTCCATCTATACGCTGGACAACTTTGGGTTGCAATGGGACGACATCAAACGTGTAGAACTATTGCTGACTGATAATTTTAGCCAAATTGATTCTGTCTTAACCCTTCCTATAGCAGGTAAAGGTTTTGGCGAAGAATTGCCTATTGACCTGCAGAATTTTCATCTCATACTGATGAAAGACCCCACTCAGGAGTCCAGTGGCGATAATATAGTGGATGAAATCAATATGAAGATTCGCTTCTTCATCGAACTTGACCACGATTTGACCATTGCGGAAGACCAATACATCGGCTATGACTTCCATGTAGACCTGATAGACTATAGTGCTATGTTTGGTTATTTTGCAGCCGACTCATTATTGCATGACCAAATGGTTCATACCCCCATTTGCGAACTATGGTCGGGTTGGGAGTTCTTTGAGAATTGGGTGTTGCCTGTCAGCGAACCCACTGTCAGATTTGAAGTGGAACACGCCTTGGGTTTGCCAATGGCTGTGGACCTACATTATCTGTATGTAGAATCTAAAGATGGAAAACGCCGAGATGCTACCTTTGACTTGGCGCACCAGCAACACAACACCACTATTCGCATACCTGCACAAATACATATGACTGACCCACTGGAGAAGCGAGTACATGATATTATCCAATTGGATTATACCGACACATTAGGTAATATAGACACGCTGTTCAGCATCACTCCGTATGATCTTTCCTATGCATTTACAATACATACGGACACCACTTCTGGCGTCAATCAATATCGTATTACAGACAATACTGATATCAACATGAATGTGATGATTGAAGTGCCTTTCACTTTTAATGATAGTGTACATGTAGCTTATCACGACACTATTGATAGCATCAACCTCGCAGGTTGGCAATTAGACTCACTACTTCATGATGTGCAAATCGTCAAAGAGATTGAGACAGCTGAACTTCAATTGGTGGCTACTATAGAAAACAAAATCCCATTTGCTATTGAAGGTGAATTTACCTTGTACAATGAGAACAATGAGATTGTACTATTGAGCGCAATGCGTGATTCGACCAATAATGCCACATCTTCTTCCATCCAACTTAAGATTAACTACCCAGATGCCATTGATAACGGCGTGGCTACTACCCCAAGTACTACACATCTATCGCTGCTGACTATTCGCAAGGAAGATTTTGACCTTTTAGCAAGCGTCAAATACATTACCTTTACAGCCCAATTGGGTGACAACCAACATACCGTCAAACTCAACCCTGAAGCATCGGTTAATATCCAACTGAGTGTAGCAGCAGATGTAGAGGCAATTATTGATTTAGAAAAATTATTTTAACCAGTATATCATATATACATCCATATTATGAAACTAAATTTACATACTATTTTCGTTTGCATAGCCCTCTTTATGGGTAGTATCGTGGCATCAGCCCAACAAGTCAACACACTCTATTTCTTGGAGAATGCTCCTATGCGACACTCCATCAACCCTGCATTCCAACCTGTGCAAGAGTTCTATATGGCCTTTCCAATCATTGGTTATACCAGTCTTTGGGCAGGTAACTATGATTTGACCTTGAGTGATTGGATATACAAGGACCCATCGGGTAAAACCATCACAGCGCTACACCCTGACGGTAAAGAGCATTGGACAGCCCTGCCCAATATGCTTACATTGAATGAAGATGCAACTATCAATCTCTTTAGTCTTGGTTGGCAAGTACGCGAAAGAGGATTCTTCCACATCAATGCATCGGAACGCATCACCAGTAGTTTGGCTATACCTAAGTCTATATTTAATAATCAACTGAATCAACATATCAATCTTAATGAATCACGCAATCTGCTCTCCACTTCTATGTACGCTGAAGTGGCATTTGGCTATTCACACTATATCAATGAGCAATGGAGTTTTGGTATAAAAGCAAAACTGTTGTTAGGACATGGCTACATGAGAGGTGTATTTAATAAATTCAACTTCACCTCTTCTGCCGACGCAGTAAACCTAACGGCTGATGGAACCATCTATCAGGCAGGTATCATACAAGAGTTCATTGGTGAAGACAAACCTGCGTTTGAATCGATAGGAAATGGCGAACTCAAGAACTTTATGAGTGATAAATGGCATTACTTGAATCCTGCAGGTTATGGTGGCGCCGTAGATTTGGGTGTAACTTATAAGCCTATCGAAAACCTGCAAATTAGTGCAGCTGTAACCGATTTAGGTGGAATGAAGTGGAACGGAGCAAGCGAGAATATCCATTTCAACACACAGTTTGAGGGACTGGGAGAATTCAAATATGGAGATTATGTTGAGGACGGTGAATTTCAAAAAGACGCTTTCAAAGAAGACCTCCAAAACAACCTGCAAATCTACCGCGATTCGCTATTGCAATTCAACAATCCTACTACAGGATCGTTCAACCACATGCTCCATGCTAATCTCAACATAGGCGTAGATGCTAACTTCTGGGAAAACCGCGTGGGCATAGGTGTATTCTCCCGCACGCAATTCCTCAAAGATACAATTACAGAGGAAGTAACTTTGGGCGCAGCATTCCGCCCTTGCAACTGGTTCAATTTGGCCGTTTCATACTCATTCATCAATAGCAAAGGTAGTAACCTCGGTGCTGCATTCGGTTTTGCCCCATACGACGGATTTATGCTCACATTGGCTGCCGATTATATCCCTGCAGTATATGCCAAAGGAAGAAACATCAATGTTCCTTACAAGACTCCAGGTGTTAACCTCGCAGTGGGTATCGCTATTGTAGCAGGTACTAACAATCCTAAAAAGACGATTGACAAAGATAAAGATGGTGTGTTCGACTACCGTGACGGATGTCTGCTCACGCCTAAAAATATTCGCGTAGATGCCTTTGGCTGTCCTATTGATACCGATGGTGACGGTGTACCTGATTATATGGACGAATGTCCTAATACCCCATCTCGTGCATATGGTTTGGTAGATACAGTAGGTTGTCCTATTGATACAGACATGGATGGTGTGCCTGATTATTTGGACCGTTGTCCTAACACAGCTCCAGAGGCACGCAACTATGTGGATGAAACAGGTTGTATCATGGATAGCGATGGTGACGGTGTACCCGATTGGCTTGACCAATGTCCTGCCACTCCAGCAGCAGCCTATGCTTATATCGATGAGTATGGTTGTCCGCTCGATTCGGATGGTGATGGCGTTTATGACTATATAGACCAATGTCCTAATACTCCACGAGAGGCACGAGGCAAAGTGGATCACTTTGGTTGCCCATTGGATACCGATAAGGATGGTGTAGTGGACTATTTGGATCAATGTCCTAATACCCATGTGGCAGCACGCAAACATGTGGACAACTGTGGTTGCGACCTTGATACCGATGGTGACGGTGTACCTGATTATGAAGACTTGTGTCCTACCCTTGCAGGCGACAAGAGTACATCGGGTTGCCCAGAGGTAAAACGCGAAGTACGCACTATCCTCAACAAGGCTATGAAGGGTATTCAATTTGAGAATGGCAAATCCACCATCAAGACATCATCTTACGGCATATTGGATCAAGTGGCAAAAGTATTCAACGAAAATCCAAATTACATCGTTGAGGTACAAGGTCATACCGACAATGTTGGTAACTATCAATCCAATGTCACACTCTCTGAAAAGCGTGCCCAAGCAGTCCGCGACTATCTGATTAAGAAGGGTGTTCAAGCTAACCATATCACCGCACACGGCTATGGTCCAGACCGCCCTATCGCAAGCAACAACACCAAGGAAGGACGCGCACAAAACAGACGCGTGGAATTCAGTATCACTTTTGAGGAGATTAGAACTGAACAATAATTAGTAGATAAACAAATATATTAACATACATTATAAAAATCACATTTATGGGAAGAGCGTTTGAATATCGCAAAGCGACTAAAATGAAACGTTGGGGCCATATGGCTCGAGTATTTACAAAATTAGGCAAAGAAATCACCATGGCTGCGCGCGATGGTGGTCCAGATCCTGATAGCAACCCTCGTCTGCGTACATTGATGCAACAATGTAAGAAAGAGAACATGCCTAAAGAGAATATTGAGCGCGCTATCAAGAAAGCAACTGATAAATCATCAGAGGGTTATAAGGAGATTTGCTACGAAGGATATGGTCCTCACGGCGTGGCTATCTTCGTGGAGACAGCTACCGATAACAATATGCGTACTGTGGCTAATATCCGTAGCTACTTCAGCAAACATGGTGGTAGCCTCGGCACACAAGGTTGTCTGCAGTTCCTCTTCGACCGTAAGGCATGCTTTACCGTTTCAGCAAAAGAAGGTATTGACTTGGACGAGCTGGAGTTGGAGTTGATTGACTTCGGTGTTGAGGAACTCGGTCATGACGAGGAAGAAGGCACCATCGTTATTTATGGTGACTTCAACCAATACTCACAAATGCAAAAGTACCTCGAGGACAACGGCTTCGAGATTCAGTCTTGCGAGTTTGTGCGTATTCCTAATGACACCAAGACGCTGAGCGACGAGGAGATGGAGAGCGTACAAAAACTCATCGACCGCATCGAGGAGGACGAGGACGTTCAGAATGTGTTTACCAATTTAGGCTAAAGGTTAGAGGCTAAAGGCTGGAGTTATGACAGAAGCGATTAACCAACTGGATTTGGCAGGTGTAGAGTGTATCAGGGGACATTTTTCCCTGACACCTCTACAGGTGCAACAATTTGTGGCACTGGGAGCATTGTACAGAGAGTGGAATGCGAAGATAAATGTCATCTCACGCAAAGATATTGATAATCTCTATCCGCACCATATCATCCATTCACTGGCAATCGCCAAAGTGCTTCATTTTCAACCAGGTACTACCCTACTCGATGTGGGTACGGGAGGAGGATTTCCTGGTATCCCTTTGGCCATCCTGTTTCCTGAATGCCAGTTCACATTGATTGATAGCATCGGCAAGAAAATCAAAGTAGCGAGCGAGATTGCGAAAGCCATTGGTCTCAAGAACGTTACTTGTGTGCAAGAGCGTGCCGAGATGGAGCGCGGTAAGTTTGACTTCATCATCAGTCGTGCCGTAATGCCACTGGGCGACTTGGTCAAACTCATTCGCAAGAATGTGAGCACTCATCACCATAACGCCATGCCTAACGGATTGATGGTACTGAAAGGTGGCAACTTAGATGGCGAGACACAGCCATACCGCAAGTATGTAGAGATCAGCGATATATCCAAGATCTTCGCAGGCGATTGGTATAAGGAGAAATCGGTTGTTTATTTGCCGCTTTAGTGTTTAGTGAACGCTGCGCTACTGTTTAGAGTTTAGAGAGTAAACGTGATGAATTTAAAGACATTTTATTTCAATCCTTATCGCGAGTGTACGTATGTACTCTCTAATGAGGCGGGAGAAGCCGTCATCATTGATGCAGGCATGTATGAGGAGCGCGAGCAACAGCGTTTTGCCGAGTATCTGACAAAGCAGAAGTTACAACCTATCGCTCTACTCATTACGCATGCGCACCCAGACCATGTGTGCGGTATAGACTACTTGCAGCAGACATATCAGCTCACAGCTATCATTCAGCCTCAAGAAGGAAAATTAGTATTGCCACAAACGGATTGGCATATAGAAGTGATTGCTACTCCTGGACACAAAGAAGATTGCGTATGTTATTACCTACCTTCTGAAAAGATGCTCTTTACGGGTGATACGCTTTTTCAAGAGTCTATCGGGCGTACTGACCTGCCGGGCGGTGACATGGCAACGCTGGTACAATCGCTCAAAAAGTTAGTCCTATTGCCCGAGGACACACAGGTGTATCCTGGGCATGGCTACCCTACCACAATAGGTCACGAGAAGTTGTACAATCCGTATTTATAAACAATAACCCTTGATTTCATGCAATAGAATAGCCCACGGAAAGTTGGCTATTCTATTTTTTTATATAACCTAATATTTGTACATAAAAAAAGCTGCCCGATTTCTCGGGCAGCGGTGTGATTGATATAGCAATCAATTCACTTATTACATTTTGTTTGGAATTATTCAGCAGCAGCCAAAGTCTCGGTATCGTTAGCAACGAGGCTTACTGGCATGTTGTAGTTAGATGCAGAGTACCAATCCCAAGAACCGTCCTCTTTAGTCCAGAGGTACTTGTATTGGAAGGTAGCAGGAACATCCAAAGTAAGAGTGTATTTGCCATTACCCAGGTCGGTCATAATGTGCTCTGCTGGAGGAGGGCAAGCCCATGCACCAGCTGTAAGACCAGAACCAGCGATAGCAAATTGAGTACCTGCAGGGAAGTTAACTGCGGTCAAGTTGAAAGTAGCAGAACCAGCCTCATTAGTCTTCTCGCAAGCGTTGAGTTCCCAACCATATACAGAGATGTAGATAACTTGGTTGTCAACGTTGATAACCATGTCACCAGTGATCTTGTCGTTAGGAGTTACATCACCAGCAAGAACAGCACCGTCAGCAGCTTGGTTAGCCCAAACCCATGTGCCATCAGCTTTAGAGTGAGAAACTTTGAACGCTTTGTCTGCGCCCCACTCGAATGTACCAGCGTACCAAGTTTTGGTACCCTCTACCAAAGTAGTAGCTTGACCGTTAGCAACAGCGTCACCCTCGTTCCAAGATGTCAAAGAACCTGGGATAACTACCATAGAACCCTCGCAAAGGATCTCAGGAACTTGTACGCAGATAGTTACTTTGCCTGCACCTGGAAGAGGGAGTTCTGGTTGGTCCTCAACGAATTTCTCAACGATAACTTTAACAAGAGCTGTTTGACCCTCATAAGTAGCAGTTACCTCGGTAGCACCCTCAGCAACAGCCTTGATCAAACCATTCTCTACAGTAGCAACAGCCTCGTCAGCAGAAGCCCACTCAGCAGCTACGGCAGCACCATCCAAAGTAGCTTCTACTTGGATTTCCTCGCCTGTGTACATTACAACTTGCTCTTGAGACAATGTCAAGATTGGTTCAGTACAAGATGTGAACAGCGCAGCAGCTGCCAACATCATAAATGCAATTTTTTTCATTTTGTTTAAAATTTAGAAATTAATAATAGGGTTAATTATAAAAATGGTTGTTTATTATTCAGCGTATCCCTTATTTTGGGTGAAACCGTTAGCCACTACATAGTCTGGCAATGGGAACACCTTCATATAATCAGGAGTTTGGAATGGCTTTTGACCAGCGAGGTCATCGGTAGCCTTATCGTCGGTATATTTCAAGATCCAGAGGTTAGCTGGGTCGTTGTCATCTTGTACAGATTTAGGACCAGTATAACGACCGAAACGGATAAGGTCTTGACGACGGTGACCTTCCCACATCAACTCGCGGCAACGCTCGTTGCAGAGTTCGTCGAGTGTGAGAGTAGCCTCGTTGTAAGCCACAGCACCAGCACGGAGGCGAACCTCGTTAGCAGCAGCTACAGCAGCAGCGTTAGCCTTGCCACCATTAGCACGCATCAAAGCCTCAGCCTTCATGAGGTAAACGTCAGCCAAACGATAGATAGGGAAGTCGTTGCTCATGTGGTCAGCCACGCCCTCTTGGATTTGGAACTTCACGAAACGAGCACCCTCGAATACGTTGTAGATCTTGTAACCTGCACTATTAGTGAGTGTAGTCACAGTGTCGGTGAAGACAGCTGGGAAAGTATAGGTCTTAGATTGTACTTTACCCTTAGCATCGCGACCAGCGTCAGCCACGAATGCCTCGAAGGTTGCAGGCCAATTGTTAGGCTTGCGTACATACTTAGGCATTTGCATGTAGGTAACGCTATCGATAGCTACGTCTACAGTAAGAGCGGTACCTTGCTTATCGTATTGTTGGCCACGCTCCCAGCAGTTGATACGTGTATCACCCTCGCCATAGAGACCAAGCACTTTGTGGGTGGTGCAATAACCGTTCCAAGGTTGGTTCTTCAAACCATAAGAGTTTTGAGAAGCATAGTGGAGGGTCATCATGTGGAACTGCATACCCTTAGAGAATGAAGCATCGTAGAATACGCACCAGATGTTCTCAGAAGAGCCTTGGTTCTCAACCGCAAAGTTATCGAAATAGTTAGAAGTCAATCGGTAAGCACCTGATGCGATGATAGAATCGCAATAGAGAGCAGCCTTCTTGTAGCACTCGTCCGCAGACTTAGCAAATTGTGATTTGCCCACTACGCCCCATGCCTCAGCATTGAGGTACATCTTAGCGAGTACCATCCAACCTACGTGTTTGTTCACGCGAGAGTAGATTTTGTTCTCAGATGCTTGTGGCACATATTTGTGCAAGTCCACCATAACAGAGTCGAAGATTTGGTGGCGCTCACCTTGTTGCGCTTGGTAGCCATTTTCGCCCAATTGAGAAACGAATTGTACGTTACCAAAGTTATCCAACATGAGGTAGTGATACCAAGCACGGAGGATATAGAGCTCAGCCATCTCAGCAGGACGGTTTACGTCAAGGTCGATAGAGCGCATCCACTTCATCATAGAGTTACACTTAGAGATACCGCGGTAAGCGAAAGCCCAAGCGTTGTTACCTGCTTGACCGTTACCAGAGATCTCACGTGTTTTAGAATCGTAACGGTGATTGTGGAGAGTCCAGAAGGCACCACCATCGTACCAGTCACCCGCAAAGCGAGTAGGAACGATACACTCGTCAGTAGTATTCTCTTGGAGTGACCAGAAACCCTCGCGGTATGCATAGCCATACTCACGTTGGAGGTTCACGTATACGTCACCCAACTTAGGGTCGAGTGCAGATTCGCTGTTTTCAAATCCTTCGCGATCGTACTCACTGTAGATCTGAGGATCTAAGTCGCAAGCATTGAATGTAAAGAACAAACTAACACCTGCTAAGAAAAACATTATCTTTTTCATATTCAGTATCTTATTGATTATTTATACAATTAACAGTTATTAGAATGCCAAATTAACACCCAACATGAATGTGCGTGGGATAGGATAGTAGCTAACGCCCTCCACACCTGGCTCAAGACCTGACATATTAACTGCCTCAGGGTCGATACCAGAATAGTTAGAGATAGTAGCCAAGTTTTGACCAGTGATATAAATACGAGCGTTGGTCAAGTATTTCTTCACATCGTCATTGAGTTTGAAGGTGTAACCGATAGTTACATCACCCAACTTAGCGAATGTACCGCTCTCGAGGTAGTAGTCGGTCATCACCTTTGGAGGAGTGATACCGTTATCTGGGCTAACGATCATGTTACCAGAAGCGAGTGAAGAGTTGTTACCATAAGCAAGACGCTTGGTGTTCAAGAGTTTGCCACCGATTGCACCACGGAGATTGAATGAGAAGTCTACATTGTAGAATGACATGCTTGAGCTGATACCCCAAGTGATGATAGGCAATGCGTTGCCAAGGATCACTTTGTCTTTACCCTTCAATTGAGAGAACTTCTTCTCCAAGCCATTAGCGTCATAGCCATAGAATGTACCATCCTCACCGATACGAGAGAACTTGTAGCCATAGAAGTTACCTACAGACTCACCTTCCTCGAGGATTTGGAACTTTTGTGAAGTCCATCCTACAGAACCATCACCTACACCACCGCGTTGTTTGTCTGCCTCTGGGAAGATGAACTCATCGTTACCAAGAGAGAGGACTTTGTTCTTATTGTGCGCCATGGTCAAGCCAAGGTTCCAAGTGAAGTTCTTGCGGTCAATAGCCAAACCAGTGAGCGCGAGCTCAACACCTTGGTTTTGCAAAGAACCCAAGTTGAGCAGCATAGAACCAGCCTCGTACTTAGAAGCGTCTACTGCGTACCAGTAGAGCAAGTCGCGAGTGGTACGGTTGTAGTAGTCAATAGCACCGCTCAAACGGCCATTGAGGAATGAGAAGTCCACACCCACGTTCACCTCGTGCTTGGTCTCCCATTTGAGGTTAGGGTTAGGTACAGTAGCGAGTGACCATGTAGCCACCTTGCTATCACCGAAGTAAGCGTAGTCCTCGTTCTTGCTCATACGACCAATCCAAGGATAGCAATCGCCAGGCATATTACCTGTCACACCGTAACCAGCACGGAGTTTGAGGTCTTTCACTACATCTTGGTCGCGCATGAAGCTCTCGTTAGTGATCAACCAGCTTGCAGAAACAGCAGGGAAGTAACCCCAACGGTTGTTAGCACCGAACTTAGAAGAACCCTCAGCACGGATACTTGCGTTGAGGTAGTAGCGTTGGTCGTAGTTGTAGTTAATACGCGCAAAAGCAGAAGCCAGTTTCCACTCCTCTTTCCAAGAACCCATACCGATACCGTCTTTAGAACCACCGTTGGTAAGGTTGTTCAAGCCTTCGCCAAGACCGAGGTTGTTGTAGAGGAAGTCGTCGGTTGGGAACATAGTATTGCTTCCGCTGAAGCTCTCAGAAACGAAATCTTGGTAAGCATAACCCACCAATACGGTGAAGGCATTGCTCTTAATCTCGTTGGTATATTGAGCAGTAGCCTCAAACATACGGGTAGTATTGAAGTCGTTAGACTTAGAAGCTTGACCACCCATACCGTTGCCAGATACAGAGTTAGAAGGCAAGTATTTGCCAGTAGAGCGGTTCCAGTATTGGTAAGAACCAAATGCGCTAATACGCAAGCCAGACACAGGCTTGATAGTAGCACGGATAGAACCCAAGAAAGTTTGGTCACCACCATCATCGGTAGTTTGCATGATCATAGCTACAGGGTTAGAGAAACCAGACTTATCAAAGTTTTGATAGTAGCCACCATACTTCACATAGTTAGGATCATCAGGAGTGCTATATACAGGCATGGTTGGGTTGAACTTCATAGCTTGTTGATAAGCACCGTGATCTACCCAAGAAGAGTTGGTCTTAGAGTAAGACACATTGTAGTTGAACTCAAGGATATTGTTGAGTGCAGATTGGTTAACGCTTGCGCGTGCCATAATCTCTTGGAACTCAGACTTCTTAGCAAGACCTTGGTTGAGTTTGTAGTTGAGAGAAGCACGGTAGTCCACGTTCTTCATACCACCTGAGAGAGCGATATTGTGCTCGGTAGAAACAGGTACGCGAGTAATCTCTTTGTACCAGTCAGTCTCATATCCGTAGTCCACGCCACCAGCAGCAAGGAACTCATCACGGCCGAACAAGTTGATACGACCAGCGGTGTTAGCGGTGCTCACAGAACCGGTATACTCTACTTGTGTTTTGCCCTCTTTACCTTTCTTGGTAGTAATAATGATCACACCTGCGTTCGCACGTGTACCATAGATAGCGGCAGCAGAACCGTCCTTGAGGACGTCCATAGACTCGATATCGTTAGGGTTGATATTGTTCATACTTGCGCCAGGCACACCATCGATAATATACAAAGGAGTGGTAGAACCAGTGAGTGAACCAGCACCACGAATTTGTACACTAAAGCCACGGTTAGTAGGGTCACCACCACCATCTTTAGACATGGTCAAACCAGCCACTTTACCTTGCAACAAACCTTCGGCACTGTTGAAAGCACCCTTGTTGAAATCACCAGCCTTCACGCTTGCAACAGAACCAGTGATCTCTTTCTTGGTTTGTGAACCATAACCCACTGCTACAACCTCTTGGAGTACATAGGTGTCCTCTTCGAGTTTAACGATCATGCCGTCTTTAGCAGCAAGTGTTTGTGCTTGAAAACCAACGTAGCTGATTTGGATTTGTGTACCCTCAGCCACATTCAGCACGAAATTACCATCGAAATCTGTAATCACGCCATTGGTAGTGCCTACTTCAACAACACTTGCACCAATAACAGGAAAATCAGTCGATGCCTCCAAAACGGTACCTGTAATCTGGGCAGACATTGTCATAGAAAACGCTGCGAACAGAACAAGTAAAAATGTCTTGTTTTTCATCACTTTTGAAATTGATTTTAATTGTTAATTGATTGTTTTATAGATTATTTGTTTTTTCCTTCTTTGATAAGCACAACGCTGATGGCACCGAGTACGAGGAGTACACCTGCTGCTACCAACATACCTACTTGCGAGCCCGCGCATATATACTTAAGGATAGAGCCACCAATGAGTGCAGCCACGATTTGTGGCAAGCAAATGGTGCAGTTGAAGAGACCAAGGTAATAGCCCATATTGTCACCCTTGAGTGAGTTGGTGAGGATGGTGAATGGGACTGCCAACATAGCTGCCCATGCTGCGCCAATGAAGGCGTAAGAAACGAGCAACACGAATTGGTTGGTCACAAACAAGGTAGAGATAAAGCCCAACGCACCGACAACCAATGAGATAGCATATGCACCCTTGTTGTGGAAGTATTTCTCGAGGGTTGGCATAATCAATGCCCAAAGCATAGAGCCTACCGCTTGGATAGCGAAGCAAACGCCTACCCAGTTACCTGCGTTTTGGAATGCCGTATCAGCCGTATTCACACCGTCCCAACCAAAGCATTGGGTAGCGATAGCGCCATTAGAATAAGTCCACATGAAGAGGAACGCTGCCCAGCAGAAGAACTGTACAAGACCTACTGTCCAGAAGGTAGAAGGTGCGTTGATGAGCAGTTTGATGAAGCTTGGGTCCTCTTTCTTCTCGTCCTTCTTAGTCTCAAGGCCGTGGAACTTAGCATACTCCTCTGGGTTCAACTCCTTGACAGTCACGAAGGTATAAAGCACGCAAAGCATGAGAATAGCAGCACCAATATAGAAACTCCACTTCACTGAGTCTGGAATAACGCCTTCTGGTGCTGTGTTAGCGATACCAATCCATGTGAAGAGGATTGGGAAGATGTAACCAGCGAGTGAACCTGCGTTGCAGAGGAATGATTGGATAGAATAAGCGAGACCTTTTTGCTCCTCGTTGACCATATCGCCAACCATCATCTTGAATGGTTGCATAGCAATATTGATCGAAGTATCCAGGAACATGAGGGAGAAGAGTCCAAACCACATAGCTGCGTTGAGACCCAAGAAAAGGGATTGGGTGAAGGTGAAGTTACCTGCATTAGGCAAGAGCAACATCACAGCCACAGCGATGAGCGCACCTACGATGAGGTAAGGTTTGCGACGACCAAGGCGGTTCCAAGTCTTATCGGAATACTTACCTACAAGAGGTTGCACCAGCATACCCATCAATGGAGGGAGTACCCAGAAGAATGAAAGTTGGTGAGGATCAGCGCCAAGTGTAGCGAAAATACGAGAAATGTTAGCACTCTGAAGTGCATAAGCGATTTGGACTCCAAAGAATCCAAAACTGAGGTTAAAAAGCTGTCCAAAGGACAAGTTGCGTTTTTCTGTCATGACTTGTATTTTATCGATAAATATTTACGTTTTTGCAAAACGGCGACAAAGGTACAACTTTTTTTCCACACGCGCAAGGAAAACGCTAAAAAAGTATATTTTTTACAGTGCAAACGTTTTCGAAAACAGAGGAGTGGAAGTGAAATACCCCGAATGACAATTGTCTAACCATACGAACAGATGCGCGGAACACACGGCGAACCACCGCCGTGCACAAGACAGCCAATAGAGGCACAAGGGGACTATCGGGTGTACTGAGAGTTGCTTCTCTCATAGCGATCTTGTGGGTGGAGTATTCACGGGACATTCGTGGGGTATTCGGAGAGTATTCATGGGGTATACATATGTATCGGGTATGTGTCGGGTATGTATCGGGTATGTATCGGGAATGCGTAGAGACATCATAGGTGCGTGGAGGTTTGAAGAAAGTTTAAAAAAAAGGAATAAAAATCAAAAAAAGATTGAAAAAAATCGAAAAAAAGACTAAAAACAATCGAAAAAAAAGATTGCAAAAAAGATTGAAAAATAAGTAATCCGAGAGAAAGAAAAGAAAAAATAAAACATTTTTTCAGAAAAGATTTGCATATATCAAAAAAAGGTAGTATCTTTGCAAAAAATTCAGCGCAATAGTGCGCAGCAACTGAAAAAGTAAGAACTAACAGATTTATATAAAAACAGGCACATTTATATAAAGTAACAACTGACACAAAAAGTAACAACAAACACATTAATATAATATTGTTCGTATGACACGACATGAACAACTAATCGAAGCACTTCAACACAATTTTGGTTTTGATTCGTTCAAAGGGAATCAAGAGGCCATCATCAACAACCTCATGGACGGTAACGATACTTTTGTATTGATGCCAACAGGCGGAGGTAAGAGTCTTTGTTATCAATTACCATCGTTGCTGATGGACGGCGTGGCGATAGTGATATCTCCATTGATTGCGCTGATGAAAAACCAAGTAGATGCCATGCGGAACTATTCGGAGGAAGATGGTGTAGCCCATTTTATCAACTCATCGCTGTCTCGTCCTGAGATCCATCAGGTGAAAACCGATGTGCTGAGCGGCAAGACCAAATTGCTGTACTTGGCCCCTGAATCATTGAACAAAGAAGAGAATGTGGACTTCTTGAAAGGTGTGAAGATCTCCTTCTACGCAGTAGATGAGGCACACTGTATCTCGGAGTGGGGACATGACTTCCGTCCAGAGTACCGCCGCATTCACCCTATCGTAGAGCGTATAGGCAAAGCACCAATCATTGCGCTGACCGCAACCGCGACTCCAAAAGTACAACACGATATTCAGAAGAACTTGGGCATGTTGCATGCACAAGTGTTCAAATCCTCGTTTAACCGTCCTAACCTATATTATGAGGTACGTGAGAAAACAGATGAGGTGGATAAAGATATTGTAAAATATGTGCGCACAATGGGCGACAAATCGGGTATTATCTACTGTTTGAGTCGCAAGACTGTAGAGGATTTGGCAGCCACGCTGAATGCAAATAATATCCCATCGCTGCCTTATCACGCAGGCATGGACGCTGCCACCCGCAGCGCGAACCAAGATGCGTTCTTGATGGAGAAGGTGCAAGTGATCGTGGCAACGATTGCATTCGGTATGGGTATTGACAAACCCGATGTGCGCTTTGTGATCCACTATGACATACCCAAATCGTTGGAAGGTTATTATCAAGAGACCGGTCGCGCCGGACGTGACGGAGGCGAAGGTCAGTGTATCTGCTTCTATTCGCCCAAAGACATCGAGCGTCTGCGTAAGTTCCAACAGGGCAAACCCGTTGTGGAACAGGAGATTAGCAATCTGCTATTGTTTGAGACACAGTCGTATGCAGAAAGCCCAATCTGCCGCCGCAAGCTGTTGCTGAACTACTTTGGCGAAGGTTACAATCAAGAGAAATGCGGCAACTGCGACAACTGTAAAAAGGTTTATCGCATGATGGATGCCACCGAATTGTTGAGTCTGATGCTGGAGACAATTCACCAATTGAATGAGAAATTCCGCTCGCGCCATATCGTGGATATTATAAAAGGAAATAATACCTCCACTGCTATCTCCTACAGACACAACGAGTTGGAGAACTTTGGTTCAGGCGAAGATGAAGACGAGGCAACATTGCATGCAATCATTCGTCAGGCCCTGCTGAAAGGATATATCAAGAAAGATATTGAATCGTATGGCGATTTGAAACTGACACCAGACGGAAGAAAGTATATGAAACGTCCTACAAAGTTCGAAGTGCCTATTGAGGTACACAGTGACGAGGACGGTGCCGATATGGAAAGCAGTGTGGGTGCTTGCGCCGCAGCCGATGATGTGCTATTCTCTATATTGAAAGACCTGCGCAAGAAACTCAGCAAGCGCATGAATGTGCCTCCGTTTGTGATTTTCCAAGACGGCAGTTTGGAGGCTATGGCGACCAGTTATCCTATCACGCTGGAGGAATTGCAGAACATTCCTGGTGTGGGTGCAGGTAAAGCTAAACGCTATGGCGATGAGTTTGTGAAACTTATCAAGAACTATGTGGAGGAGAACGATGTGATTCGCCCAGAAGACTTGCGCGTTCGCACCGTAGCAAAGAACTCTGCACGCAAGATAGCGATAATCCAAGCGATAGATAGACGCGTGGCATTAGACGACTTGGCTGAGCGTTTGGGTATGTCGATGGAGGAGATACTGGAAGAGATAGAAGCCATCGTATATTCGGGTACCAAACTGAATATCAAATACTTTATTGAAGAAGTAGTGGATCCAGACGAGGAGTTTGATATATACGACTACTTCCGCCATGCGGAGAACGACAGCATCAAACTGGCCATGGAAGAGTTGGGCGAAGATGACTATGATGAGATCAATGTCCGACTGGTGAGAATCAAGTTCCATAGCGAACTCGGAAATTAAGACCGCTACGCTGTTAGAAGTTGGACCGCCTTCGGCTGTTAGACCGCTACGCTGATAGAAATGAGAAAAGGAGAGATCGATATTATCACATTGGGTTGCTCGAAGAATCTGGTGGATGCTGAGCGACTGATGCGCCAATTGGAATTGGCGGGGTACCGTTGTGTACACGATTCGGCTAATCCCAAAGGCGAGATAGCTATCATCAATACCTGCGGATTCATCGGCGATGCCAAAGAAGAAAGCATAGACATCATCCTGCAATTTGCGGAGCGCAAGACGAAAGGCAAACTGCGCAAGTTGTACGTCATGGGCTGCCTGTCGCAACGCTACAGAGAAGAACTGCCTGCGGAGATCCCTGAAGTGGATAAGTGGTTCGGGAAGTTCGATTATATGGGGATAGTCAATGAGGTTAAAGGCGAAAGGTTAAAGGTTAAAGGCGAGGATTATGAAAGGAAGCTCACGACACCGAAGCACTATGCGTATCTGAAGATTGCGGAGGGGTGCAATAGGTACTGCTCGTACTGCGCGATACCGCTGATCACAGGCAAATTCACCTCGCGCCCGATGGAGGAGATATTGGACGAGGTGAGATGGTTAGTGGGCGAAGGCGTGAAGGAGTTCAATGTGATAGCGCAGGACTTATCCAGCTATGGATTAGACCTTTACGGCGATCACCGATTGGCACAGTTGGTCGATGAAATGGCGCAGATAGCAGGCGTGGAGTGGATACGATTGCACTATACCTACCCCACGGATTTCCCATACGATCTGCTGCCCGTGATGGCGAAACACGAGAACGTGTGCAAGTATATGGACATTGCGTTGCAACACTGTTCGGACAATATGCTGAGGAAAATGCACCGACATATCACCCGCGAGGAGCAAGATAAGGTCATTGCACGCATCAGAAAGGAAGTGCCAGGGATATGTATCCGCACGACCTTGTTGGTAGGACACCCCGGAGAGACGGAGGAAGACTTTAACGAGTTGTGCGAATGGGTGAAGGAGATGAAGTTTGAGCGACTGGGTGCCTTTGCCTATAGCGAAGAAGAAGGCACATTCGCGGCAAAGCACTACAAGGATGATATTCCGCAAGAGGAGAAAGAGCGTCGCGTGGACACGCTAATGGCGATACAACAGTCGATTTCATCGGAGATATTGAGCCAAATGGTGGGCACCAAACAACGCGTGGTGATTGACAGAGAAGAAGAGGCGTACTACGTGGGACGCACGCAGTATGACTCGCCTGAGGTGGACTGCGAGGTGCTGATAGAGAAAGAGGCGAAAGGCGAAAGGTTAGAGGCCGGAAATTATTACGAGGTAACTATCATAAAATCAGAGGACTTTGACCTCTATGCACAATTATGAAGACGAAAGAACTAATCCAACACATTGCGACAAGTAGTTCCATGACCAAGACACGCGCGGAGGAGCTGCTCAATGCAACCGTGGCAGTGATGCAAAAAGAATTATTGGCAGGAAAGAGTGTACAATTGCAGAATTTTGGTACACTGGAGATGACACGCAAGAATGCGCGCACTGTGGTACACCCTAAAACCAAAGAACTGACCACCATACCCGAGAAAATGCAACTGAGTTTCAAGGTCAGCAATACCATCAAAGAAGAACTAAAAAACGTGTAACCTATGGCAAACGACAAACTGACATGGACTGAACTGCGCAAGGCAGTGGCAGAATACGCCAACACTTCGGAACAAGAAGCGGGGCAGTTTCTCAATGCCCTATTGGAAGGCGTTGTGGAAGGACTGAAGACAGACAAACAAGTCAAGATCAAAGGATTAGGTAGTTTTTCGCTCAAAGCCATAGCACCACGCAAAAGTGTAAATATTGCCACAGGCGAAGCATTTACCATTGAGGGCTATAATAAACTGACCTTCAGCGCGGAGTCTATGCTCAAAGAGAGCGTAGAGAAACGCTTGGAACAACCTAAAACAGAAGCAGTAATGGCGGAAATCAATAACGATCCTATCAAGAAATTGGGCGAACAAGCGACCGAGATTGTCGATATATTGGCAGAATTAGGGCAAGCGGTGAACAAACCAAGTTTAGAAGAGGAAGAAGTTTTAGAAGTTCCAACAGTTTCAAAGGAGGAGATAGAAGAAACGACTGAAGAACCTGCACCAGAGCCAATAGACGAGCCAAAGGAGGAGCCAGTAGAGGAAGTTGTAGAGGAGCAAGTTGAGGGACCTGCTAAGGAAGAGCCAATACAAGAATCTACATGTAAACCTACATGCAAGTGCCACAGGTGGGTGTGCTGGGTGATAGGTGCATTGTTGCTGTTGGGTGTCGTGGGAACGGGTGTGTATTTCCGTGCGACATTGATACAATGGTGGCAATGTATGCAAGACTGTCAACCAACAGTAGAGGAAGTGACCGTGGTGGAAGAAGAAGTGGTGGAGGTGAAAGAATTGACTTTGGCAGAGAAGCCACGCGAGTATGTGAACTTCATCGGTATCGAACAAGTAGGAAAAGACAGTCGATTGGCATGGATAGCGTACAAATATTATGCGCAAAAAGACTTGTGGGTGTTTATCTATGAAGCGAATAGAGACATTATCAAGCACCCAGCACACGTGCGTGAGGGTCAGGTGATTCGTATCCCTGAACTGAGCGAGGAGTATAGGAATCTGTATAACCCCGAACTGAGACAATTGGTGGATAGTTTGGCAGTGGAATACCTTGGGGATTAGTTTAGTGTTTAGTGTTTAGTGTTTAGAGACAAGAGTATTTGAACGAAGATGTAATACATATTCACAGGGCACGGACGCATAACCTGAAGGACATAACCGTAGATATACCACGCAACAAGTTGGTCGTCATCTCGGGTGTCAGCGGTAGCGGTAAGTCTTCATTGGCCTTCGACACATTGTTTGCCGAAGGTCAACGGCGTTATGTAGAGAGCCTGAGTTCGTATGCCCGCCAGTTCCTTGGGCGTATGCAGAAACCCGATGTGGACTTCATAGAGGGTATCCCTCCAGCCATAGCCATTGAGCAGAAAGTGACCAATCGCAACCCACGTAGTACAGTGGGCACAGTGACGGAGATTCACGAATACCTCAAACTACTGTTTGCACGCGCAGGCAAGACCATTTCGCCCGTAAGCGGCATGGAAGTGAAACGTCACAGCGTGCATGATGTGGTGGAGTGCCTGCGTAGGCAAGCGATAGGGACAAAAGTGTTTCTGCTCTCCCCTATCGTGACGGACAATATAGAGGAACAATTGGGTATCTGGCAGCAACAGGGTTTTGCTCGTTTGTACCGATTCAAGGAGGATGGAACGGGGGAAGTGCTGCGACTGAATCAAGTGCTGACAAACAACGGAGATACTTTAATCCAACAACATAAACAACAAAATTCAACAACACCTGCGCGCGCCAACATTGCGCTTGCCAAGAAGGAAGATTTGACCTATCTGCTGGTTGACCGCGTCATAGCCGATGGCGAAGAGAGTACGCTGAACCGCTTTGCGGACTCGGTACAGACAGCATTCTTTGAGGGAAAAGGCGAATGTAAGGTAGTTACAGAATCAGATGTAGAAACCTTCTCGCAACGCTTTGAAGCAGATGGAATGACGTTTATGGAGCCCACGGAGCATCTGTTTGACTTCAATAGTCCTTTGGGGGCATGCCCTACGTGCGGCGGATATGGCAATGTGATTGGCATAGACCCTGACTTGGTTGTTCCAGACAAAACGAAATCGATATACGAAGGGGCGATAGCATGCTGGAAAGGCGAGAAGATGGGCCTATGGAACGAGGCACTGATCTATGCAGCGGATAAGTTTGACTTCCCAATACACACACCATACTACGAACTGACAACCGAACAAAAGCAGTTGCTGTGGATAGGTAATGAATATTTCCACGGGTTGAACGACTTTTTCCATGAGTTGGAGAGCAAACAATATGCCAAGATACAGTATCGCGTTATGCTCAGTCGCTATAGAGGCAAGGCGATATGTCCTGACTGCTTGGGCAAGCGATTGAGGAAAGAGGCAGAGTATGTGCTGGTAGGCGGAAAGTCGATAACCGAACTGAATCAGATGCCGATTACGCAATTAGCGGAGTGGTTTAAAGGCTGCACAGCAGCCGTAGTGTCGCCCGATGGGCGAAGTGCTGTCCCTTCGGGAGGTGATGGAAATCTCTCTCCTTTTGAGCCTCTTTTAACGGAGATTCGTTCGCGGCTTCAGTTTATGCAGGATGTGGGGTTGGGTTATTTGACCCTGAGTCGTATGTCCAGCACCTTGTCGGGTGGCGAGGGGCAGCGTATCAATTTGGCTAAGTCGTTGGGCAGTAGTCTGGTAGGTTCGTTGTATGTATTGGATGAGCCAAGTATCGGTCTGCACCCAAGGGATACACAACGACTGATACATGTGCTGAAGCAGTTGCGCGATTTGGGCAATACGATTGTGGTCGTAGAGCACGACGATGAGATACAGAAAGCAGCGGATTATTCGATAGAGATTGGTCCGAAAGCAGGTCGCCACGGCGGCGAACTGGTATATGCTGGGGCGCCAAAGATAGAGAAATTCACGTATTCTATTCCGCCTTATAGGCGTACATGGAATAACTATATAGAGGTTATCGGTGCGACTGAGAACAACCTCAAGAACATCAATGTTCGCTTCCCGCTGAATGTGATGACAGTGGTGACAGGTGTCAGCGGTAGCGGAAAATCGTCGTTGATTACGAAAGTGCTGTACCCTGCGCTGAAGAAACACTATGGCGGTATAGCCGAACGGACGGGTGACTTTGGTAGTCTGAAGGGCAGTCTGCAACTCATTCATAATGTGGAGTTTGTAGATCAGAACCCATTAACAAAGTCCTCGCGTTCGAACCCTGTGACCTATCTGAAGGCATACGACGAGATACGTAAGTTATACGCGGAGCAACAACTGAGCAAACAATTGGGTTTCACGCCATCGCATTTTTCGTTTAACACACCAGGCGGTAGGTGCGAAGCCTGCCAAGGCGAGGGAACGATAACGATAGAGATGCAGTTCATGGCCGATGTGGTGTTGGAATGCGAGCACTGCAAGGGTAAACGCTTTAAGCAGGATGTGCTGGATGTGCAGTATCGCGGCAAGAACATTTACGATGTGCTGGAGATGACGGTTAATCAGGCGATTGACTTCTTCTCAGAAGACACGGCATGCAAGAAGATTGTCAATAGGTTGCGGCCGTTGCAGGATGTCGGTATAGGGTATGTGAAGTTGGGTCAAGCAGGCAGCACCTTGTCGGGTGGCGAGAGCCAGCGCGTGAAGTTGGCATCGTTCTTGGCGCAAGAGAACGCTACACCTACCCTCTTTATCTTTGATGAGCCCACGACGGGCTTGCATCACCACGATGTGGCAGTGCTGCTGAAAGCGTTGAATGCGCTGATTAGCAGAGGGCATTCGGTATTGGTGATAGAGCATAATCCGTCGGTGATATTGGCAGCCGACCATATCATAGATTTGGGGCCAGAGGGAGGCGATGAAGGAGGACGGATAGTGGCAGAAGGCACGCCGGAGCAGATTATGGAGTGTGCAGATAGTTATACAGGTAGAGCACTTAATGGACTTAAAGATAGTTTTATATGATAAGCGTAGAACATCTCAGCATAGAATACTCATCGCGTCCGATATTGGACGATATAACCTTCTTGATTAACCCACGCGATAGAGTGGCGTTGGTGGGCAAGAACGGCGCGGGTAAGACGACCTTGCTCCGTTTGTTGGCAGGGGTAGAGACACCTTCTTCGGGACGCATCAGTAAGATGGGCGACCTGACCATCGGCTATCTGCCACAGGTGATGATGCATGTGGACGGCAAGACGCTGAGGGAGGATGTGATGGGGGTTATCGGCAATCGGGAATCAGATATCGGGGATGAGGCTCGATTTATCGCGGAGATGGATAGGACTATTATCGGATTGGGCTTTGAAAGGAAGGACTTTGACCGCCCTTGCTCGGAGTTCTCGGGCGGTTGGCGTATGCGTATAGAGTTGGCGAAGATACTCTTGCAACACCCCGACCTGCTGCTACTGGATGAGCCGACCAACCACCTCGATATAGAGTCAATACAATGGTTGGAGGAGTTCCTCAAGAACAACGGTAGTGCGTTGGTGTTGGTGAGCCACGACCGCGCTTTTTTGGACAATGTGACAACACGAACGATAGAGATTACGCTCGGTAGAATATATGACTACAATGTGCCTTACTCACAGTTCAAGGTACTCCGTCAGGAGCGTCACGAGCAACAGGTGCGCGCCTATCAGAATCAACAGAAGATGATTCAGGAGACCGAGGACTTTATCGAACGTTTCCGCTATAAGGCGACCAAGGCGGTGCAAGTGCAGTCGCGCATTAAGCAACTGGAGAAGTTGGAGCGATTGGAGGTGGATCTGGAGGACAATTCAAGACTGAGTTTGCGTTTTCCGCCTGCGCCACGCAGCGGCGACTTCCCTGTAATCGTGGAAGATTTGCGCAAGGACTTTGGCGAGCATATGGTATTCCAAAATGCGACCTTCACGATTCGTAGAGGCGAGAAAGTGGCTTTTGTGGGTAAGAACGGCGAGGGTAAGACAACACTGGTGCGCTGTATCATGGGGCAATTGGATTATATGGGTCAGCTGAAGATTGGGCATAATGTAAAGATTGGGTATTTTGCACAGAACCAAGCGGCATTGCTCGACGGCGAACTGACAGTTTTCCAAACGATTGACAATGTGGCTGTAGGCGATATTCGCACACAGATACGCAATATATTAGGCGCGTTTATGTTCGGGGGAGAGGCATCGGAGAAGAAAGTGAAGGTGCTTTCTGGTGGCGAGAGAAGTCGTCTGGCAATGATTCGTTTGCTACTGGAGCCATGCAACTTATTGATTCTGGATGAGCCAACGAACCACCTTGATATGCAGTCGAAGGATGTGTTGAAAGCGGCACTGAAGGAGTTTAACGGTACGGTGATCTGTGTGAGCCACGACCGTGATTTCCTGGATGGACTGGTGGAAAAGGTGTATGAGTTTGGGGGAGGCAAGGTGAAAGAGCATTTGGGTGGCATATACGATTTCTTGCGAAGCAAGCGGATTGATAACCTCCAAGAATTGGAGAGGAAGACCGATGAGGCGATGAGGCGAAAAGGCGATGAGGCGAAAGGCGAGAGTTCGTCTGCGAAACAGGACTATGCGGCGCAGAAGGCAGCGGCAGCAGCGCGCCGCAAGAAAGAGAAACAGATTGCCGATGTAGAGGCGGCCATTGCGAAATTGGAACAAGAACAACAAACGATAGAGACACTGCTCACCGATGTAGCACAACAAACGGCGGAAAACTTCCAACGCTACGAGCATATCAAGCGCGAAATGGAGCAACGTCTCTACGAATGGGAAATACTCAGCGAGGAAGAATAAGTATGAAAGAGATTGTTGATTATATTATCCAATTCATGCTCTATGGCAACGAAGAGGCTGCCAAGCAAGTAGGTTATACAGCTGATGAGGCAGAGTGGCAGAATTACCGCGTGGTGATTGTGCCTAATGGGCATTTGGGTAAGGAGATTGTGATGCCTGATTTTCGTGAGGTGAAAGGCGAGAGATTAGAGGCAAAAGGCACAGAACAACCAACCTGGATTATTAGCACGGATATTGTCTACAACACCTTCTTCTTTATATCGCGCGCGGAGGAAGTGATTAATACTGAGCGAGATGAGCACGGACGATTCTTGGCTAAGTATTCGATTTTGGGTCAGAATAACCGTCTGATGATTCCTATGGTGGATGAGTATGCACGCATGCTGATGAAACTGTTGGATTTGCCGTTGCCTACCCCATCGTTTAGCCAAATCTATTTGACGCACGATATAGATACCATTGCCCACTACCGTCACTTGCGCGGAGCGATAGGCGGTATCGTGCGCGGAGAATGGCACAAGGTGATGGCTTCGCTCAGGGATATACATAATGATCCCGCCTTTACTTTCTCGTGGCTGATTGCGCAAGACAAGAAGGTGGAAGGAGCGGAATGTATATACTTTGTCAAAGACACCATGGGCAAGGGGTATGATTATCCGCAATATAAACTTGATGGCAAGGACTATGAGACCGCCGAAGAGTTGATAGAAAACAGTGGTGCTAAGATAGGATTACACTCAAGTTACTATGGGGGGACGATGACCAAGGTAGATGTATTGGCATACATGGTCAATAGAGAAGGTGCGATAGACACAGCAACAGGTAAACAAAAAGATCTGTTTCATCGGAGCCACTATCTTCGCTGCTCGATAGATGATATGCAGTCATTGACTATGGGTGTGACCGACGACTTCACGATGATGTTCCCCGACCAAGTGGGCTTCCGTTTGCAGACCACCCGACCTGTGCGCTGGATTAATCCGAAGACCATGCAGCTCACCGACTTGGTGCTACATCCTTTGACAATCATGGACTGCACACTGAGCAATAGCAACTATATGAATCTCAACGAGGATGAGGCCTATTTTGAGTGCCAACGATTGCTTGAGAAGATACACCAGAACGCTGGCGAAGTAGTACTCCTGTGGCACAATACTACTCCCGCGGGGAATACGTACCACCGCAGTTTGTATACAAAATTGCTGGAGATTATTTGTAGTTTAGAGGTTAGAGGTTAAAGGCAAGAAAGATATGAAACTGAATATACTGATATTAGCAGACCCTTTTGGTAAGCCTTCGTATGCACCGAGGTTGCGGTATTTGTGCAATTATCTCGCTAACAACGGGCATACCATAACCGTATATACAGAACAGTTTCAGCCCTACGATTTTCCGCACGCATACCCTATTATAGAGAAACCCATCGCCTTCCACAACACATGGCAATGGGCTTGGCAATCGCTATGGTCATTACTGACCGATTGGCGCAATCGTCGCTTCTCGCAATGGGTGAAAGAGCAAGTGAAGGACCAACAGTTTGACCTGGTATTCTGCACTACATTCTCCACCTTCCCTCTGCGTGCTGCCTACGATGTGGCTTGCGAAAAGCATATTCCACTCATTGCTGACATCCGCGATTTGGACGAGCAAGTGCCTGGTGCTCAGTACCAAAGTCATCGCCAATGGTGGACACGTCCTTTCCGCAATTGGTATAGAGCAGTGAATATCCGTCGTCGCAATCGTGTATTACGCGCAGCGGATACTGTGACCACTATCTCGCCATGGCATGTGGACTTCATTAGCCAATTCAATACGAATACAACACTGATATACAATGGATACGACCCTGCGCAATACTATGCAGAGGATATTCCTACGGATACATTTCGGATTTCATACATAGGCAGACTCTATGAGTTTCAGAGTACAGCGCTGGTAGAACAAGCCGTCCGCGAGTTGAACCTGCCGAATGTAGAACTATCTATCCACACACCCGAAAACCAACCTATCCCACTTGACCAGGTAGGTGATGCCTTACGCCAAAGTAGCATCGTATTAGTACTTACGAACCTAAATGCCAAAGGCATGATGACTACCAAGTTCTACGAAGCATTGGGATGTGAGAAACCTGTGCTTTGTACCCCTTCTGACTACGGATTATTGGCACAAACTATCCGCGAAACCAACGCTGGATTGGCTTCATCCGATATCAAAGAGATAAAAGATTTTATCATTGACAAGTACCGTGAGTGGCAACGACAAGGCTACACACGCCAAGCGGTTGTGCAGAAAGAGCAGTTCTCACGCCAACAACAGGCACTGCAGTTTGAACAACTATTCACACATTGCGTACAGACATGGCAAAAATAAGCGTCATAGTACCTATCTACAATGCCGAGAAGTACTTGGCACAGTGCATTGAGTCGCTGATACATCAGACACATCGCGATCTGCAGATTCTGCTCATCAACGATGGCTCTACCGATAGTAGCCTATCCATAGCGCAAGAATTTGCCCAGCGAGACTCACGCATAGAGATTCATACTCAGCCTAATCAAGGACAAGGTGCCGCGCGCAACAACGCCATGAAGTATGCTACTGGGGAGTGGATTGCCTTCGTAGATGCAGACGACTATATAGCCCCAAACCTGTATGCCGATATCCTGCCTCTCGCCGATAGAGCCGATGTTGTCCTGCATGGCTTCGAACGCGTATCCAGCATGGGCAAACGCATCAGCATACACACCCCACACCCATTCAACTATACTACACCATGGGTACGGATATTTAGACGTCAGTGGCTACAGCAGAATGCCATCACGTTCCCCGAACGCATGTACTACGAGGATGTTATCTTCACCATCGACCATTGGTTAGCCCAACCAAAATACATCGTCATCAACCATACGGGCTACTACTATCGCCAGAACGAGTTATCCACCACAGCCACCACGCACGAGGAAGACAAGAAAAGACTCTTTCAACTCCTACGCCATCGACTAAAAAGCGCGAACAGGTACTTCGACAAAGTGCTTATCCTGTATACCATCATCCGACTTAAATTTCATTTCTTACGATATGACTAATCCAGAACTCCTTCAATTACTCCGCTCTGAGGTTATTCCTGCTATTGGTTGTACTGAGCCGATAGCAGTAGCCTTGTGCGTGGCTCGCGCCAAAGAACTTTTAGGTGCAGAACCTGACGAGATCGTAGTTTATCTCTCTAAAAACGTATATAAGAACGCCCTTGCAGTGGGTATCCCTAACACAGGCATGACGGGATTGCCTATTGCTATTGCGTTGGGTGCTACAGTCGGTAAGTCCGAATATATGCTTGAGGTGCTACGTGATGCGACCCCCGAAGCGGTGGCATATGCTAAACAGTATATGTTGCGTGTACCTGCGCAAATTCATATCAATTACGAAGCACCCAGCATCCTCTATATCCATGCCGAAGTACGCAAAGGACAGCAAACAGCTCAAGCCACTATCATGGATGAGCATACGAAGTTTGTGGAGGAAACCTCTCCTAAATCCTCCCCTGAAGGGAAGGACTTCAGCACCGCGCAAAACACCCTTCCCTTAGCGGGGTCCCCGATGCCGCCTGCGTCATGGGATGCATTCAGGGAGGGGACGGGGGTAGGCTTAAATCTCCGCCGTGTGTATGACTTTGCCATGGAGGTAGATACGCATGATATTACCTTCTTGAAAGATGGTGCAGAGATGAATACCATAGCAGCGGAGACCTCGTTTGCAGACCAGTACGGCCATGGGTTGGGTAGATTGCTACGTTCTACTACTCTCTCTGCGACACCAGAGATGAAACAGTTGTTTGGTGATACCTTATTTACAAAAATCATCAGTTACACCTGCGGTGCATGCGATGCGCGTATGTCGGGTGCAATGGTGCAAGTGATGAGTAATTCGGGTTCGGGCAATCAGGGTATATCATGCTCAATTCCAGTATATTTGTACGCGAAGGAGAACGGTTGTAGCGAAGAGAAAACACTTCGCGCTTTGGCGCTCAGCAACCTCACGGTTATCTATATCAAACAGTCGCTTGGTCGTTTGTCGGCACTATGTGGTTGCGTGGTAGCTGCCACAGGTTCGGCAGCAGGTATCACCTATCTCATGGGCGGAAACTACGAGGAGATCACCTACGCTATCAAGAATATGATTGCCAATATCTCGGGTATGATTTGCGATGGTGCAAAACCAGGCTGTGCATTGAAGGTCACCAGTGGCGTGTCTACGGCTATCTTCAGTGCCTATCTGGCGATGCAGCACTCCTACGCGGACTCCACCGAAGGCATTGTAGAAGACGATATTGACCGTACTATCCGCAACCTCACCCGCATTGGTCACGACGGTATGCAGGTCACCGATGACCTCATCCTTGATATTATGACACACAAGCAGTAATTAATCATTAATAGTTAATAATTAATATCTTTGATGAAGAAATTTAAGCACATTCGCGCATATTACTCGGGGTGGATTCTGCCGTTGGTGGACTTCTTGATACTCTATCCCATCTTGTTGGTCATGCGCCGCAAGACCACGCAGGGTATTCAGTTGCAGTACCACGGCGATAAGAAACAAATAGAGCAAGATATCCGTCACGGCGCCTTCTTCATGACCAACCATCGCGATATAGTCATGGATGCCACATGGCTCACATTTCTGCTGCGTGTCCGCTATTTTATTCACCCTTATTTTGGTATTGGCAATAATCTGTTTGGCAAATGGTGGATTGAACATCTGGTGCGTTTCTTGCGCGCCTTTGTCGTGATTCGTAATGGTGGTTTTCGCGACCAAGTCAATAATGCCACTACGCTCTCGCAGTATATCCGTCACTTGCGCAAACGCCACAAATCCATTTGGTTAGCGCAGCGCGAGGGTCGCGCCAAAGACGGCAACGACGTCACTCAACCAGGCGTACTGAAGATGCTCACCATTGATGCGGAAGACTTCTTTGAGCGCGTTAAAGAACTGAATATCTGCCCTGTCAGTATATCGTATGAGTTCGACCCATGCGACTACCTCAAGGCGCGTGAGATGCAACTCAAACGCGATAATCCGAAGTGGAAAAAGTCGCGCAAGGATGACCTGGTGTCTATGTCTGTGGGTATCAAGGGACAAAAGGGCCGTATTGTCTATCGCCTCACACCATCCATCAATCACGATATTGACCGAGCCTTGACAGAGAACCCTGCGTTGCACGAAATGAGTCGAAACGAGCAAATACAATTTGTCTGCCAACTCATTGACCGCCATATCCACTTGGGCTATGAGCTTTACGAACGCGGTGAGGCATTTGACGCATATATTGAGAGCCGTTTGCAACTCATTCACCTCTCCAACAAGGACACGGACTTCCTCCGTGCCCGCCTCTATGAGATGTATAACTACCCTGTCATCAATCACAAGAAAGCGTTGAAAAAAGACTGAATAACTCCGAATACTTCCGACGATCTCCGAGTATTTCTCGAAAAAGTGCGTTTTATTAAGATTCCTTCTCTTTTCGTTTCTTGATCCGTTGCCCGATTTCACCAAGAGACGACCCTGAGAACACCGAGAGAACTCCCCGAGACCACCAAAACCGAAAAAGTGCGTTTTGTTAAGATTGAGAAAAAATCGCCATTTGTGTTTTCAGACACAAAGGGCGATTTTTTTGTACAATATCTTGCAGGAATGAAAAAAATGTTGTACCTTTGCACCCGAAAGCTCAACGCCAGGGTTTAGAGGGTGGGAAATGTCCCCTCTCGGAAAGCCAAATTATTTGACCAAATACCCCAGTCGTGGCTTTCAAGACATATTAAATGGCGTTTATTGACGCTCCGTTCTGATGTTCAGAAATCTCGCAAATTTCAGAAATATCCTCGGAACAGTGCAACGATAGATGTCCTACGGGATATAGATTATCCCTCTGTGCCTATTTTGGTACGTCTTTTGCGTATATGCGTATGCGCACACGCGTACCTTAACTAGAAAGTAGCACGGAGAATATTTATATTCGGCGTGGGCTTCGCGTTGTCGTTTTAGGATATTAGGCAATGCGAGAGCCTCTGAACGTGGAACGACAGCAGTCGGAATCCACGTTTTTTGTATGCCTATATGTGTAATGCAAGAAGAATATAAATAACTAATCATTAACCCATAAAACAATAATCGTATGAAAAAAGTACTATTTGTGGCGATGGCATTGCTGATAGCATGCAGCGCTAGTTTTGCACAAGATGCAAAAGAAATCATGAAAGAACGCCAAGAAATCAAAAAAATGGCAAAGAAAGAGTTATCTGCTCGTGTGGATAAAGCAACCAAGAAAGAAGCCAAACGTCTTGCCAAAGAAGGTTGGGTAGTGAGTCCAGGAGCATTGCCATTGGAAAAACAATTACAACGTTCGTATGAAATGGAGTACCAATACGATGATTTAGGTTTTCCAAAATACATTATGGCAAATGCACAATCCATTGCAGAGAATTATGATGCAGCCAAAACTGCTGCTACATCGTTAGCCATTACAAATCTTGCAGGTCAAATCCAAACAGAGGTAGCTGCATTGGTTGAAAACACGGTTGCCAACCAACAACTTGCAGCCGAAGATGCAGTCAGTATTTCTGAAACAGTCATGTCAAGCAAGAATCTTATTAGCCAGTCTATTGGACGTACCATTGTTGTGGTAGAATGTTATCGCGTTTTGAAAAACAAGAACCGCGAAGTAATGGTGCGCATTGCGTATAATGGCGAAATGGCAAAACAAGCAGCAAAACAGGCTGTACGCGAAGAATTGGAGAAGAAGGGCGACAAATTGCACGAACAATTAGATAAAGTACTTGGCTTTTAATGAGATACACCATTCATCTGATATTATTTCTTTTATTGGCAACAACCATTCACGCGCAACGTGTAGCAACCGTTTGTGGCGAATATCGCTATACCGTACCTGGCGAAGTACCATTGAACCGCGCAAAACAAATAGCCATTGATAAAGCGCGCAACGAAGCTATTGCCAATGAATTTGGGCAGGTTGTATCACAATCTACCACAACAACCATTCACACCTCAAATAGCAAATCACAAGTTCAGTCGGATAGTTATGCTTCTACCGAATCAAAGGCAATTTGGTTGAGCGATACCAAAGAACCTGAAGTTAGTATTGCATATGAAAATGATGTCATGGTAATTACCGCTTCTGTGTGTGGCAAAGCGCGTGAGTTGAAAACCGCAGAGGTAGAACTGAAAATGCAAGTCCTCAATAATGGTTTTGAAGCTGACCAATTTAGGAGCGGAGATAAAGTGTCTATTTTGTTCAAATCACCCGCATCAGGATATGTGGCTATCTTCTTCCGCGATGATAATGCAGGTATTATCTCTTGTATGATGCCCTACGAGAATGAGGATGGTACAGCGCGAGAGGTGAAAAGCAATAAAGAATATACATATCTCTCTACTGCTGACCCCATCTATCCTTACCGAGAGGAAACGATTTTAGTGACAGAAAAGACGGTAGAGTTTGATACATTTATTCTGGTATTCTCTAAAAAAGCATTCTCTATGCCTGCATCAGATATGGGAGAATTTGTACCTGAATTATCTGTAGAGGACTTTCAAAAATGGTTACGCAAAAATCGCATCAATGATGAAACGATGCAAACAATAGAAAAAACAATTCAAATAAACAAATAATTATGAAAAAACTTCAATGTGTAATAATATGCATTATTTCTGCCATTTCTAGTATGTTGGCACAAGATTATGCTGACTTATATGTTTTTAGGGATGCTAAAAACGGTGCTTTCGGTATGGGAGATATGATGACATACGATGTTGTTGTTAATAATGTAAAATTAGCAGAATTAAGTACTTCTGGCTATATATATGTTAAAATACCTGTGAATAGAGTTACGAATATAAAAATTACAGATCCAGGGTGTGTAGAGCCATACGCTACAACAGGAATAAAGGCTATTGCAGGTGGAACATACGTTGCTCAACTTTCGCTGAATACTCTTTTTGTTCCACAATTAGAATTGTTTGAGGATAATCGAGCATTAGCAAAGACAAAAAGATTAAGTAGATTTAGTATTTTAGGAGAATTTGATCTTGTAAACACACCCCATCAGGCATCAACAAATTTGGCATCTGATACACAAAACACATCAAATTCCATAGCCAATAAAAACAGCGATGTTGTTACTGAAATTAAGCAGCCTATCCTATCAGATGTAGATAGAAACATACCTCAATCGTCTAATATACAAGACAATACGTATGCTTTAATTATTGCTAACGAGGATTATCAATTTGTAGATGATGTAAATTTTGCTGCACATGATGGAGAAATATTTAAAGAGTATTGCGTAAAGACTTTAGGTATTCCAGAACGTCAAATTCGCTATTGTGTAAATGCTTCATATGGTGTTATTTCGGGTGGTGTAGATTGGCTGAAATACGCACTCAATAATTTTGAAAACAGCAGAGCAGTAGTCTATTATTGTGGGCATGGTATTCCCGATGAGAAAACTGGTGATGCATATATCATTCCTGTAGATGGTACGGGTACTAATACAACAACATGCTATAGTCTAAACACCTTATATACTACTTTAGCTAGCACTAAAGCAGATAATATTACATATTTTATGGATGCATGTTTTACTGGTGCAAACAAAGAAGGCAGTATGCTCGTTGCCGCACGTGGCATTGCACGCGAAGCGAAAAAAGAAGCACTTAATGGCAATGCTGTTGTATTTTCAGCATCCAGCGGTGATGAAACTGCTATGACTTATCCAGAGAAGGGACACGGATTATTTACCTATTTCCTACTAAAAAAATTACAAGAAACAAAAGGGAATGTATCGTATGCAGAATTGGCTGAATATATCAAAAAGCATGTTCAAAAAGAAGCATTTTTGATTAACGAGAAGCCTCAAACACCTATTGTTGCAACAAGTTTTGATGCATCTCAATCATGGGAAAACATGAGACTTAAGTAATAAGATATGTATGCATATCTTTTAACATTATTATTAACTTTTAACTTCTTTGATTTATGAAGAAAAAACTATTTCCTATCGCATGTGCGATAGCACTTTCACTGGGATTGACCAGTTGTGGAGCAATGGAAGGCGTCATGTCTGGTTTCATTTTCACTAACCACACAGTGCCAGTTGCAATTACCAGCAATGTTGTTGGAACAAAAGTTGGTCGTGCTCAAACACTAAATGTATTGGGCTTAGTTACTGCTGGAAACGGTGGCATTAACAAAGCTGCTAAATCTGCAGGTATTACACGCATCAGTCACGTTGATAAACAAGCTAAGAGTATTTTAGGCTTGTACGTGATTAATGTTTACACCGTTTATGGTGAATAATTAACAACTAAAAGGGGGAGAAAATGACGTTCTCCCCCTTGATTAATTTTATAACTATGAAGAAAATACTGATTTTGCTTTTTAGCCTATACTCCTGTCTCTCTTTCGCAGTTAAAACCGAAGATATGTATTTGATGCGAAATATAGAGTTAGGCAATTTATTCTTTATTTTTGAGAATTCTTTTCAGTCTGCCGACAACAAGAATCCATTGCTATTTGATATGACTCATCTAAGTTCGTGCGATACTGTTTCTATCAAAATGACTTTAACTAATAAAACATTAGTGGATGTTGATTCTGTGAAACTGTCATGGAACGAAGGTTCGTACACCGTTATAAATCCAATTTTAATCTATAAAGAAAAAGATAACAAATGTTGGGTCAATCGTTGTGATTGTATTTTTCCGTACATATTTGTAGAACAAGCATTTACACATCAACAATGTCCGACATTCACAATTTATACAACTGCCAATACAATTTCTTACTCCTTATCTCAAAATAAATGGGATAAATTGAAATTACATTTTCAAGAAATTTTTATAACAATTCAGTCACATAAACGATTAACCTCCAGAAAATAGATATAGAAGGAAGTTACTTGAGAATATTAGATTTATATTATAGAAATATGATCTATATTATTCACATGAAAGCTTTTTTCAAAAGAACATACTCACGCGGAAGTTCTTGTAATACAGATACTTCCGCGTGTTATATATACTATTATCCCACTCTCTAAATTCTCCTATCTTTTGGCACAAAAATACTAAAATGCCGAAGATACGGCAATACTATATTATATAGAGGCACAAATGTTGGATATACAATCGCCACAAATTGGGTACAAATTAGCCATAGATAGGCGTATTTGTGCTATGCTTGCGCTGATTCCTCAGAGTGGGGACTCTTCGGGCACTGCGCTCGGAGTGCGTTCCGTCGCACTCCTTCAGGTCCCCTAACCTGCAGGTGACTTCTAATTTCAGCACACTCAACCTTTTTTCAAAAAAATACACCTAAAAACTTGCATAGTTCACAAAAAGTAGTCGTTTTTGTGCCAACTTTGAGAATTTGGGAGAAAATATTTGAGAATTTAGGATTAGACAAAAAACTATAAATCAGTTGTATATGATACAGACTAACCCTACAGGTCCTGCAAATGGCGACTATCACGTGTGCCGTGGTGGCAACTATCAAATCAACGATGCACGGTATTGTCGTGTGTCGTTTCGATGCGGTACTGCACTTGCAAGCACCATACCAGGGCTCGGTCTTCGCCTCGCGCTTAAGGTGGACTAATGATAGTTTTTACTAAAATATACCTCAAAACGAGGAAAAGTCTTTTTTTTCAATAACCATTCCTTCGGCAAGCGTAAAAAATCAGGGATTCAGGAGAGGCTATCCACCGCTTATCCACCGCCTATCCACCCGAAGATACATGTGCAAAATACTACCCATTTGCTGTACTGTCCAACAGCAAATGCAATATTTTTAGTACCTTCGGACATCTGCCTTGGCTTTTATGCCACACATATAGCCAAGCATAAAAAGCCAATTCCCCCGTAGCTACTCCCACCCTACGCAGCCCATACTTCAGCTTTACTTACATTATTTACAAAAAAATGGCTACACCTTGCATCCAATCTTTAACATTCCCCTTCAAGCGAGCTTGAGTGGAATATTGAAGATCGTATGCAGATAGATAAATCTATCTTTTTTTACAAATAATGCTCGCTCGCTTGCGTATGTGCATATTTTTTTGTACCTTTGCAGCCAAATTGGATAAACAGAAACGTGATAACTGAAAACTTATGATAACTATAGAACAACTAAAAGAAATTCAACAACGCGCCGATAAGCTCAAACAATACTTGGCTATCGACGAAAAACGCGTACAACTCGAAGAAGAAGAACTCCGCACACAAGATCCTGGGTTCTGGGAAGATGCCAAAGCTGCTGAAGCACAAATGCGCAAAGTGAAAGGTATCAAAGCATGGATCGAAGGATACGAAGGCGTGCGCTCCGCTACCGAAGAACTACAACTCGCCTTCGACTACTGCAAAGAAGAACTTGTCACAGAAGAGGAAGTTGATGCTGCATACGCCCACGCTATCAAAGAGGTGGAAGCCCTCGAGATGAAGAATATGCTCTCGCACGAGGAGGACCAAATGCCTGCGGTACTCAAGATTGTGTCAGGTGCTGGCGGTACCGAGGCACAAGACTGGGCAGAGCAACTCATGCGCCTCTATCAACGCTACTGCGAGAAACATGACTACAAAGTGACCATCGCCAACCTGCAAGAAGGCGACGAAGCAGGTATCAAGACCGTCACCTTCAATATCGAAGGCGATATGGCATACGGCTACCTCAAATCCGAGAATGGTGTACACCGCCTCGTGCGCGTGAGCCCATACAACGCACAGGGCAAACGTATGACCTCATTCGCATCCGTATTCGTAGTGCCACTCATTGATGACACGATTGATATTCACGTAGATCCAGCAGGTATATCATGGGACACCTTCCGCTCATCCGGTGCGGGTGGACAGAACGTCAACAAAGTGGAGTCTGGTGTGCGTCTGCACTATAAGTTCATCAACCCACTCACCAACCAACCCGATGAGATTGTGATTGAGAACACCGAGACACGCGACCAGCCTAAGAACCGCGAGAATGCTCTCCGCCACTTGCGTAGCCAACTCTATGAACTCGAGCTCGAGAAACGTCGTCAAGCACAAGCCAAAGTGGAGGCCGGAAAAAAGAAAATCGAATGGGGAAGCCAAATCCGCTCCTACGTCTTTGATGACCGCCGTGTGAAGGATCACCGAACCAACTACCAAACCAGCAATGTCAATGCCGTGATGGATGGCGACATTGATGAGTTTATCAAGGCATATCTCATGGAGTTTCCAGATTAGGATAAAGCAAAGAGTTACCAGATTAAAGACAACATTGACAACATCTGCGCGCGCCAACACTGCGCTTGCCAAGTTCATTTAGCGCACTACGCACTTGCAAAATCCTTGCCGCTGAGCGATGTTGGCGAAGCGGAAAAGTTGTTTAAGTTGTCTTAAATAGAAAATATAGTTTAAAGCAAAGAATATATGAAAAAAGTATTTTTATCAGTACTACTTGGTGCATTTGCACTCAGCAGTATGGCACAAGAGGCTACAACAGCCAACGACTCCACAGAGGGTTTCCGCTTTACGACCGTAGATAGCATCGCTATCACACCTGTCAAAGACCAAAACCGTAGCGGAACATGCTGGAGCTACTCTACCATTGGTTTCCTCGAGAGCGAACTCCTGCGCATGGGCAAAGGCGAATATGACCTGAGCGAGATGTTCGTGGTACACCACACCATGCTCGACCGCGCGGAATATGTGGTTCGCATGTACGGCAATGCACAATTTGCTCCTGGTGGTTCAGCATACGATGTGATATACTGCCTCAAGAACTATGGTCTTGTGCCACAAGAGGCCATGCCTGGTATCCAATATGGTAGCAGCCCTGCTGACACATTGCCTGTTCACACTGAACTCGATGCAGTGGCTGACGGTGTAGTAGATGCTGTCACCAATAGCGGACTGAAGAAACTCACCCCAGTATGGAAAAAAGCCCTCACCGCTGTCTATGACACCTATTTGGGTGAGTGCCCTGAGACCTTCACCTACAACGGCAAGGAATATACACCAAAGACTTTCGCTGAGGAGTTGGGTCTGAATGCAGATGACTATGTGAGCATCACCAGCTATACCCACCATCCATACTACACCACCTTCGCCCTTGAGGTACCTGACAACTGGCGCATGGATCAGATGTACAACGTGCCAATGGACGAGATGATGGCTATCATTGACAACGCACTTGCAAACGGCTATACCTTGGCTTGGGGTGCTGATGTGAGCGAGATATGCTTCACCCGCAAGGGTCTGGGCGTAGTGCCAGAGGAGGAAAAAGCAGCTGACCTCAGCGGTAGCGATGCAGCACGTTGGTTGGGTCTCTCTGCTACTGACAAACGCGAGGAGCTGACCAAGAAGCCATTGCCTGAGAAAACCATCACCCAAGAGATGCGCCAAGCAGCATACGACAGCTGGGAAAACACCGACGACCACGGTATGCAAATCTTCGGTACAGCCAAAGACCAAAACGGCAAACGCTACTACATGGTAAAGAACTCATGGGGTACCAAGAAGAGTGAGTACAAAGGTATATGGTATGTATCCGAAGCATACATGCAATACAAGACCAACACCATACTCGTACACAAGAATGCTCTTCCAAAAGAGACACGCAAGAACTTACGTATTAAATAAACCCAAATATACACCTTATTATATATAGTAATGAAGAATTTTGTAGATGAACTGCGCTGGCGTGGTATGTTGCAAGACATGATGCCAGGCACCGAAGAACAACTCCTGAAAGAACCTACTGCTGCATACCTCGGTATTGACCCTACAGCTGACAGTTTGCATATCGGTCACCTCTGCGGTATCATGATGCTTAAGCACCTGCAAAACGCAGGTCACAAGCCTATTGCACTCATCGGTGGTGCTACAGGTATGATTGGCGACCCCAGTGGTAAGTCTGCCGAGCGTAACCTCCTCGATGAAGCTACTCTGCGCCACAACCAAGAATGTATCAAGAAGCAATTGGAGCGTTTCCTGAACTTCGGTGAGGGCGAGAACGCAGCCGAACTCGTGAACAACTACGACTGGATGAAGGACTACACCTTCCTCGATTTCGCACGCGAGGTAGGTAAACTCATTACCGTCAACTATATGATGGCTAAGGACTCTGTGAAAAAACGCTTCAACGGCGAGTGCAGCCAAGGTATGTCCTTTACCGAGTTCACCTATCAGCTCTTGCAAGGCTACGACTATGTATATCTGAACAAGCACAAGAACTGCAAACTGCAAATGGGCGGTAGCGATCAATGGGGCAATATCACCACTGGTACCGAACTCATCAAGAAGATGGGCGGTGGCGAGGCATTTGCACTCACCTGCCCACTCATCACCAAAGCCGACGGTGGTAAGTTCGGTAAGACCGAGAGCGGCAATGTATGGCTCGACCGCAAGTACACCAGCCCATATCGCTTCTACCAGTTCTGGCTCAATGTGAGCGACGATGATGCGAAACGCTATATCCGTATCTTCACCTGTTTGGACAAAGAGACTATTGATGCGCTGATTGCTGCACACGATGAGGCACCTCACATGCGCAGTCTGCAAAAGCGTTTGGCAGAGGAAGTGACCGTCATGGTACACAGCCGCGAAGACTATGATGCAGCCGTAGAGGCAAGTAATATCCTCTTTGGTAATGCTACCCATGAGGCACTGAGCAAGCTGGACGAGGAGACCTTCCTGCAAGTGTTTGACGGTGTAGATAAATTCGAAGTAAGCCGCGAGGACATCGAGGCAGGTATTCCTCCACTCGATCTGTTGGCAGAGAAAACCAAGATTTTCCCATCTAAAGGCGAGGCGCGCAAGATGATTATCGCCAACGGTTTCTCTATCAACAAAGAGAAGTTCACCGATCCTCAAAAAGCTATCACCGCAGACATGCTGCTCAATGGCAAATACCTGCTCTGCCAAAAAGGCAAGAAGAACTACTCTATCGTTGAGATTATAGGTTAAAGGCAAAGGTAAGGGCTGTTTTTGAGGCAAAAATGCATAAAAATGCATAAAAATTGCACTTTTTTGCCAAAATATTTGGTCATGTCAAAAAAAAGCAGTACCTTTGCACTCGCTTTCGAAAAGGAAGTGTAACGGTGACCAATGGTATAAAGGCTATTACGTCAGATTTTGGTTCTGAAAATCTTGGTTCGATTCCAGGTTGGTCAACAAAAGAAGCCCGCATGTCGGGCTTTTTTTAGAGAGAAATCTCATGTGTGATGGGATACGGGCAGCCACACAGACAGCACCAAGGCGATTAGGCGAAAGGCTATGAGGCCAAAGGCTGGAACATTGCCCTATTATTGAGTAACACTTTATAACAGAAATGAAAACTTTTGAATTGGTAGGTACTCCACGTAGCGAGTACGGCAAGAAAGCAGCTAAGGCTTTCCGCAAAGAGAACCTCGTTCCTTGCAACCTCTATGGCAATGGCGAGAACATCACTTTCACTGTAACTGTTGACGACGTTCGCAAACTCATCTACACTCCTGACACTATGGCTGTAGAACTCACCATCGGTGATGTAAAGAAAGTAGCTGTGGTAAAAGAGTTGCAATTCCACCCAGTATCTGAGGAGTTGTTCCACATCGACTTCTTGGAGGTAACAGAGCAAAAACCTGTAACCGTAGCTATCCCAGTACAATTGACTGGTCACGCAGAAGGTGTGAAAGCCGGTGGTAAGCTCTCCCTTGAGATGAAGAAACTCAAAGTGAACGGTATCTATACACAAATTCCTAACCGCGTAGAGATCGATGTTACTACCCTCGGTTTGGGCAAGAAATTGTATGTAGGTGCAGTAGCAATGGAAGAAGGTCTTAAGTTGATGAACCCTGCTGACGCTTGCGTTGCTCAAGTTAAAGCAACTCGCGCAAGCCAACAAGCTGCTGCAGCTGCTGCTCCAGCTAAGGGCAAAAAGAAATAATCACACCACTCATTAGAGCGGTAAAACAAAAGAGTGGAAAAGGTTTCTTTCCACTCTTTTTAGTTTAGAAGACCCTCCCAACCTCCCTTCAAGGGAGGAAAATTATAGATAATAACACATGAAATATCTAATAGTTGGATTAGGAAATATAGGCGATGAGTACGCCAACACACGCCATAATATCGGCTTTATGATGCTGGATGCTTTTGCAGAAAGCAAAAACGCCACATGGGAAGACAAACGCTATGGCTTTGTAGCTCGCTGTCGCGCTAAAAGTGCGGAGATTATCCTGCTCAAACCATCTACCTATATGAACCTCAGCGGCAATGCTGTCCGCTACTGGTTGCAACAGGAGAAGATTCCAGTAGAGAACATGCTCGTGTTAGTCGATGACCTCAACCTTCCTTTTGGCAGTATCCGCATGCGCAAACAAGGTAGCAATGGCGGACACAATGGACTGGGACATATACAGCAAGTACTTGGTACACAGAACTATGCACGCTTGCGTTTTGGTATCGGCAATGACTTTAACAAAGGGGCACAATGCAACTTCGTGCTCGGACAATGGAGCGAGGAAGAACAGAAGACCCTACCTGATCGACTGAAACTCGTCAGCGAAATCATACCCTCCTTCTGTCTGCAAGGCATGGACAGAACGATGAATCAATATAACGGGAAATGAAACAACTCTTCAAACATCCGTGGATAGTGGCAGCGTGCCACTTGCTGTTGGTGATGCTATTGTACACCATCTCACGTTTGTTTTTCTATTGGGTAAATATTGACCTTTATCCCAATGTATCCACGCAGCACCTACTCGAGATGCTAACGGGCGGCATGCGATTTGACCTGACCGCCATGCTCTATCTCAATTCCCTGTATATACTGCTCGCACTCCTGCCTCTCCCCGCCCATATACGCAATCACCAAGCATATATCCGCGCCAGTAGATGGGCGTTTTGGATACCCAATATCCTTGGTTTCATCGCTAATTGCATGGACATGGTATATGTCCGTTTCACCGACAGACGCACCACCTGCAATGTCTTTACCGAGTTTCAGAACGACGGCAATATCGTCCAGATTATGGGACAATCCATGCTGCAGTACTGGTATGTCACGCTGTTTGGCATAGCCATTATAGCCCTATTCATCGCATGCACACGCCGACAATGGCAAGCCCCATCTCCTCGCCAATCAAGCTTATACTATATGCGAGAAAGTCTGGTTATGGTGGTGAGTATCTATTTCGTAGTGATTGGCATACGCGGTGGATTCGGCAAATACACACGCCCCATCACCATCTCCAATGCCCTGCAATACACCAACACGCCCCAAGAAACAGCTATCCTGCTCAATACGCCTTTCTCGCTCATGAAGTCGTTGGAGAACACTACCTATATCCATCCACACTACTTCAGCAATGAGCAAGCAGAACAAATATTCTCGCCAATACATACCGATGAAATCGAAGAAAACGGGCGATTGGGCAATACCAATGTGGTGGTACTCATATTGGAGTCGTTCTCCAAAGAATATATTGGTTTCTACAACCAACATATTGATGGATACACGGGCTATACCCCCTTCTTAGATTCGTTGTTGGCTCTTAGTGTGACCTATAGCCACTCGTTTGCTTCAGGCAGGAAATCGATTGACGCTATGCCGTCGGTATTGTCCTCTATACCCATGCTCATCGAGCCATACGTTGTCACTCCCTACTCTACCAATGCCGTCTCTTCGTTGGCAGCATGTCTGCGTGATGAGGGATATACCACTGCCTTCTTCCACGGCGCACCTAACGGCAGCATGGGCTTTCAGGCATACGCGCGTTCTGCTGGTTTTGAGCAGTATTTTGGCATGGACGAATACGATGGAATCGAGGCTTTTGACGGAACATGGGCTATTTGGGACGAGGAGTTCTTGCAGTACTATGCGCGCACGATGAACCACATGCCACAGCCCTTTATGACTGCCATGTTCACTGCCTCCAGTCATCATCCCTTCCGTGTACCCGAGCGATATGACGGCGTTTTTCCACAGGGTCAACAAGCTATCCATCCATGCGTAGGCTATACCGATCATGCACTACGACAATTCTTCGCATACGCCCAGCAGCAAGCGTGGTATGAGAATACCCTCTTTGTTCTCACGGCCGACCATACCAACCAAGTTACCTTGCCCGAATACGCAACCGCCAAAGGACTATTCGAGGTGCCTATAGCGTTCTATTCTCCCCGATGGAATCAGGGACAACTACACACACAAGGAGCCGTCAGCCAAACAGATATCATGCCATCTGTTTTGGCATACTTAGGCTACAGCAAACCCTTCTTCGCTTTTGGCGAAAACGCCCTAACACAAGCCAAACAACACCCATGGGCCGTCTGCTACAACCACCCTGTATATCAGTTGCTAACGGATAGTCTGTTGCTGCAATTTGATGGCAAGGAAGTACGAGCAGTATATGACTACCAGAGTGACCCTATGTTGCAACACAATATCGCCGACAAGGCAGACACAGAGGCGTTGCAGACCTATCTGCGTGCTTATATACAACAATATATTTACCGATTGACAACCAACCAATTAACCATTGAAACCGATGGAAGTAAGAGTAGATAAATACCTCTGGGCAATGCGCATCTATAAGACGCGCTCTATAGCCACCGATGCGTGTAAGTGCGGGCGGGTAAAGATGAATGGTGTAGAGGTGAAACCCAGTCGCAGTTTTCATGTAGGCGATGTGTTCACCGTGCGCAAAGGTCCTATAACCTATACGTATCGTATACTGCAACTGGCTAACAACCGATTAGGAGCAAAGATGGTGCCTGAGTACTTGCAAGATATTACTCCAAAAGAGCAACTGGAGATGCTGGAACTGGCACGTTTTGCAGCTCAAAGTGGACGTGACCGCGGTACTGGTCGCCCAACCAAGAAAGATAGACGAGAGATAGAACAGTTCTTCTCGGATGACTATAACATTTTATTTGACGACTACGATGATTTTGAAGAAGAATAACATTGCCGAGTATATCCTATATCTCTGGCAAATAGAAGATTACCTGCGTGCCTTCCCCCAGCAGGCAGAAGCCAACCAAGAGCTACAAGACCTGAGCAATATGATGCACCAAGAGAATATCTTGGAGCATGGTCACCTGCAACTGGCGAATAACGCCCTCGCCGAGTTAGAAGACCTACACAATGACCTTCTGGATCAAGAAGCCACTTACCGTGCTGCTATGATCCGCCTCACGCCTGCACTCAATCTGCTCAAAGCCAAGACCGACCGTCCGACTATGAGCGATGTGGAAGCATGCTTAATCCTGCTTTACCAGATCATGCTGCTCAACCTGAAGAAAAGCCCGATTTCATCGGAGACACAACAGGTACAACAACAAGCGACACAGGTGCTACAATACCTCAGCAAGACCTACAAAGAGCAATGAGAACCAAAGAGCGATACGAGCGAGCATTAGCGTGGTTCGAAGCGAATATGCCCATAGCTGAGAGCGAACTGCATTTTGAGAATGAATACCAATTGCTGGTAGCCGTGATGCTATCGGCTCAATGCACCGACAAACGTGTGAATATGGTCACTCCTGCGCTGTTCGCTGCTTATCCTACAGTTCATACCCTGGCCAAGGCAAGCGTGGAAGAGGTGTTGGCGTATGTCAAATCGGTCAGTTATCCCAATAGCAAAGCAGAGCATTTGGTTCAGATGGCGAAGCGTGTGGTAGAGGTATATGATGGTCAAATTCCTGATACACGCGAAGCATTGCAGACTTTGGCTGGCGTAGGCAGAAAGACGGCGAATGTGGTATTAGCAGTATGGTGGAATCAGCCGACAATGGCGGTGGATACGCATATTTTCCGCGTGGCAGAGCGTATCGGTTTGACAACCCGAGCTAAAAATCCATTGGATAGCGAACAGCAACTTATCAAACATATCCCCGAATCGGTTATTCCGAAGGCACACCATTGGTTACTATTGCATGGTCGCTATACTTGCCAATCCCGCAGTCCTAAATGTACAAACTGCGGTCTGTTAGAGATATGTCGCTATGGCTCGGCACATGCTTCACGATAGGTGAAAGGAGTGCCTCATGATTCGCAAAAGCATTAGCAATAATGCCAATAAGAAAAAGTGTCAATTATTAAGATTCCTTCTCCTTTCGTTTTGCTATCCGATACTCAATTTTACCGAGAGACGACCGAGAGAACTCCCTGAAAACTCCCTGAGACAGCCAAAACCAAAAAAGTGCGTTTTCTTAAGATTTCCCTATAACTCTAAACTCTAAACAGTAGGCGCAAAGCGCCGTCCACTAAACAAAAAATAGCGAACTTTTCGCTATTTTCTTGCATATATCATAAAAATGTAGTACCTTTGCAGTCGCAATGTGGTTGATAGAAGATATTAACTATTAATTATTAACTATTAACTACTCAGCGGACATATTAAAAAGGCGTTTATTGCGCTTCGTTCTGAAGATTTCGAAACTTCGCAACTTTCAAAATGTACATTCAGGACAAAGCAACGATAGATGTCCTACGGGATATAGATTATCCCTCTTGTGCCTATTGGTGTTGGTACATCTTTTGCGTATATGTGTATGCGCACACGCGTACCTTAACTATGTAGCACGAGAGTATATTTATATTCGGCGTGGGCTTCGCGTTGTCGGTCTAATACAAAGGGCAATGCGAAGGCCTAAGAGCATGGAACGACAACAGTCGGACTCCACGCTTTTTTTATATGCCTAATCACTTAACCACAAATCCGCATAGTTGGGAGTTCCTATGCACTACATGGCATTAACCAAAACAGATTATACTATGCGTTGCAAAAACTGTGGTTGGGAAAATCCCAACGGACTCACCAAGTGTGAGAAATGTAACACACCACTCGCTGGTGCAGTCAACAACCAACCTGCTTATGGTACCGTTCCTGAAGCACCTCAAGCAGCACAAAATCTCAACAAAACTGTCTTCGAGGCAGAAGTATTCCCTCAAGCAGCGCCTGCTGCTAATGCATGCCCCAATTGTGGCTATCCTATGCGCCCAGGCGTGACTGATTGCCCTAATTGCCACCAACAAGCGGCGCAACTTGCTGCTCCTCAACCAGCACCTCGTCCTGCGGCTCCCGCTCCTCAGCAAGTCAAGGCAGCACCAATGTCAGGCACCGTCAACCCATGGGTACAAGTAGCACCTGCTAACAAATGCAGTCTGCACCCAATAGAGCAACAAGGCGTAGATACTCCAGATGCACTCAATCTCAAAGGTGATGCGCACGAGCTCAATCGCGCTAACCTCGATCCAGAAAACCAAACCATCACCTCTAAAGTGCAAGCTCAACTAACTTGCGAGGATGGTCAATGGTACATCCAAGACAAGAGTGCACAACACACCACTTTCATCTACGCGGGCGAGAAAACTGCGCTCAAAGAGGGTGATGTCATTCTCATGGGCAACCGTCAATTTGTTTTCCATATTGACTAATCTTCGTGTATCATGGTTGAGAGATGTGCGTTTAATACGGGCGACCGAATAGACAACCGCTACACCGTCACCAAAAGCCTCGGCGAGGGTGCTTTTGGTATGGTGTTTAAGGTTTCTGACTCGCACGGAAAGGAATATGCGCTCAAGGTACTCAAACTTTGGGAGGTACATCCTGAAATCCGCCAGCAACTGGCTGACCGCTTCGAGATGGAGTATCAGACTGGACAAATCAATAGTCCCTATTTGGTGCACTCTGTCGGTCATGGAACTATCAAGGGCAATCCTTATATCTTGATGGAGTTCTGCCCTAAAGGTGACCTTGGCAATGCACCATCCAATACGGATTGGAACCTCGTGGGACAACAAATCCTTCTTGGTCTGAAAGCCCTACACCGCTGTGGAAAGGTCCACCGAGATCTCAAACCAGAGAATGTACTCGTCAAAGCGGATGGCACTGCTGCCCTCACCGACTTTGGTATCTCTGGCGACCGCAACAAGCGCATGACCGAGCGCAATATCCTCGGCAAGCCCATGCAGATTTTCGGCACCTATGCTTACATGCCTCCCGAGCAAGTCAATCCGCAGAAAGATGCCACTGTTCTCCCAACTACCGACATCTTTTCCTTTGGCGTGATGATGTACCAACTCATCACGGGCAACCTACCTTTTGGCACACTCAGAGATGAGAACGAACTCGTGCTTTATCTCAAAGCAGGCAAAGAAGGCCGTTGGAACCGCAGCGCACTCAGTATGTCGCACTACGGCACCATGTATCTACCTGTCATTGAGGGCTGTCTTCAACCCGATTTCCACAAGCGTTTACAATCGGTAGATGAAGTACTCGCATTACTGCCACCAACAGATATGCACTCCCCTCAAGGTTACATCTCAAACGATGACCTCATTACACCTTCTGTTATTCGTGGACTTCTGCTGCGCGTAATGCAGGGCGAGGAGTATGGTCGCACATACGACATCTCTGCTCTCGGCAAACTCAACCACGGCTTGCTTACTATGGGGCGCAATGACCGCAGCACCTTCAATACCCTGCCTATTTGCGAAAATCAAAGTCAGTACATCTCACGCAAACATTGTACTATTGAGTATGACAACACCAGCGGCAACTGGTTCATCCGCGATGGTCAATGGGATAGAAACTATGCGGGCGGCTGGAAAACATCCCTCAATGGTACATTTGTCAATGCTAAAGAAGTCACCCCTAATGGCTACTTCTTGGCTATCGGAGACATCATCTCTATTGGTGACACCAAACTTCGCGTAGAGGCATATTAGAATTCTTGCCTTTAAACTTTAATCTATAAACTTTAGACTCACACACAATGGCTCAAATAACAATCGGACGCAACGCACAATCCACAATTGTAGTGGATGCGCAGTATAATACCGTCAGTGGCAATCATGCTACTATTTCTTATGATGGTGTTGCATATATCTTGCAAGACCACAGCACCAACGGCACCTATATAAATGGCAGTCACATTCATCACACATCCTGTCAAATTCGTTTAGGTGACCATATCACCTTGGGTACACAATATGTCCTCAATATGAATGAAGTCATCTCTCTCTTAGGTGGAGGACGCGCTACCCAACGCCGTGTGGATACTCCTGCTACGGCACGCGTTATCCCACAAGTGCAACCTATAAATAATGCACCTGAGAAACAAGAGTCTGTTCACCAACCAATGCCAGACTCACACATGGCTCTTGCAATTATTTCACTTATACTTGGTATAAGCTCTATGATCTGTATAATATTCAGTATTATTGCAATTGTTAATGCTGGAAAGGTTTCTACTTTGTGGAACAACAAAGAATATTCCGCTGCACGCGAAGCTTCAAGTAAAGCGAAAACATTCTCATGGATCTCTATTGTTATAGGATTCATCGCTGTATTTATTCTTATGGCCGCCTTTATGTCTGCATAACCATCTAAATCTCTATAATTATGTCACAACCTACTCAAACTTACAAACGCTCACTCGCAGGTTCTGTGGGCGCTGGACTTAGTTCTGTATTCAACGCTGGAGGACGTACATACTATATCCTCGAACACAAAGTTTCTTCACAATACCACCGTGCTGGCGAAGCACAAGAGATTATCGTGGACCAAATCGAAATAGGTCGCGACCCAAAATGCCAAGTACAGTTCGATGAGAACTTCAAGACGGTTAGCCGCCGTCATGCTGCTATTGTCCGCGATGGCGATAATTGGAAATTAGTTCAACTCTCCAAAACCAACCAAACTTTCCTCAATGGTCATCCAGTAGCAAATGAATGGTATCTCCAAAACGGTGATGAGATTCAACTCTCTGTCAATGGTCCAAAACTCGGCTTCATCGTTCCTACTGGCAACAAGTCCAAAACGGGTAGTATCGCCCTCAGCCGCCGCTTGTCGCTCTTCCGTCAGCAGGCACTCAAACCATACAAGACTGCAATGGCTGTCATGGCTACACTCATTGTCTTGCTTATCGCTGGTGGTATCACTTTTGGTGTGATGGATCACAAGCAAGATGTTGCTACTGCCGCACTCCATCAGTCGCAAATAGATGCTGCTAATGAGCAACTCCAAGCTGCTATTGCTGCTTCAGAACAACAGCAAGAGCAAATCAAGAAAATGCAAAAAGACTACGCTAACTTGCAAAAGAAACTGAAGGACATTGATTCTCCTTCTGCTACCAATGCCAACAAGCGTGTCTCTGGCTCTAATACTACCAACAAGACCATTGCTGCTTGCGAGCCATCTGTATATTTTGTACTCATGCGCAAGATTGTACTTACCTATGAGGGACAAACCAAGACTTTCGAAAATGTAGGTGCAGGTACTGGTTTCTTACTCAACGATGGTCGTTTCATCACAGCGCGCCATGTCGTAGAACCTTGGATGTATCCTACCAACGAAAACGATGAGGTCAATCTTCTCTGCAACGCTATTGCGCACAACGGCGGTAAAGTGGTTTGCCACCTCGAAGCATATTCACCTACAGGCAAAAAACTCACTTTCCAATCTACCAATGCACGCATCAATCGCAGTTCTGACAATAGCCAAGTTATTGATGGAGTTCGCTTTGTAACCGCTTCGCTTGATGCCAGCGATTATGCATACTTCCGCACCAACGAAACAGGAGGTCTGCCATACGACAATGCGCTCTCACGCAGACTGCCAGTTCAAGCCAAACTGACTGTATTGGGCTATCCTATGGGTATTGGAGCTAACTCTCCTACAGACATTCACCCTATCTATAGCGAAGCTGTGGTAGCACGCGAAGGACTACAAAACGGCTTAATCCTCACCACTGCCACAACTTTCGAGCATGGCAATTCAGGTGGTCCTGTATTTGCCACTACCACTGATGGTGAACTCATCGTAGTCGGTATCGTTTCTGCGGGTGCAGGTCGCTCTACTGGCTTTGTTGTTCCTATTGCTTCTATTCAATAAACATAAACCTTTATACAAATGAAAACGAATAACATTCTATTCCGAATGGCTGCCCGTTGCGAAGCAGCAGGCAGACCTAACAACGAGGACAATTATCAGTTAGATGACAATCTGTCCGACAACTCTTGGGGCTTCACAGCCGATGCCGAAGTATCACTAGGCGAAAAGGGTGCACTGCTCGTTGTCTGCGATGGCATGGGCGGTATGAATGCAGGGGAAGTAGCTTCCGACATTGCAGTCAAAACCATCAAAGAATGGTTTACTACCGACAAACTCACAGATGCAGCCATTGCAGCCCCATGCAAGTATATAACTTCTGCTATTGTAGCTGCCGATGCTGCTATCAAAGCACATAGCAAAACCAATCCAGACACCGAAGGCATGGGCTCTACTATTGTTTTAGCATGGCTATTAGGGCAAAAGGTATATGTCGGCTGGTGTGGTGACAGTCGCTGCTATCGCTTTAATCCCGCACTGGGATTAGAGCGACTCAGCCACGACCATTCCTATGTACAAGAACTGGTTGATGCAGGCAAACTCACTGAAGAACTTGCTTTTGACCACCCTAATAATAACATCATCACTCGTTCCTTAGGTGATCCTCGCGGTGCTGCTCAACCTGACTGCAAAGAATTTGACCTATATAATCAAGATATTATTCTTCTCTGTTCCGATGGTCTTTGCGGCACACTGCGTGACAATGAGATAGCCGAACTCATCAAGCAACACCAAACATCTATGCAAGAATGTCGTGATGCACTTTGGGATGCGGATGAAGCAGCAGGTTGGACCGATAATACAACTATTGCTCTCGCACAAATCATTAGCGGTGGCAAGGATGCAACTACTGCTAACAAGACTGCAACAGCCAGCACGGATATCAGTACATCCAAAGCCAAACTCATTGCAGCCAACAAGAGATTAAAACTCATCCTATCTGGAATAGTCGTACTACTTCTTTTATGCGCCGTCGCTGCCACTGCATACAAGTACAAATCTCAAATCACCTCTCTCTTCGACAAAGAAGAACCAGCCGTAGAGCAAGTAGAGGGTGCGGATGTCCAAGAAGAACAAGCCAAGCAAGTTGCTGACGAAGGGGCTAACGATTCGGAGAATAATTCAGAAGCCAATCCAGAGAAACCTTCTACCACCCATACTGACAACGATACTCCCAAAGCACCTAAGCCAGACCCAACTCCCGAATTTGGCAACGATGCAGATGGTAAAACCGTTGTGACTGAAGGCACAACAGATGTTCAAAAAGTAGATCAACCTCAAACCCAAGAATAACTATGCAATTACAAGAAAACACCCTATTTGCCAATCGCTACCAACTCATCAAACTCCTCGGTCGAGGTGGTTTCTCCGAAGTATGGTTAGCCAAAGATAATTGGACGCATCTCCAAATAGCAATCAAAGTCTATGCCCCTGGTCAGGGCATGGATCAAGACGGTTTGCAAGATTTCTGTGGAGAACTTGCCAGTGTATATGACCTTAACCATAGTAATCTGCTCAAACCACAACATGTGGATACTTGGGAGAATATGCCATACCTCATTATGGCATACTGTCCATCGGGTTCTTGCGTAAAGCGTGTGGGCAAAATGACGGAAGCAGAACTATGGAAACTTATCCACGATGTCGCTGCTGGTCTTGCATACCTCCACGAGAAGGATGTTATCCACCAAGATATCAAACCCGATAATATCCTCATTGATACCGAAGGTAACTATCTCATTACTGATTTTGGTATCTCCACCCGCGCCCGCAGTACTTTGCGCAAAAGTGTAATAGGTGGTAATACATCTGGTGGCACAACCGCCTATATGGGCCCAGAGCGTTTCTCACGCCAACCAGCCCCAACCAAAGCCAGCGACATCTGGTCTTTTGGTGCAATGGCATTCGAGTTGCTTGAAGGTGTCACGCCTTTTGGAGAGATTGGCGGCGGTATGCAAAAAGGTGGTGCAGAGATTCCATTTATTAATGCACCAGTATCAGATGCGCTCAAGTACACTATCTTCAAAATGCTCAGCAAAGAGACTTGGGATCGCCCTACCGCAACAACCCTCATAGAATGGGCAAACAATCCCAACGCAATAGAGGTAGACTATGATTTGCTAACCGATAATGATGATACACCAGCACAATATCCTGCAACTCCAGTTGTTAAGGAGACTTCTGAAGGTCGTGACACACAACGATTTAGCACCTCTTCCGCATATAACGACACAAATGCCACCGTTGCTTTTGGAGCTGCTGTTTCGGAAGAATTAACGATTTCCGTCAATCCTGAAGAAATCAATGTACCAGCAGAAGGTGGCAATGCTATTGTTTATGTGAATACGAATGGAGAGTGGACATTACCCAAAGCCACCACGCAAGACTGGATTAGAACTACCAAATATTCAGATAATGCATTTACTATCAAGTTCGACAAAAATAATACAGGAAAAGAAAGAGCATATACCCTTGTAGTGCCAGCAGTTGGTAATGGTAATAACGCATTTGCTAATATTGCCATCAAACAACCATCCTTGAAAAGCAAAGCTTGGATTTGGTGGGTACTGGGTGTAATTATTGTTATTATTCTATCTGTATCTATTTCCAATGCTGTAGAGCGAAATCGCATTGAGCAACAACGAATCGAACAAGAAAATGCGAGAAAAACGCGAGTGAAGAACGAATATGCAGGATTGATTTCAACCTGCGAAGCTAATCTCAAAAGTGCAAGCACTAAGAATATCCAGCCACTGCTTAGTGCAAGAACGAATGTGCAAAGAATGAAGCAAATAGAGTCCAATAATCATTGGCTTGTCGCTAGATCTACAGAGATGGATACAAAAGTAGAAAATAAGTGTGTAGAAATCTATAATAAGCTGAATGAGTCTTCATCTAAACTTGCAGCAAAGGCTAATAATGGCGTATTAAACTTCAATGATGTACATACGCAAATCTATGAATTGCTGGATAAACAATACCAACTTTTCCCTACAGATCAACTCAAAAAAGTACGTGACTCATGGAAATAAGAAGAATATTTATGGTATTATTTGCCATAGCAATGCCTACCATTGCTATGGCAGATTGCTACACTTCTTTGCGTCAAAAGGCAATAGAAGCATACAATCAAGGAGAGTATGACCGAGCAAAAAACACATTTCAAGCAGCAAAAGAAGATTGTCCAGATGCACCTCTAAATAATGACATTGATTCATGGATACAGAATTGTGAGTCTGCCAAAAAACAACAGCAGCAAAAAACAAATCAAGGGAACTCCACTACTAATCCACAATCTTCTTCATATCTCAAAGTAGAGGGTTCTACTGCTAATTCTACTAAGTATTTGATGAATTCAAGTTCATCCATTACAATTAGGGTTAGTTGCTCTAGTGCATACTCCGTACTAAACATCCCATCTTGGTGCTGGGTGACAAATAAAACGACTAGTTCATTTGTGTTAAACTACAACGCTAATCCTAATACATATACACGCTATGGTAGCATAGATATTTACGGTGGTGGTACAAATATACGATTATCATTAGAGCAAGCTGCTAAATCGTCCTCAAGTTCATCAACCACAACGACTAATGTTGCCACATTAAAGGTTAATAAATCGTATGTGTACGCACCAGCAAAAGGAGGAACAGAATACATCACCGTCACCAGCAAAAAACCTTGGGAGATTCAATTCCCATCAGGTGGCATGTATACTGCAAAACGAATAGGAGACATAGTAGAAGTTGTTATCAGTACTAACCCTGCAACAAATACTCGAACCGACTTCTTCAACATTCGAACCACAGATGGTAAAGAGACTATAAAGATTTCATTATCTCAATCAGGTAAGTCATCTACAACTTCTTCATACTCATCTTACAACACAAATCGAAATTATTCTTTATCGAAATATCAGCAATATACACGATATTGTGGAGACTATGAGATTACGTGGTTTGGAATACGTGCTGGAATCTGCACAGGAATATCATATGGTTATAGACTATTTAGTTTCCGTTTAGGTCCTGTGCAAATTAATCCTGCGGAAATAACTATAGATTATAACTTGGTAAATGAAGAAATAGCAGGCATATATACTCCTTCTGTGGATTTCTTTATACCATTTCAAGAAGATGCTGCTCTTTACTTTGGTGGAGGACCTTCCGTTCATCTTGGTATCTCTGATGAAACTTATGTTTGGGCAGATGTTTCTGCTGGTGTTCATTGGCATTGGGGAGTTTCTGCATCCTCAGATTTCTTCGTACGCTACAATGGAAGTTTTATGTTTGGTGTTTCCATTCAATGGTCAACTGATTATTAAAGTTTTACATACATTTTATGCTCCTCCAACCCAACACAACATTCGATAACCACTATACCCTCATTCGCCAATTAGGACGAGGTGGCTTTAGTGAGGTATGGCTCGCCCATGATAGTTACATGGATATAGATGTAGCCATCAAGATTTATGCTCCGGGG
>JAZOOG010000034.1:0-5487 GCA_045654945.1 Paludibacteraceae bacterium
CTCAAGGCTATCCGCGAGGCAGAGGCTTATCCAGGTCCATCTCTCGTGATTGCTTATGCACCATGTATCAACCACGGTTTGAAGGCTGGTATGGGTAAATCTCAAGCTGAGGAGGCGAAGGCTGTTGAGTGCGGTTACTGGCACTTGTGGCGTTACAACCCAGCACTCGAGGCTGAGGGCAAGAACCCATTCTCACTCGACTCTAAGGAGCCACAATGGGATAAGTTCCAAGACTACTTGATGGGTGAGGTTCGTTTCGCTTCTGTGGCTAAGCAATACCCACAAGAGGCAGCCGAGCTCTTCGCTGCCGCTCGCGAGAACGCTCAATGGCGCTACCGCAGCTACCTGCGCATGTTGTCCACAAATTGGGACAAAGAATAATTAGTATGGGGTCCCCACGAACTTCGTGAGTGAGTGGGGAGAGCGGAGGCACAAGTCGCCCAATGACGCGAGCGTCATTCTTTGCGACCTTGTTGCCGAACGCGAGAATTCCTCTCAACAAGAGAATATGCAAAAGAGAGCCGCTGACACCAGCGGCTCTCTTTGTGTAGCCTGCTCCACCGATTTACAAGAAAGAGTTATCTTTCTATGGGGTCCCCTAAAATTTTCAATTTTTGGGGAGAGCGGAGGCACAAGTCGCCCAATGTCGCCAGCGACATTCTTTGCGACCTTGTTGCCGAACGCGAGAGTTCCCCTTCTCCTTGCAAAAAGAAATGCGAGATTGTGCTTCAATTTCAAAGGGCCGCTTGCGCGTTGGGGAGATGAAGAAGTGCCTTGAATGGCACTTCGAGTATTGCGCCCGAAGAGTTCCCACTCTGAGGAGTGAGTGCAATACATAGAACAATGGATTATTGGTTTTTCTATCAGTTCTATCCAATCAATACCCAACCATTTCATCCATTTAACCACATAATCCACATCTATTGCCGTAGGCGTGTTGAGCATTCGATGAAATTGTGATTTGTCCATATCAATAGCATCAGCAAAATCTTGCTGCTTGAGCGTTCTATTCTCATTAAGAATACGCTTAATGTTATGTCTAACATTATTTGAAATAGACAAATCATTCATGCTGCAAAATTACTGTTTTTCCATGATATAGTGGTTGACGATTTATCAACAAATGACGGTCGCTATAAAAAATCGTCCAAATGTAGGAATAAACATTCACTTTTTCCAGAAAAATTGTGTGTTCCATAAAAATGTTGTTACTTTGCACTCAGTTTCGCAAGAAAAGATAAATCAAAGATATTAACAACAAAAAAACATTAATTATGTCAGCAATTCAAGAACAAGTAAAAGCAATTATCGTGGACAAATTGGGTGTTGAACCCGTACAAGTTACTCCAGAGGCAAGCCTCACAGCAGACCTCAATGCAGACTCTCTTGACACAGTAGAGTTGATCATGGAGTTTGAGAAAGAGTTTGGTATTTCTATCCCAGATGGCGATACCTCTAAAATCAACACCGTACAAGATATTATTGATTACATCGAATCTGTTCAAGCGTAATTGATAGTAGTCTATAGAAAACAACAACGAGTTTGTGGGAAACCGCAAACTCGTTGATTTTTTATATTAACTATGATCTTAGCTATCTACCTCTCTGAAAAAATAGGTAGAACAGATGAATACCCACCATCGCTATAGAGCGTTTGCATGGTGATTTTGCGTGTAAGGTCAGAGAAAAGCGTAATCACATAATCCGCACAATCTGCTGCTGAAGCATTACCTAGCGGAGAGATACGGTCTATGGTATCAATCATCTCTGTCATTCCCTCAATACCTTGCCCTGCGGTAGTCATGGTAGGAGATTGCGACACCGTATTTACGCGCACTCCTTTCTCTTGCGCAAAGATAATACCAAAATTACGCGTGATGGATTGCAACATTGCCTTCGCATCCGCCATATCACCATATCCACGCATAGCACGGTCGCCTGCAATATAACTCAGCGCCACCACTGAAGCGCCCTTGCTCAGAGCATCTTTCTTGTAGAGCGTTTGGAGCAGTTTGTGATACGACATGGCAGATATATCAAGGGTCTTAGCATAGAAATCGTAGTTCAACTCTTGATAACCAATGCCTTTGCGGATATTAGGCGACATTCCTATAGAGTGCAAAACGAAGTCAAATTTCCCTCCGAAATGCTCCATAGCGGTATCAACCAAGTGCTCCAAGTCGCTCACGCTCGTTGCGTCAGCCGCCACTACAGGGCTATTGATCGTGGCTGCCAACTGATTGATTGTACCAAAACGGATAGCCATTGGTGTATTAGTGAGTAATACTTCTGCTCCCTCTTCTACAGCGCGTTTCGCCACATGCCAAGCGATAGATTGCTCATTGAGGACACCTGTGATTATTCCCCTCTTCCCTTTTAATAGATTGTATGACATATACTTATGATTTTATATTTCCACTACAATTAATGATTTCACCAGTAATATAGCTGGCTTTGTCTGAAGCCAAGAATACTGCCAAATTGGCGACATCCTCTGGGGTACCTAAGCGGCGCAGTGCAATATCTTTGAGGTATTGCGCACGCAATTCCTCTGGCAGTTCTTGTGTCATTTCGGTGAGAATAAACCCTGGTGCTATGCCATTGACACGCACCCCTCTTGCGCCCAACTCCTTGGAGAGTGACTTGGTAAACGCATTGATTGCCCCTTTAGAAGCTGCATAATTGCATTGACCTGCGTTGCCAAATATACCTACCACGGAGGAGAGATTGATGATACTGCCACAACGACGAGCAATCATGTATTGCGACACATGTTTGCTATAGTTGAAAGCAGATTTTAGGTTGGCATTGAGCACCTCATCCCACTGCTCTTCGTTCATGCGAATGAGCAATCCATCGTGTGTGACACCTGCATTATTGACCAATATATCAATATGCTCAAATTCTCGAATGGTTTGTTCTACCACTTGTTTGGCGACTGCATTGTCGGATGCGTCTGCCTGAATAGCCAAACATCTTCTGCCCATAGCTTGTACAGCTGTTGCCACTTGAACTGCCAATTCGCTGCGACTCAAGTAGGTAAACACAATATCCGCGCCCTGCTCAGCCATTGCTAAAACAATAGCTTTGCCTATACCACGCGTTCCACCTGTGATAAGGGCTGTTTTTCCTTCTAATAGTTTCATTTTAGTTTTGTTTTGGAGTAAGCATAAACGATAATTTTCCTTTGCAGCACATCTCGCCATCCACGGTAGCAATAGCATCTACCAATACCAGTGGTCCGCGTTTAGCTACCAAGGTAGCATGTGTCTCCACTACATCGCCAGGACGAACCACGCGCTTAAAACGCGTTTCGTTGATACCCGCATAGAGTGCCAAATGGTCTGTTAACTCGTCTTTGAGCAACAACACACTACCTTGTGCCATCATCTCGCAGATAATAACACCTGGCACAATAGGATTGCCTGGGAAATGCCCTTGTGTAAAGAACTCATTGTCGCGAACCTTATAGGTTGATACACATTCATCACCTACCATTTGTGACTCATCCACGAGCAACATTGGCTCACGATGAGGCATGATTTGCTTTATTTCTTCCCTGTTCATGGTATCAAGCTTTGTATTTTCGGAGTGCAACAGTAGCGTTATGACCACCAAAACCGAGCGAATTGGAGATAGCAATATCCAGTTCTCTTGTTTGGGCTTGGAGAGGGGTATAATTGAGGTCACATGCTGGATCTGGCTCTGTGAGACCCATAGTAGGTGGCACCAAATTGTGTTGCAGTGCCAATGCCGAGATGATCAATTCTACTGCTCCTGCGGCACCTAACATATGTCCCATCATGGATTTGGTGGAACTGATACTTGCTCTTTGCGCTTCCTCTCCCAACGCAATCTTGATGGCTTGTGTCTCGGCTGCATCGTTCATTGGGGTGCCTGTTCCATGTGCGTTGATGTATAGGTTTTCGCCCGCTTGGTAATTGGCTTCTGCTAAAGCATCGCTAATACAACGCGCGGTGACTGTACCATCGGGACGAGGTGCAGTATAATGATACGCATCGCAACTATGACCATATCCCACTACTTCGGCAATGATGTTAGCACCGCGATTCAAGGCATGTTCGAGTTCTTCCACTACTAATATACCCGCACCTTCGCCCATAACAAAGCCACCTCTATTCTTATCAAAAGGTGTGCAGGCTGCCAACGGATCTTCGCTGGTAGCCAGCGCACGGCAATTGGCAAAACCACCAAAAGCCAACATATTGATTGTAGATTCTGCACCTCCTGCAAGAATAGCGTCTGCTCGCCCCGATTGGATAGCCAAGTATGCTTCGCCAACGGCACTCGTGCCTGAAGCGCAAGCAGAGTTGATAGTCATGTTAGGACCTTGTGCATTGTACTTGATAGCCGTATTAGCACCTGCCATATTGGAGATCATCATAGGGATAAAAAGGGGAGAGACACCTCGCGCACCACGTTCGGTACAATTTTGGGTCTGAGTAATAAATGTGTTCATTCCTCCTACACCCGAACCCATATATACGCCCAAACGATGGGGTTCGATGTTTTCTCCGCAGATTAAACCACTATCCTTGATTGCCTCTCCTGCGGCGGCTACTGCATATTGGCTGAAGATGTCATAGTGGCGAACATCACTTTTGCTCATACCGAATGCGGTGGGGTCAAAATCTTTTACTTGACCTGCTACATGAATAGGCAACTGCTCGTTTTCGAAGCCAAAGATTTTATTGATTCCGCATTTGCCTTGAGACACAGCGTCCCACATCTCTTGCACATTATGCCCCACAGGAGTAATAACTCCCATACCTGTGATAACTACTCGTCTTTTCATATTCATATCTCTAAACTCTAAACACTAAACTAACAATACATAAATCTACGAATACTGCCCTTAGGAGTCTTAGCAAATGGCTCATAGCGCAATTCGAATGAACTAACAAAGGCATACTGTGGTATCTGTGTGTTTAGGCTCTTGATATTACCTTCCATAATGGCTTGCAGAGATTGTGCGTCGATATTATCGTTGTCGGCTTTAGCCATGTTAGGCACGATGAGTGCGTGTAGGATTTGGTCGCGTTGTACTACCACGGATTCAGCCACATATGGCAGCGCGTTGAGTACAACTTCGATCTCCTCTGGGTAGATGTTTTGTCCGTTGGATGAGAGGAGCATGCTTTTGCAGCGTCCTACGAGGAAAAGAGTACGATCTTCGTCTATGGTTCCCATATCTCCTGTTCTAAACCAACCATCCTCAGTAAATGAATCGGCTGTGGCTTGTTCGTTCTTGTAATAACCAGCAAATATACAATCGCCTTTCACTTGTACCTCACCAGGGATGTTCATTGGGTCGGTAGAATCAATACGAACTTCAACCGTATCAATTACTTCGCCGCAAGATTTCGCTTTGTATTTGCCCACTTTGCCCAACGAGATGAGGGGAGCACACTCGGTCATACCATAACCTGTGATGAATGGCATATTGATTTGGAATGCCAGCAATTG
>JAZOOG010000035.1:0-54653 GCA_045654945.1 Paludibacteraceae bacterium
TCAACAAAAAAAGGATAATGAATGTTAAAAAATTTAGGACGATGTCAACTTTTTTAGGAAAGTGTAAACATTTTTCAGGAAAGTGTCTAGTCTTTTAGTTAAAATTATAAAACAACTGTCTACTTTATTTAGGAAAAGTCAGTAAGGTGCGTAAATTGTCGTTTTTGACATTTTTGACGGTTTTAAAAACGACAATTCCGTCAATAACGACAAAAATGACAATTTATCGGGTGGATAAGCGGTGGATAAGCGGTGGATAGGTTATATATGTGCCACGGAAAGTGCCACTGATAGGTTTACGATGTGCCAACGATGGTATTCTATCAACCCGTCAAGAACCCGTTATGAACCCGTAATCGCTTGCATAACGATGGGGTAGTGATTGTGAGGGATATGTAATTTGTTCCCCCCCCCTATGTGGAATTATACAAAAGTGTGAAACTGAAAGATTATTAAAAAAAAGTACACCTTTTGTCGAAAAAAGCATAATAATTTGGTTAATTCAAAAAAATATACTACCTTTGCACCGAAAATAAAACCTTATTATTATGAAAGATGAGAAAATACCATTGATTGATTGCCCCTTTGACTACCTCTTCGGCGAGGCCAGTGGTAAGGTGCTGAACGAGTACGGACGATTCCCTTGTCAGATACAATGTGCCGTGTATGCTTTTATGATTAAAGGCAAAGCGCGAGCAACGCTCAATATCACCAAATATGAGTTCCATGAGAATGATTTGATATATGTGAAACCAGGTAGTTTCTTTTTGGTGCATGACTTCAGTGAGGATGCACGATTGTGCTATATCGTGTTCTCGTCCTCTTTTGTAGAAAAGAACTCCTATAATTTGCGTCGTATATCTTTGCCATCATACACCTATACGCCGATGGTGAAACTCAGCCAAGAGCAAGCCGAAGTGGTGTTGCACTTCAATACGACTCTGGAAAAAGCCGTTAATACTACACCATCCATGCTCTCCTCTGATAGGATGGCATATATCTTCAACTTGATTCAACAGACCTATTTTGAACTCTGTTCGTCGGTTGTGGCGCACCGAATGCCTCAAGACCGCAAGGCTGAGATATATCAAGAATATAACGAGCTCGTATTGCGACATTACCACGAATGGCATCAGGTGGCTGAATATGCCGAAGCGATGCATATCACCGTACCACACCTCTGCTCTACCATCAAAACGGCAAGCGGACATACCGCAGGAGATATCATTGTCAATGCCATACTGATGGACGCTAAAGCACAACTAAAAGTGACCACTACACCCATCAAAGAGATTGCTGCACGCTTAGGATTTGATAATGTAGCCTTCTTCAACCGTTTCTTCAAGAGCCATGTAGGTGTAACGCCACGAACTTATAGGAACGAGTAAGGAGGCATACTCTCAACCTCTCCCTGAGGGGAGGGGGGTAAGGCGATGGATTATAAACCGAGGCTGAGGCGGAAGCGTATATTCCACCATGGTGTATAGGGGTCGTGTATGTTGGTGAGACGGAAGACGCTATACACTTCGCCAATACGCAATATATTACCAATACCCACACCCAGTTCTACATACGGAACTTGCATTGAAGCCAATGGGCGATAATGTGTTGAGGCAGTGGACAATGTGGGGAATGGTACCACCGATTGGTGGTTAAGTCGTTGGGTGCCATATGCCAGTTTGAACTCCACTAACTCACGCAAACGAGCATAGCGCAGACCCGGAATCAAATTGAATAACACACCCTTGCCATCCCACAGCGCTTGCAACGAGATATATTGGTCGGCAGCATACTGATAACTATTCATCAGACTAAAACGTTGTGCATCAAAGGCGTAGGACTGGTTGGTAGCAAACACATGCAGCAAGGAATAAGGCACGCGGCCAAAGGTCACACCTGCCTGCAATAGATAGTCCAAACTACCACCCATGCCCAAATCTGCCTTGTGGCGAAGCATCAGATTGAGGTTGCCATACATTCGATAGGACGGCATTTGCTCCGTTTGGTAGCTACCTAATTCGGCTCCCAAATAAATAACGGGCAAATGGTTGTATATATGTCGGCGGTGGAAATAGGTATCCACTTTACGCTCACCGAAATTTACACGGGCAGAAGCCCCAATAGTAGCATAAAAGAAACTGGGTTGAGCATTGTAGTCCGTGGTGGGCAATCCATAACCCATACGGCCAATCTTGAGATAAGTCTGCGTTTCCAGATACTTGTTCCAATCATCTTCAAAATGCAACCTACCTTCGCGGCGACGAACCATAGTGTTGTAGTAGTAATCCGCATTAAAAGGAATGCCTTGCATAAGGCGGGTGAGAATGTTGATTTGTTGACTGAGAATATTATTCTCGCGCAGGTATAGCTGGAAGTCAGTAGTCTCGGATAGACTATACTCATCGCTATAGCGCATACGCACAATATGTCGGCGCGTACTGGGCAGTTGCAGGTTTACTTGCCCCATACCTTTCCATGCTCGATCCTTCATGCCATATGCCACAAATCCCTCTAACGACAAATTCTCCCAAAGCTCTTGGGTAGTCTGCAAGGGTATTCCCACACGCAAGCCCTCGGCGTAATTCATCTTGAACACATGGTGCACTTTGCCCAATTCTACATATTTGCTGGTAGGGATATTACCTGTCTGCAATACGTATGCCAAAAATTTGGCTGTCTTGAATAGTGGGGTGTTGCTTATACTGTCCATAGCGGAGGATATGTCTGATTCGGCTATGGAGTTGTGCGGTACAGAGACGATAAGGCTGTGCGGTGCTGAGGATAGAGGAATGTGGGTACTGCGTGTGAGGAGCAGGGTAGGGAAGATGTGACTGGTGTCGGCTTTGATGGCAAAATCGAGCAGCAGCGAAAGGTTTTCGTCCGCCAATTGGTTGTTGGTTGTAAAGGATTGACGAATAGTTAGTTGGCGCAGGTAATTGACACTGGATTTGGCAGGCACCGTGGCTTGTATGCTGCGTAATGCATAGGTGGCAGAGTCTATAGCCATCTCACCATTGAAGGTGGCGTAAAACGCATTCTTGGTGCGGAAATGTACGATATAGTGCTTCTCGCTGCCTATTTGCACGCTATCCACCAGAAAATAGTTGTAATATGTGTTACCCGAAGTGGCCAATGGACTGAGTAAGGATGCCGACAATATGTTGATATGATTCTGATAGAAGTTGCAGGTGGACTGCAATTGATTGAGCAATACATGATAGTCCGTCAGGGTGAGCAGGCTTGCTTTCTCGGTGACCGATTGTCCTGTTTGGTGGCGCCAATACAGGGGGATGAGGTAGGTAGAGTCTTCGGTTTGTAGCATACCTGTTTGCAGGCTTTTCCATAGGTTGCGTTGCAGGTGTTTAGATTGAATGTCCGATACATAGAGTGCAGTCTGCATATGTACTTGCTGCATATCGGTGGTGTGTTGGTTGCTCTGGCGGTGTTGTCGCACTTGGTCCATCAATGCCAGAGCCGGGTTCGCACCTGGTGTAACGAACACCTCTGAGAGATTGGCTATCTTCTCCTTCAGTGCAATCTCAACGCCTACCTGTTGCCCTGGTTCTATGCGGTATCGTTGGGCATGATACCCCACAGCCGAGATAACCATAGTACGCGCTTTGTTCAGCGTTCCGCGCAGTAGGAACATACCCTCGGTATTAGACATAGTACCGATATCAGTACTTTGAAAATAAATATTGACATTGGCCAATGGTTCACCAGTATAAGCATCATACACATCGCCAATCACGATGGTCTCTCTTGCCTCTTGTGCCCATAGTCCATGGCTCGTAGCCCATAGTACTAATAATATGAAAAATAGTCGTTTCATTGATTCTCGGGATGGTATTTCAAAACTGCTTCGCGCAGGTCTTGGATATTGATATGGGTGTAAATCTCGGTGGTGACAATGGATTCGTGTCCGAGTAGTTGTTGTATGATACGCAGGTCAGCTCCGTTTTGTAATAGGTGTGTGGCAAAGGAATGGCGTAGCGTGTGAGGTGAGATGGTTTTGCGGATACCTGCAGCTTCTGCCAAGCGTTTGACTATGGTGAAAATCATGGCACGTGTGAGCTGTCTGCCATAGCGATTGAGAAAGGCTATGTCTGTAGCTTGGGGCTTGATATCTAGTTCTCGACGGTCATCGAGCCAGTAGCCCAATTGCTCATCGGCTACGGGCGAGATGGGGACCAATCGCTGTTTGCTGCCTTTGCCAAGGATACGCATGTACCCTTCTTTGCGGTATATATTGCTGAGTCGCAATTCGGTGAGTTCGCTCACGCGCAGACCGCTACCATACAACATCTCTATGATGGCACGGTTGCGATGCCCTTCTGGTTTCGACATATCGATTTGTGCTATCATAGCGTCTATCTCTTCCAGACTTAGGACCTCGGGCAGGTGCTTCTCTATGCGAGGCATCTCCAGCAGTTCGGAGGGGTCTTGTTCGATATAGTGATGATATAGCAGAAAACGATAGAAGGAGTGGATACTAGATAACAAGCGTGCCTGCGTCTTAGCGCTTTGGATCAGCTTAAAAGTGTCAAATACAAAGGATTGCAGGTCATCAAAACTGGCATGTATCACATCTATATGGTGTTCGTCCATGTAGCTCTTGAGACGCTTGAAGTCCAATTCGTATGCGGTCACAGAGTTATCGCTCAGTCCGCGTTCCAACTTCAGATAGGTATGGTATTCGCGGTCAATCATCGGTAGAGGGCTGGTCCATGATAGGTGGCACGATAATGGGTGGAGTCAGCTGTATAGAGCGAAATGTTCATACGCATGTCATCGTCAAATGTGGTGATTTGCAGCTCGCCTGCGGTGAAGCCAATGATGCGTTGCACTTGGCTATCCTGAATATCCAGCATGTAGCACCCCGTTATATTGCCCTCAAAATTCATGTAGGGCAAGAAGGTATAGTCGCTGGCAGTGGAGTCCATACGATAGATGCCATCTCGCAATACACTATCGGTCATGGGTAGAAAAATATCCGAGAAGTAGAGGTTCATACCCGAACCGATGATATGGTATGCAGAATCGAAGGTCAGTCCATCGGTCAGCAGGTCAATGGAGAAGACTTGTTGGTTGAGCAATGGATAATATTGCTCATGCCATTGTATGTCTGCCATCACATATACGCTATCGTATGGCACAGTGATGTCATCCGGTTTGTTGTGGTGGTGGCATGCGGTCATCACCATCAGTAATAATGCTATAATATATCCTTTCTTCATATCCTTGCCTTTACACTCTACGCTCTACACTCTATACTCTACGCTCTGCACTCTCCTTGCTGGTATCCATGCTGCGATAAAACCTAATGCTAATACCACGACGGCTACCAACATCACATCGGTGGCTTGCACTGCTACGGGGTAGGCAGAGACTATATATTCCGTACCATTGCCCAACTTCAGTATTCCCAAATGTTCTTGCAGCAGGCATACAACTAATCCTACTATCAGACCGATTATTGCACCCAATGCCGAGATGAGCCAACCTTCCAATAGGAAGATTTTGCGTAGCATCTGTTGACTTGCCCCCAAGTGGCTGAGTGTCTGTATATCAGATTGTTTATCAATGATGAGCATTGACAGCGATCCGATGATGTTGAATGATGCGATGAGTAGTATGAATACCAATAGCAGGGTGGTTAGCAGTTTCTCTACGCGCAGAATGCGAAAGAAGTCGGCTTGCTGCTCGTAGCGGTCAAGCACTTGATAGCCTTCGCCCAGGAGCGATTGGATGGCCCTCTTGGCGTGTGGCACAGAGGCGTCGGGGGCAAGTTTGACGAGCAATGCACTCACTTCATGTGCGCTGTAGTCCAATAGTCGGCGTGTGAGGTTAATATCCACCAGCATGACTTCGTTGTCGTACTTGGTTTGTTGTACAGCGAAAGTACCAGCTATGAAGCATACCTCATCGTTGAAGGATTGGTCAGGACGCAGCATGTTCACTTTGGCAGTTCGCTTTGGGGCAAATAGTTGTAGCGGATGAATGAAGTGTGCGCCTATACCCATCTGCCATGCTAAACCTTGACCTAACACTGCGCGGTCAAAAGCACCATCATAGACTTCGTAATGACCGTCGGTGATAATATCCTCAATATGGGTTAGGGTGGCGAAGGTAGAGTCTACGCCATAGAGCCGCACAGGCATTTGTTTGCTTTCAAATTGCAATAGGGCGGTCTCCTCGATGCTCTGACTCACCATTGCCACTTCGGGTAGGGTTCGCAGGGCGTTAAACAATTCGCCCTCATCCTGAAAAGATTTGCCATGAGTGGCTTCGATGCGGATATCGGGGTCAAACTGTGAGAATAACTGTTCTACCATAACCCCAAAACCATTCATGACACTCATTACACATACCATGGCAGCAGTCACCACACCCACAGCAGCGGCACTGATGCCACTGATGATGTGTATGGCGTTGTACTGCTTCTTAGCCAACAGATAGCGCCAAGCTATTTTCAGTTCGGTTTTCACTGCTTTAGCAGTTCATCAATGCGGGCCATCTTGTCGATGGTCTCGTCAAGGTGGAAGTGCAGTTCAGGAATGATACGCAACTGATGGCGTTGCAGATGGCCCATCTCGCCACGAATCTTAGCGGTGTCTTCCTGCACTTGAGCGATGACGCTTGCTACTTTATCTTGTGGGAAAATGCTCAAATATACATGTGCTACGCTTAGATCGGGAGAGATACGCACTTCGCTGACGGAGATCAGTGTCCCACGTATCGCGCGCGCGTACCTTAAAAAAATATCGCTCAGATCCTTTTGAATCAAGCGCTCAATCTTTTGTTGTCTGGTTGATTCCATAATGTTGTTTTTGTTTTTGGTCTCCGGTGTCCAGCACCCGTTGTTTGGTCTCCGGCTTTCGGTCTCTTAATAGATTTATACGCAATAAGGGAAAAGAGCAACTCTTTTCCCTATGCTTGTGCCTTAGGGAAAGGCCCTAAGGTAGTCAAATCGCTAATTAGCGTTTGTGGCGACCTTCGTCAGCTACAGTCAATTTCTTGCGACCGTGTGCGCGACGAGCTGCCAATACGCGACGACCATTTGCGGTTGCCATACGAGCGCGGAATCCGTGTTTGTTGCGACGACGGCGTTGACTTGGTTGGAATGTACGTTTCATTGTTGTTATCTTAATTTATGCCCCATCTCGTGGGCGTGGTTAATATTTTTACACGAAAAAGCGTGCAAAGGTACTGCTTTTTTTTGAACTGACCAAATTTTTTTTAATAAAAAAGCACTTTTTTTATGAAACGTATACTCTTTTTAGCTCCTTTTAGCGTATTTGTATTTCTTCAATAGGTTCTCGTTTGTCTAAATCCAATGCTGCCATTTGTAGTTTTACTCGTTTGAAGTTGATGGTTTTTAGGTCAATGCATCGTATCGAGCTGTCATACATGGTGCGGTAGTAGAGGCGTTGGTTCTGTAGGTCGCTGACTATGGTTACCTGCGTTGCGCTTGGCATGTCGGGCACTTCGCGTGGGTCGGCAAATTGGATGCCAACAGGAATGTCAAAATTGTTCAGCAGGTGAAACGCCTGCATGACGGTGGCATCTGCCTCTGTCAGTCGTGGTGCTGTGCTCTGCAAGAATGCTGCGCGGATAAAACGCGACGGTGGAGTCATATCGCCTGGCAGACCGTGCATACCACTACCGCCACCAAAAGCCTGAAGCTCTAATCGGCCTACCTGACGATGATTGATACTGCCTGCTGACAAGTTGACATAATTGTTCAGATTGGTGAGGTGCCACTGAAAATCAGGCGCATTCGTAATCACACCCAAAGGGTTTTCGTAGAAGCGTACTTTTTGGTTCACAATCTCCAATACCACTTGTCTGCCACTGCTCTCCGTGATACGCCAATGTACAGTGCTGGCGCGTGGATCGGTGGCTATCACGCGGATGTCCTTGATGCCTGCTCGAAGCTCATTGATGGTTGCAAAGTTGCTGAGTATCCATGCTACCAACTGCATGTCGCTCACACTTTGATCTTTCTTGTTCGGATCATAGGGCTGGTACTCGCCGTACTGTGGAAAATAGAATAAGCCCGCACCCAATCCTGCTTCGTTGATGCCTTCCATGACAAAAGCGTCGTTCTCTACACAGATGCCCACATAGCCATATTTGGCAGCGAATTGTTTACCCTGAAGGCTGCCGTCGGGCAAAAAAGATTGCTGCAATTGTCCGCGTGGTACGACCACATACATGGTGTGAAGGGGCGTTGCGGCCCACTCAATGGTGCGAGCTGTCACGAGGTGATTGTTGGCGGTGTGAAGCGTGATGCCTGTGCAAGCCATAGCTCGCTGCGAAAAGATACTGCCTGCTAAGATGCAAGCCAATACAATAATTCGTTTCATAGTTGGTTTTGGTTAAAAGGTTAATATTCCGGATACTAATAGCCGGGTGTCATTCACCATGCAAAACCCGTGCCAAAGCAAAAAACGCGAGAAAAAATTGCATATATGCAAAATATTTAGTACCTTTGCAGGCAATTTGGATTAATAGATAAAAAATGAAACGAAAAATAGCCATTATAGCAGGAGGCGATAGCTCTGAATATGAGGTCTCGTTGCGCAGTGCAGCGGGCATACAATCCTTCCTTTCTGACCAACACCAATACACTACCACCATCGTTCTGCTTCGCGGACAAGATTGGCGTGCGCAAGTCGGCGATAACGAGTGGGTCGTCATGGATAAAAACGACTTCTCTTATACGCATAACGGCGCGAAGATGCTGTTTGATTTCGCTTATATTACAATCCACGGTACTCCTGGCGAGAATGGACTCTTACAAGGATATCTCGATATGATCGGACTGCCATACTCATGCTGCGGTGTGTTGGCTGCTGCTATAACCTTTAATAAATATACTTGCAACCACTATCTCAAGGGCTTTGGAGTGCGTGTGGCGGAGAATCTACTGCTGCGCCAATCCGATTACCAATACCCCATATCCGATACCCGATACCCAATTTCCAATATCCTCACCCAAATCGGTTTGCCCTGTTTTATCAAGACCAATGTCGGTGGCTCGTCTTTCGGTGTGACCAAGGTGAAGACAATAGAGGAGGTGAAACCCGCGATAGAAAAGGCGTTTGCCGAAGGCAATGAGGTGATCTGTGAGGCCTTTATGAAGGGCGTGGAGATAACCTGCGGAGCTTATAAGACACGAGACAAAGCAGTGGCGTTTCCTATCACGGAGGTGGTGACCAATAATGAGTTTTTTGACTATGATGCCAAGTATAATGGTCAAGTGGACGAAATCACCCCTGCCCGTATCCCCGATGAGGTGCGCGATAAGGTGCAAGCCATGACACTGAAGATATACGACATATTGGGCTGCAAAGGCATTATCCGTGTGGACTATATCCTTACAGACGATTGGACTATCAATTTGTTGGAGGTCAATACCACCCCAGGCATGACGGCTACCTCTTTTATCCCTCAGCAGGTGCGTGCCGCGGGACTAAACATCGGAGTAGTCCTCTCCGAAATCATCGAAGACTCACTAAACGCTAAACAGTAGCGCAGTGTCCACCATACACTTTACACTTTACAGCAACATGAACATTAACAACGAAATATTAAAACTGGATTGGAAACGTGAGCCATATGGCTTGTACGAGCCTATTGAGTATACTTTGGCTGCGGGTGGCAAACGTGTACGCCCACAGTTGGCTATGATTGCCTGCCAACTCTTTGGTGGCAATGAGGAAGATGTGTTGCCTGCTGCCTTGGCACTTGAGGTCTTCCACAATTTTACCCTATTGCATGATGATGTGATGGATAAAGCGGATGTGCGCCGTGGCAGACCCACTGTGCATATGAAGTGGAACGAAAATACCGCTATCCTCTCGGGCGACCAAATGCTTATTGAGGCATACAAACTGCTCTCTGGTGTGCCTGCGGATAAGTTGCCCGAGGTGCTTCGTCTTTTCAATAAGATGGCTACTGAGATATGCGAGGGACAGCAATACGATGTGGATTTTGAGAGCCAATCCCATGTGACGATAGATGAGTATCTCAATATGATTCGCCTCAAGACTTCGGTGCTATTGGCCACTGCATTGCAGATAGGCGCATATGTGGCAGGAGCCGATACGCCAACCCAAGAGGCACTCTATCAATTTGGTATAGCCGTGGGTCTGGCGTTCCAAATTCAGGATGATATACTGGATGTGTGGGGCGACCCTAAGACTTTTGGTAAAGCCGTTGGCGGAGACATTAGTTGCAATAAGAAGACCTTTGTCTATTTGGAGGCAATGAGGCGATTAGGTGATGAGGCGAATACCTTAGAATCATGGTATAGCCAAGTCCTGGAGGACAATACCGAGAAAATTGCGGCTGTCAAGGCTATCTTTGAGCAATTGCGAGTGCGCGAAGCGTGCGAAGCCGTCGTAGTACAATATACACAAACTGCGTTGGAGATATTGGATACGCTGCCGCAGAACACCGCTACGGACCAACTACGCCAACTTGCCAATAAACTCACTACTCGAAAAGATTAGCAAACCTCCCTCCCCATTAAACATTCAACATTAAACATTCAACATTCAACATTCAACTAAAAAATAACTCATGCCTTATCGTAGATTACCCAAAACGGACCAAGCACGTCTGTATGCCCTGAAGCAGGCGGTGCAACGTGCAAGCGAGGTGGCGTTTAATCAACAGGCCATCAACTACAAAACACTGATAGAAGCGCAACGATTATTGTTGCAGTTCGAGAACCAAGTGGCGCAATACCATGCTAATGTGGATAGCAAGGTGTCGGATAATAAACAGTATCGCCATAAGGTGCGTAATGCCCGCATGTATATCTCGCATTTTATTCAGGTACTCAACTTGGCAGCCATTCGTGGCGAAATCAAAAAAGGACAAAAAGAGTTGTATAAACTTGACCCACATAATCATACCTTGCCTGATTTGAGTACCGAGGAGAATCTGATCACTTGGGGACAGAATATCATTGATGGCGAGAATGCTCGTATAGCCCAGGGCGGATTCCCTATCTATAACCCAGCTATCAATAAAGTGAAGGTGCATTATGACATCTTCCGCGAACATTACAATACGCATGTCTTGCACCAACGCTCACATACGCGTGTCTTTGGCGAGATTGAAAGCCTGCGCGAGAAAGCCGATGCACTGATACTGGAGATCTGGGACCAAGTAGAGAACTTCTACAAGGATGAACTGCCATACGCCAAACTTACGCAATGTCAGGCTTATGGCATGATCTACTATTATCGTACAGGGGAGACCAAATTAACCCCACAGATAGACCAACAAATACTGCGTGAACGAGCCCAGCAGACTACACTTGAATGGTCTGCGATGGAAGAATAATGCGGTGTACCTTCTGGTCGTGCTTGCGCACTGGCACTTCGTCCACCAGTTGGAAATCATATCCCACGCCAATGAGAACGGCGTGGGGTTGTTTTTTTAGAAAACGGTCGTAATAACCACCTCCTCTGCCCAATCGATTTCCTGTTTTGTCGAATGCTACTGCGGGGACAATGATGACATCTATCTCACCTTCGTAAGGTGGTGTAGTAGGTTCGGGGATGCCTACTTTACCGCGGTGCATCTTATCGTTGCCTTCAAATGGATTGGCTGTCATCCCTTTTCGATGCGTAACGGGTAGAAGGAGGGTTTTATCTTTGTGTCGTTTGAAGAGAGGCAGTACATCCACTTCGTTGTTTTTGGGATAGTAAAGCATGACTGTTTTTGCTTCTTTGAAAACAGTCATTTTCTCCAATTGGCTAAGTATCAATGCAGACTGAGTTGTCCGTTCTTCGGCTGACATCATACGGCGTTTTTGGATGAGTAACTCACGCATGCCCTGTTTAGCACGGTGTAGACGACGCTGTGGCAATAGACTAAGTAGGTCTCTTATGTTGGCTTCAAATAACATGGCTAATAAATATCAAAAATACGCTGCAAAGGTACTGCTTTTTTTGCATATCTGCAAACATTCCGACTCTTTTTCTGAAATAATCAAGATTTATTTGCGTATGTCAGAAAAAAGCAGTATCTTTGTAGCGTATTTTGCTTTATTTTTAACATTTATTAGAAAATGCAGAGATTTTTATACATATTTGCGGCTGTAGCGCTACTGTTGGTCGCTTGTGATAAAGAGAAAGAAGAGATCAATCTCTCTACCGAAACAAGAGTGGACAAGTTTACTTTTTATGCCGATACGGCTAATCCCGGATTGGCAGAAGCTGTCTTTAAGATAGAACACAAGAGTTGGCCTGACACGGGTAGAATATATTGTGTGGACTCATTACGCTTTGGTACATGCTTGGATAGTGTGCGCCCTGCTGTGACCTACAAGATAACCCCTTCTTCTGCTATCTTTAAAACTCCTGACACAACATTGGTAAGCACAGGTGCTGATACGCTTAACTTCAATCGTAGGCCTATCTACCTATATGTACAAGCAGCGGATACGCTATACAAACGTTGCTATCGCATTGATTTGGCGGTGCATCAAGCCGATCCCAATCTGTATGTGTGGAAAGAAATGACCAACCAACTGTTTGCTCCACAATCGGCACCGCAATATTGCCAAATGAAGGCGGTGTATGATAATGGACTCATCTCATTGTTCGTGAATAACGGTTTCGCTACCAGTCTCTATCAGTCGGCTGATGGCGCGAGTTGGAAACCAGAAAACGTCAACGGCTTACCTGTACCTTGCCAAGTTCGCAATATACTGTCATGTGGCGACACCTTATATTATATAGCTAACAACAAACTCTATACGTCTACCAATATGGTGCAGTGGTCAGAAACGGACTTCTCGGACCGTGCGTTTGGATTGGTGAATATGTTGGTGGCGTTTGATGGTAAAGCCTGGTGTATATTGCAAGACCGTGATAGCGAAGCTTTGCTATTAGGTGTGGTGATCGGTCATGATATTCGAGTGATGGAAGATGTGGCAGGATTGCACGATCATGTGCTGCCAAAGAATTTCCCCGTCAGTGATTTTGCTGCATTGTCGTTTGAGAGCAGTAGCGAGCGTCCACGTGCCATGGTGGTGGGTGGCCGCACGATAGATGGTACCGCTGTCAATACCCGATGGAATATGGAGTATGAGAATGGCTATCGATTGGTAGATTTCTCGATTGAGCAACCGTCATTCAACACGCTGACAGGTACTTCGATTATTCAGTATAACGATCATCTGATTATGTTCGGCGGTGTGGATAACGATTTAGAATGGCGTAGCGATATGCTCTATTCTGATGATGAAGGCATGAATTGGTATGTGCCTGATACCGCACAAAATATGTTGCCCAAGAGCTATGCATCGCGCCAAAACCAAACAGTAGTGGTGGATGAGAAACAGAATATCTATGTGATAGGCGGACAATCGCTCGCTGGCTCGTATAGCGATGTCTATCGTGGTTACTTAAACGAACTCAAATGGGCAGCTCTCAAAAATGAATAATGCTCAAGACATACGCAGAGTGATATTGACGGAGTTTCGTCAGTATGAGGAGGTGTTTGCAGCTACATTGCATAGTGATGACAGTCTGTTAGCACAAGTGTTGGATTATATCCACTCCAAACGCGGTAAGCAGTTGCGTCCGATATTGGTGCTGTTGTCTGCCGCTTTGTGTCGCGGTGTGACGGATAAGACCGTGCAAACAGCGGTAGCTTTGGAACTGATGCACACTGCATCATTGGTGCATGACGATGTGGTAGATGACTCGCCCATGCGTCGCGGTAGCGAGGCGGTGCATACGCTATGGACGAATAAGATAGCCGTATTGGTAGGCGATTATCTGCTGACCCGCGTGATGCATATTTTGGCAGAATTGCGCAATGTAACGATACTCAATATCCTCTCCGAGATGGGAGCTGCATTGACCAAAGGCGAACTGTTGCAACTGCACTCGGGACAATCTATGTGGATTAGCGAAGAGCAATATAATAAGGTGATAGAGCAGAAGACGGCTTGCTTGTTCGCGGCATGTAGCGAGGCGGGTGCTGCCAGTACGGGGGCTACAATGCGTCAGATGACTGCTATGCGCCAGTTTGGTTTGCATCTTGGCATGTGCTTCCAACTCAAGGATGATGTGCTGGACTACTCAGATATAGAGGATATAGGCAAGCCCACGATGAACGATATTCGCGATGGTAAAGCCACATTGCCCTTATTAATCTCGCTGAAACGCGCTACGAAAGAGGAGGCGGATGCTATGCGTGAACTGGCAGAGGCATTGGCCAATAAGTCGCCACATATTGACGTCTTTGAGGCAGAACAGGAGATTAAGTCGTTTGTCCTGCGTTATGAAGGTATTCGCTATGCGCACCAAGAGATGGAGAAACACCGCAAGAAAGCCATTGCGGCCCTGTCTATCTTCCCCGATAATAAATACAAAGAGAGTCTGATTGCCCTACTGAATTACGCCATCAGCCGTGTGAAGTAATCATAGGATAAGGTTGATTTTTTCTACCAGTTTTTCTTGCAGTTCGGTGTCGGAGAGCGTTTTGAGCACTTCGTCAAAGAATGCGCACAGTAGTAGTTTGGCTGCGGTGTCGCGGTCAATACAGCGTTGCTGCATATAGAACAATGCTGATTCATCCAATTGGCCCGTGGTAGCACCATGGCTGGCTTTGACATCGTCGGCGTAAATCTCCAATTGTGGTTCGGTCAGCATCTCCGCTTGGCGCGAGAGCAGGATGTTGCGGTTGGTCTGGTATGCCTCAGTCTGCTGCGCATCAGGCTGAATCTTCAACTCGCCACGAAAACTGCCTTTGGCTTGGTCGTCCAGTACAAACTTAAGCACCTGCGAGGAGTAACCCCCACCTATATTATGGTACACGCGCGTGAGAAGATGTGCCTGTTGCGATGCATGTAGCAAGCCCATAGCGTAAATCTCGGTGCGGCAATGCGGAGCATTCTGCTCTACCGTGAGGGTGGATTGCCACTGAGCGTTGGTCCCCTCCTCCGAGAGATAGATGATATGTATGCGCAAGGAGGAGTTCTCCTCTTGTACAATATGCCAATGCGTGTCGGGCTCATTGATAAAAACGAACTCGCGTGCCTCGCCAGCGGAGAGTGTAATATGTTGGATAGAAGACTGCGTCATCCCAAAAAAATATTAATTATTAACTATTAATTATTAATTGTTCAAGAACGCATAGCCTTTCTCCTCCAATTCGAGGGCCAGTTCCTTACCTCCAGTGCGTACAATCTTGCCGTCTGCCAACACATGCACAAAATCTGGCACGATATAGTCCAATAGGCGTTGGTAGTGGGTGATGACGATAGAGGCGGTGTGAGGTGTCTTGAGTTTGTTCACTCCCTCAGCCACAATGCGCAGTGCATCAATATCCAATCCCGAGTCAGTCTCATCCAAGATAGCGAGGCATGGCTCGAGCATAGCCATTTGGAAAATCTCGTTGCGTTTCTTCTCGCCACCCGAGAAACCCTCATTCACTGAACGGTTAGTGAGCTTATTGTCCATACCGACAAGGGCTTTCTTCTCGCGCATGAGTTTGAGGAATTCGGCTGCCTTGAGTGGCTCTTTGCCCTCGTGTTGGCGTTTCTCGTTCACGGCTGTGCGCATGAAGTTCACTACTGATACGCCAGGAATCTCCACGGGGTATTGGAACGAGAGGAAGATACCCTCGCGGGCGCGTACCTCAGGTGCCATGTCCAAGAGGTTCTTGCCGCGGAAGATAACTTCACCTTCTGTGACGGTATAAGCGGGGTGACCTGTGAGCACATTCGATAGGGTCGATTTGCCTGCGCCATTAGGTCCCATGATAGCATGTACCTCGCCCTCATGAATGGTGAGGTTGAGGCCTTTGAGTATTTCCTTGCCAGCAATAGTGGCATGTAAGTTCTTTATCTCGAGCATATTGTTGTGATGACAGTTTCTCCAACTGCCTGAAGGGTTTGTAGGTTAATATTTCGCATATCGTCTTGCTGCGTATGCCACCATTCTGCAAAACCCGTGCCGTTTTGGGACTTGTAGTCTATGATGTCCACGCAGGGAACACCAGCGAGGGTATTCACGTAGTAGTGGTCGTCAGTGATAGGGTAGGCGGTTTGTTGGACAAAATAGCGTCCGTAGCCCAAACGGGCTGCTGTGCGCCATAGTTGCTCCACATAATTGCCTGCATAGTTTGTCGAGAAATACTCGCGTGGGAAAGTAGCCGAAGGGTCACCCACCATATCCAAGAGGATACCGTATTGGCATTTACACATAGACAATTTACCATTTACGATCGACTGCTTATATTCTCTTGCCCAATATTGGCTGCCCAGACACCATGTGTCGGGACGCTCTTTGCCTGTGTAGTGTGTAGGAGTACCCATGTCTTCGGCATCAAAAAAGACAATCTGTACCGAAGGGATGAATAGACCATCTGCTTTGCGTATCGATAGTTGGCGCACAATCTCCAATATCACACCCACGCCACTGGCGCCATCATTGGCACCGATGACAGGAGTAAAACGGTTCTCGTAGAGTGGCTCCTCGTCGCTCCATGGACGTGAATCCCAATGAGCGCAGAGCAGTATGGCTGCCTGTGTGTTACCGTCCATGTATGCCACTATATTACGCAACGGTTGCTCCTCACCAGCATAGTTAATCATGTTGCCATATTGACTCTGCACTTGCGCACCGTATTGCGCCAGTTTCTTGACTAACCAGTCGCCGCAAGCTGCATGCTCCTCTGTGCCTGGCACACGCGCGCCGAAAGCCACCTGTTGGGCTATGTAACTATATGCTGAGTCCGCTGCGAAGGCACAGCGGACATCAGTAGTAGAAGACTGTTGCTGTTTTGCGCATGATACGCACAACAGCAACAGCGCACATATACTATATTGAACAATTCTGAACAATATTGAACAACTTTATCAATATTAATGTATATTCAGTTCGCTAACAGAGCGGTGGTTCTGAATAGCCAAAATAGTCTCGGCAATAGGCTTGGCCATTGACACGATGTGTACCTTTTTGCAGCGCTCGGTGTTGAATGGAATAGAGTCGGTGAAGATCAACTCCTCCAATGCTGAGTTGGCTACGCGCTCGCATGCAGGGCCAGACATTAGTCCGTGGCTCACCAACGCGCGAACCGACTTAGCGCCTGCCTCTTTCATTACCTCAGCGGCTTTGCACAGCGTACCTGCCGTGTCTGCTATATCGTCGATAATCACAACGTTCTTGTCTTTCACATCGCCCAACACGCGCATTTCGCCTATTTGGTTAGCATTAGGACGATGCTTATAGCAGATGACCATAGGCACATCTTGCTTGGTCAACGCTGTGAGTTTCTTGGCGAAGACAGAAGCGCGCTTCGTACCGCCTACGTCTGGAGATGCTACGATAAGGTTCTCCAAATTAAGACTTTGTACATAATCCGCCAATACATTTGCACCATACAGGTGATCCACAGGAATATCAAAGAATCCTTGGATTTGGTCCGCATGCAGATCCACGGTAATCACGCGGTCCACACCTACGCCCTGCAATAGGTTTGCGCATACTTTCGCGCCGATAGACACGCGTGGTTTATCCTTGCGGTCTTGGCGTGCCCAACCGAAGTAGGGAATCACGGCTATCACCTTGTACGCACTGGCACGCTTGGCAGCATCAATGGCCAGCAACAACTCCATGATGTTGTCGCTGCTGGGGCATGTCGATTGCACGATATACACCGACTGACCACGAACAGATTCCTCGAAACTTACGGCGAACTCACCGTCAGAAAAACGAGCCACTTGGATGTTACCCAATGAACATCCTAAATACTCACACATACGCTTAGCGAGCTCACCTCCTTGAGAAAGAGCAAAAACCTTGTAGGGACTGGTTTCAACTATCATAACAGACAATTTATTTGGTTAGTTTTGAAATAATGTGCAAAAGTACTGCTTTTTTTTCAATTTTGCAAGTATTGTTTGCATATTTCAATAAAAAATCGTAACTTTGCACACAATTTGTATGTTGGGTAATATGACCAATAAAGAAATATACCGTGATTTTTGCCAAAATACGCCCGAATTGCCTATTTTTATGCAAGATTGGTGGTTGGATGCTGTTTGTGCAGGCAAGCAGTGGGATGTGCTATTATGTGTAGAGTCTGCCGATGGTTCGCATGTACTGAGCGTAGGAGAGCAGGATGTCCAGCGAGAGAGGATTGTCGCTGTATTACCTTACTTAATCCGCAAGCGTGCGTGGATGCGCTATATCATCATGCCACAGATGACGCAAATAGGGGGCGCATGGCTGCGCGAAGATGTGGCACACGATGTGCAGAAGGTGGAGGCTATTGGTCAGACATTGGTACAACAGCTCTCTGCCCTTCATCTGGATTATTACTATCAGCATTACCCTATTGATAGTCCATTGGTGGAGTATTTGCGCTTGCAGGGGTTCAAGGTCAAAGAGCGCGTCACCTACCGCATTGAAGATTTGTCGAATTTGGATGCAGTGATCAATGCGTTCTCCAAAAATAAAAAGCGCCAACTGCAAAAGGCGCTCTCCCTCCATGCGGATTACAATCTGAATATCGAGGACTTCTATCGCTTCCATATGGATTGTCTCCATCAGCAGGGCAAGGCTATCAGTTACTCCCGCGAGTTCCTCTTGGTACTCGAACGCAAGACCAAGCGCCTAAGTCAAAGCCAAGTATTAGCGATTCGCAATGCCGATGAACAGTTGTTGGCGGCAGCCTTCTTGGTCTGGGATAAGCACAGTATGTATTACCTCATTCCTTGCTATAGTCCGCTGCATAAGGATTCAGGAGCAGGCGCTCTGCTGGTGTTGGAGGCCATCAAGTTAGCACGCAAACTGGGTGTCGCTTTTGATTTCGAAGGTAGCATGATCCGCGGCGTGGCGCAACATTACAAGCAATTTGGCAGCACGCCTACAACTTACTATAGCGTAGAGAAGTACTACCATTGGTGGTTCTGGTTTGCCAATGCGTATAACTGGTTTAGGGAGAGGAAAATGCGATGAAAGTGATGTACCTAAGTGCATGGTATCCTACCACGCGCGATGCAATGGCAGGACTTTTTGTGCAGAAACATGCGGAAGCGGTTGCTGAACAAGGATGCGATGTTCGTGTGCTGTATTCTGAAAAAATGGGATTCGCGTGGGCGCAGGACATCTATAAGCAATGGAGACAACTTCAAAAAGAATGGGGTAGACCTGATATTGTGCAAATGAATGTGCTGGACAAGAATGGACTCTTGGCACTCTGGCTAAAGTGGCGTTATCGCATTCCTTATATAATAATAGAGCATTGGTCAGGCTACTTGCCTGTCAATTTCTCTTTTCGTGGCGGATGGCATGCTTGGCTGATGCGCCATATCGCTAAACGCGCCTCTTGTATTCTGCCCGTAAGCCAGATGCTGGAAGATGCCATGAAAGCATGCGGCATTGAGAACGAACATTGGCAACGCATACACAATGTAGTCGATGACTTTTTCTATCACCCTATCGCTCCGCTCACCGTTGCGCCTAAAGCGAGCAAGTTTCGTTTCCTGCATGTGAGTTGCTTTGATGAGAAAGCCAAGAACGTACAGGGCTTGTTGCGTGCGGTCAAGCGAGTGGCTGACCAAAGGCAAGACTTCGAACTGATACTCGTGGGCACAGGTGCTGATCATGAACAAGCCATCGCGTATGCCCAACAATTGCAATTCCCCTGCAATATGCTCACCTTCATTGGCGAACAAACGCCTCACGAAGTGGCGCAATGGATGCAGCAGAGTGATTGCTTTGTGCTATTTTCTAATTACGAAAACGCACCAGTTGTCTTGTCGGAGTGCCTCGCGATTGGCTTGCCAATCATAACTTCCAATGCGGGAGGTATTCCAGAAATGGTAAATCCAGAGTGTGGTGTGTTGCTACCCCCGCAAGATGAAGAGGCACTCGCACATGCTATGCTACAGATGCTGAATGGAGAAGTGACCTATCATAAGGATGCTATACGCAAACATGCTAACCAATACACCTTCCATCATGTTGGTGCGCAATTAGCCGAACTGTATCGCCAAATTGTTCATGAATTATAAGCACATCATATTGACAAGATTCAATTTGCCATTCGATTTGCAATCGAACATCCATATTCAGAGGGAATGGCTAACGGAGCGTATGAGGTTGTTTGAGCAATACTGCTTGCCTTCAATCGTGCAACAAACCAATCGCCAATTTACATGGGTTATTTTGGCAAGCGATCAAACGCCCCGTGACATGCAGAATATGCTGTTGAGTTTGACTGCTATATACCCCTTTATTCATATACTTTTTTGCGCCTACACCAATGATTTAAATGCTTTGTATCAACAGGTTGGAGAAAAATATGTGCAAGGATACGACTATCTGCTATCTACTCGCATTGATAGCGATGATATGCTATCTGCCAACTTTTGCCAAGCACTGCAATCTTCTGTACAAAATAGTTTAGAGGAAGGTATTTATACTTTCCCAAATGGGATACAATGGTTCGAAAGAAACCACCTTACACATGGTGTTCGTTATGATAAAAACCATTTTCTCAGTTTTTTTGAATCCGCCTCACATGTTAAAACCTGTTTAGGATTCGATCATACGAAGGTGTCGACTCAACAACTGATAAGAGTATGCGGAATAGCCATGTGGTGCGAGATTGTCCATGGCAATAATATCTGCAATGCATATACGCCCTACTATCGTTATTCTGCGCCTATTATTAGCGAAGGCTCATACCCCATTTCTTTCCCCCTATCCAATACCTTGCGCCAATATCTGTTCTTGATGCGAGAGCATATCAGATTTCGCTATCACCAACTGGCTCGTGGCTTGCGCAAATTACTTCGGCATCATAACGCTTGATCAGGCTGAACAACCAAATGTATTGCGCCAATATCGATATCGCGGTGCCGATGGCGTAGCATATGATCGCCAACGTAAAGTCCTCTCGCCATATACCTATTACCACAGCCGCGGTGCGCAGAATCGCAGTGAGTATCTCAAATGCGAAGCCAATCTGCTGCTTGAAGAATATATCAGCCAGGAACCCCGTGCTGGCAGTTAGTATGCTGCACAACAACCAGGGTAACATCCAGCGCAGATATACGCTGGTCATCTCCCATCCTTCGCCCAAAAACCACGACGTCAATTCGGGCAATAGCCAGTAGAGTACCCCAAACAATGGAATGCCTACTACCACAACCCATAGCGTAAAACGCCTAAAATAGCCGCCAATCGGCTGATGCTCATGCACGCGAACGGTAGTGTGCTGATATAGCACCTGATATATCGAGCGCGTAATCATGTTGATAGGCGTGAAACCCAACAATAACGCCATACTCCACCAGCCTATATATTCTGCACCGAACAATGGCGTCAGCAGCAGAACAGGCAGCTGACCAGCAACCATATTGACAAAACTGCGTGGGAGAGAAAACAACGGAAACTTCTTGTATCGCTGCGCCATGGCGCTTATCTCCCGCCACACTGGACGCAATAACTGGCTCTTAATGCCACTGCGATATAATGCTACAATTCGGATAACGAGCGATAGCAATGGCGCAATGACCATCGAGTATATCAGACCACCTTGCACCATGCCTGCATGCCCAAATCCTATTTTTGCTACCGCAGAAAATGTGCTTTGCGATAGTTGATATTTGCTGATACTGCTGTATTGTGTGTGGCGTATGTGCCAATAATTCAGAATGTTCCATCCGCCATTGATGAGAATGGATATGGGCAACAACCAGTAGTATTTGGCCAAGGCTGGCGTGTTGAAGGCTTGGGCTATCTCATCTGCAAAAAACACGCTGATGCTCGTCACGCCTACTACTAATAGTAGGATACACGTACACAGATACGCCACCCATACACCTTCGCTCTCTTTCTTGGGCAACACAATGGCGTTGTAGTACTCCGCTGTGGACACTATCACCACTATACCACTGATGCTCAAAAACAGATTCATCAACCCAAAGTCCTCGGGCGCGTACATACGCGTTAATATAGGGTAAACCACCAACCCTATCACTTGAGCCACAACATTAGCGGAAAATAATTTCGCAAAATTGCGCACACTCGAATTCCTAATAAAAGAGATTTTATCCATTTTCACTGCAAAAGTACTGCTTTTATCCCAAAATAACAACTATTTTGTGAAAAAAATGTAAATTTTCCATAAGATATTTGCACAATTCAGAAAAAAGCAGTAAATTTGCACCCTGAATTGGTTGTGCTCCCCAGAAGCACCCTAAATTGGTAAACATAAAAAACACAAAACAATATGCAACTGAAGAAAAATCCCCAAGCAAGCTTGGAAGACAAGAAGTTGACCTATGTCCTCATAGGTTTGGCTTTTGTATTGAGCATTTGCTATGTCGCTTTCGAGTGGACAGAGAAAGAAGTGACTAAGTATGAAGTAGTGGACACCGAATTCGCCTTCGAGGAGGAAATCGATATCCAACAAACCTCCCAAGAGACTCCTCCACCACCTCCACCACCAGCACCTGTTGAGGTAGAAGTGCTCAACGTAGTGGAAGACGATGTCGAAGTAGAGGAAATCCAAATCAACACCGAGGACGACAAGGATGTTGAGGTAGTTATCGCTCCTCCTGTAGAGGCTCCTGTTGAGGAAGAGGAAGAGGAAGTCATCTTCGTTGTCGTAGAGTCTATGCCTGAGTTCCCTGGTGGCCAACAAGCCATGATGCGCTATATCGCTGAGAATATCAAGTATCCTGTTATCGCACAGGAGAACGGTATCCAAGGTCGCGTTATCTGCCAGTTCGTCGTAGAGAAAGACGGTAAGGTGTCTGACATCCAAGTCGTTCGCTCTTCTGGCGAGGCTTCGTTGGACAAAGAGGCACAACGTGTCATCGGTAGCATGCCTAAGTGGAAACCTGGTAAGCAACGTGGCAAACCTGTACGCGTTAAATATACTTTGCCTGTGAACTTCCGTTTGCAATAATCCCTCGCCTTTAGTCTAACAGCCCATTATGGGCGGTCTAACAGCCGAAGGCGGTCTGACTTCTGACAGCGCAGCGGTCTACATATGGATTTATCCATTCGAAATATCGAATACTGTAAGGGTGTCGGCACGAAACGTGCCGACATTCTTCGTAAAGAGCTGGGCGTGAAGTCTGCGCTCGATATGCTCTACCAGTTTCCGTACAAGTATATCGACCGCAGTCGCTTCTATTTTATCCACGAGATTGAGGACGATGACACCTATGTGCAGATCATCGGCCATATCACCGAGTGGCATACCGTTGGTATAGGCGCTGCCCAACGCCTCTCTGCCACGTTCACCGACGGACGACATACCATCGAACTCGTCTGGTTCAAGGGTGTCAAGTATGTCAAACTGGAGCGCAATGTGCAGTATTTGCTTTTTGGCAAACCTTCGCGCTTCAATCACCAGTACAATTTCGTCCACCCCGAGCTCACGCCTATGAGTAAGGTGCAACCCGAGCTCATGCAGGGACTCGAACCGCACTACAACACCACCGAGGCCATGAAGCGTGCGGGACTTAACTCCAAAGCCATTCGTACTATTATCGCGCACCTCATACCCGAACTCCAGCAGCAGGGCATGGTGGACACGCTCGGCATGGATATTGTGGAGCGCTACCGCCTCATGCGCTTGAGCGAAGCGCTCTGCCATATCCATTTCCCCAAGGATACACCTACCATGCAGAAGGCGCGCGAGCGGCTCAAGTTCGAGGAACTCTTCTATATCCAGATGCAGATACTCCGACAGATGAAACGCCGCGAGCAGAATATTGGCTTCGCTATGCCTATTGTCGGGAAGTCTTTTCATGCTTTCTATCAGCACTGCTTGCCTTTCCCGCTCACCAATGCGCAGAAGCGTGTCGTGCGCGAGATTCAGACTGACCTCAAGTCGGGCAGACAGATGAACCGCCTTTTGCAGGGCGATGTGGGTAGTGGCAAGACGATTGTCGCTTTGCTTACTGCGTTGCTGGCTGTGGATAATGGCTTCCAGGCATGTATCATGGCGCCCACCGAGATCCTCGCCAACCAGCACTACGAGACTATCCAACAACTCCTCTCGCCTCTCGCCTCATCACCTCTCGCCTCATCGCCTCTCGCCGTAAATAGTACATCTGTAAATTGTAAATTGCTTACGGGTTCCACCACCGCCAAGCAGCGCCAGCCCATCCACGAGCAACTGCGCTCAGGCGAGATTAATATCCTTATCGGCACGCATGCTTTGATTGAGGACACGGTGCAGTTTGCTAATCTCGGCTTGTGTATTATTGACGAGCAGCACCGTTTTGGCGTGGCGCAGCGCGCCAAACTCTGGAACAAGAACACCCAGCCACCGCATGTGCTGGTGATGACGGCTACGCCTATCCCCCGCACCTTGGCGATGACGGTCTATGGCGACTTGCAGGTGAGTGTCATTGATGAACTGCCTCCTGGGCGCAAACCGGTGCAGACGCTTCACTACTCCAATCAGCGCCGTGCCTCTATCAATCAGTTTATCGCGCAGCAGATTGACATGGGGCGTCAGGTCTATGTGGTCTATCCGCTCATTAATGAGAACGAGAATCTGAACTTGCAGGACCTTACCAATGGCTATAACCAGCTCTGCGAGACTTTTCCTGAGTACCGTATTTCGATGGTGCATGGTCAGATGAAGGCGAAGGATAAGGACGAGCAGATGCAGCGTTTTGTCTCTGGCGAGACGCAGATTCTGGTGGCAACGACTGTGATTGAGGTGGGTGTCAATGTGCCGAATGCCAGTGTGATGATTATCGAGAATGCCGAGCGTTTTGGTCTGAGCCAGTTGCACCAACTGCGTGGCCGTGTGGGCCGTGGAGCGGAGCAGAGCTATTGTCTTTTGCTCACGCGTGTGGAACTGAGTAAGGACACGCGCAAGCGTATGGATATTATGGTGGCTACCAATGATGGTTTCCGTATAGCGGAGGCGGACTTGCAGTTGCGTGGTCCAGGCGATTTGGAGGGTACGCAGCAGTCGGGTTTGCCGTTTGAGTTGCATATTGCCAGTTTGAGTACGGATGGTCCATTGTTGGAGTTGGCACGTCGGGCAGCGATGGAGGTGCTGGATGCCGACCCATTGTTGGAGCAGATGCACAATCGTATCTATAAGCAGCGCCTTGACTACCTCCGCCTCACCGCCGGCAACTGGGGCGAGATTTCCTGAGATTGTCTATAGGAATAATGGCAAATCGTTCGTGTGTCGTCGTGGTTTTGCAACCATTCGACACATTTTTTTATGTGGTAGTGTGGTAGTGTGGGAGTGCCGATAATTTTCGGCAGACACTGTCTGCCAATTCTCAAATTCCAATTCAGCAGACACTGTCTGCCAATTCTGTTCACATTGTCATTTTTGTTTTTTGTTTATTGTTGCGACCTCGCGTATTTCCCCGCGAGTGTATTTTTTTGTTGATTTTATTTGCATATATGCGATATTTTTTGTACCTTTGCAACGATTTAGGTTACCTAAAATGTTGCGATAGCCCCGATTAGATGATATGCAAATAATTCGTACAAAAAATCGTATGATTACCACCAGTAAAAGAGTATCTGAAAAAGTTACCGATGCTTTACAACAGGTAAAAGAATACTGTCACTACGAGAACAAAGAGCAATTTGTTCAAATTGTCATGGATGGTATTCGTGATTTTCTTCTTGACTTCGCAGAAGAGAACGATATTGAAAACCCTTTGCAATTTATCAATGAGGCACTTGAGCAATCTTTTGATAGATTGAAAAATCCAATTGAAGTCCATGAAGTTTTCAAAATTCGTACTGATGATTTGGATTTATCCATTAGATGTGTTAATCTTTTGCGTTATTATGGCTTTTGTCATAACATTGAAACCATAGAAGATTTGGTGCGATGTCATGCTAAGGATTTACTATCACAGCGCAATTTTGGTCGCAAGTCTCTTGCAGAAATTGAGCAATGGCTTGCAAGTAAAGGCTTATTCCTTGGTATGACTGATGATGATATTTTGAATTACAAGGCAATGTAACACCCAAACGGACGTTTCTTTGATACATAAAAATGGGTTATTTTGGGAGGTGAGCTTTGGGGGTCTTTTTGTAGGTGGTTTTGTCCACTTGCGCGATGAAGCCCGAGGACTTCCAACGGTTCAAAACCATATCCACGCGCGTACTCTGTCCATTCCTTGCACGTAATGCCATCAGTTCATTTCTCGTAAACTGCTCAGGCAATTGCTGCAACAAAGACACAACACAACTCTTACGCTCGTTCATCACCAACTGACTCTGCGCTACCTCCTCAAACTTGTTACCAAACAAACTCATCTGATTCTGGAATACATACTCAGCCACCCAACTTGCAAACTCACCCACCGACTTCTCATACACACACTCATTGAGCAGATAAGCCAACATGCCCGCACGATAGCCAATCACAGCAGCACGCTTGCGCAAGGTGTCCACGGCACGGCTATCCTCGCGTATTGCCAAATCGCGCTTCTCATTCAACCATCTGCGAATACGCACACCTACATGCGAACATGCAATAGTACCTGCTGCCTTATCCAAACACTCGGCTATATCAATGATCTCTCGCTCTTCTGCCTCGGTATAGTTTTCAAAGGCTGGGATGTCACTGCCAAACATATCGGGTAATTGCGCAAAGCAAAAACGGGTAACAAGTCCGTCTTCGACATCCTTAAAGAAACGATACATACCCCCAGGAGTTCCTGTGAGAAGAAGGTTGTAGAAAACAGGCACATTGGCAGAGAATGAATTGTCAGACATGTAGTTTTGTCCGTACTTGGCATTGTCGAAGCCAAGACGATAGATATCTGACTTCTGTGACCATACCCCTGCACGCTCGGACTTAACCAAAGTATCAATCTCCTCGCCAATGCCGATAAGGTGCTTTCCATCGGAATATGCAAGGAGTTGTAGCAGTTTGGCGATGGATACGTTAATACCGTTGTTTCGAGGGCAGGCGCGGGGGTTGGTAGGTTGCATCTTGCTGTTCTTGGCAGCTCGGAGGGCTTCTTTGTACTCCTCCTCTCGTTTTCGTTCGAGTTCATCTTGGCGGTCAATAGGGGTTAGTAGGAGGTTGACAGGTTTGCGGATAAAGCTCTTACCAGTAGCAGCGGGCGCGGTGATACAGGACATGAAAGAGAAGGAATGCTCCTGCTTGTCGAGGTACTGAAATCGCACGCGGGTAGCCAACGCACCAAGGATAGGCAGGGCAGCAATGACCATGGCAGGGCGAAAAGGCTCGGGCAAGCGACGGCAGATCAACTCCAGCACACGTGGGAGGGGTGGAAGGCTATCAGGCGATGAGGCGATAAGGTTAGAGGCAGGGGTTTCGGCTTCGCTACTGGCGTGTTCAGCAGCGGTGATGGCTCGTTGGAGGAGTTCGGGAAGGTCGCCTTTGCGTGGGCGGTTGACAGAAGACATCGCGGTGGCATGGCGCTCGCCTATGGATAGTCCATAATCAGGCAAGACGGCTACGCACTTGTCTGCATTGAAATCGCAGATATAGCGCATGTAACGCACCAGCGTGAAATAGAACTGGTTGCGCTCTCCCATTGCAGGTGTCCCGCCAAGGAGATTGACCAGTTCGCGAACAATGGCAGCGTATTCGATACCACGAAAGGTAGCCTCTTTATCGGCTATCGGATATTGGGTATCGGACGCTTCGCTAATTGGTGTTTCGCTTACATTTTGTTGTGGTAGTGTGGTAGTGTGGGACTGCGTTTCAAGTTGCGCAAAGTGGGCGGTAACAACGGCTTCGCGTTCGGCAGTGTCAAAGTTAAGCCCAGCAGGTTCGCAATAGAGGACATACGACCAAGGCATAAGGTAGGAAGCGCGTGCAAGGTCTTTGGTAACGGCATCGAACTCGGTGAGGCAGAACCAAGTGGCAAGGCGTTTTTGTGCAGCGGGGATAGACTCGCCTGCCTCGCGCTCTGCAATTACGCGGATGCCGTGACCGCTTGGAGTAACAGCCACAAAGAAGATTTTGTTCTCTGCGGTGAGTTGTGGTGCAATCCAACGCGAGAAGAACTCGCGGGGGTCGTCGATGTGGTCAATGTCGAGCATGACAAGACCAGAGGGGACGGCATTGGATGATCTGCGCGCACCATCGCCACGGAAACGGCAGGTGTGTGGCGTGATGATAGGTAGGTGCTTTTTGAGTAGCGCCATCTCGTCGGGGTCTTTGCCGTCAAGGAGTTTGATTTGGTCGCAAATATCTTGGACTGAGGGTTGGCGCATGGCAGCCTCAATCTCTGACCATAGGACGGGACGCGGTTTGCCCGAGAGGATATTGTCTTGAATACAAATTCTTGGAAACATGATAGTTGATAATTAATAGTTAATATTATGCATCTGGATTGACATTAATGGTGATATGGTTCGCCATATCAAGAATGCGGGCGAAACGCTTGTCATGATGTGCAGCGAGCGCGAGCATCATGGCAAGGTTGGTATCTGACCCATGATAGAAGTAAGAGGATTCATTTTCCTTTTTGAGGATGTTGAACGCGATATGCGCGTCTCCTGTAATCCGTAGAAGTTTATCTTTTTTAGCCATAATAGTAGATACTTAAAAGTTAATAATTAAGCGGGGAGTAAACGCCCGAAGGTAATCGTTGCGGACTCCCCGCTCGTGATTATACTATGCCGTGTATCACACATGCAAGTTTGACGGCTCTTTTGAACGCGGGGTTCGAGCGCATTGCTTTGGATAGAGCCAGTGTAATGCCTGCAAAATCTCCGTCAATGGTAATGCAAAACGTCTGTGTATCTGGGTAATACTCAAGGTACGCACAATCACATGGAGCGTTAGCCTTAGGCATATCACATGGTGGGTCTTTAGGCTTCGGCATGGTCGGGGGTGTTTTGTTGTTTTTGCTTCTCTAACTCATCGCAGATAGTTAAAGCAGCGTGAATGATCATTTCGCCAAAAGCGGGGTCGTGAGTGCCAGCAGCAGCGAGCAAAGCAACAACATCAGCAGGATTGCCACGGTGGTAGGTAGAAGCACGTTGTTGCGCGCTATCCGAATAGAGCATGACGGTTGCATCAGTCTTGATCATTGTTGCCTCCTTTCTTGTCTTTATTGTTCAACTTAATAGACAAATAACCGATTGCCATAGCAGCACCAAATCCAAATAGGAATCCGATAAGATATACGCCTATCATAGTTCGCCCTCCTCCTCTTTAGTTGTGAGGTTCTGCCATGCCTCTTGCACCTTAACGTCACCCTCTTGATTGAGGAGTGCAGCAATCTCATCCGATTCATCCACGATGATGTTGGCGAAATTCTGCATGCGAGCTTTGAGTCGCATAGGGTCGTCGCAAAGTGGGAAAGACATGGTGACGGTCACGCGTGAGTTACTTACGCGCACTTTGGAATAGCGCGTTTCGAGAATAGAAGCCGAACGCTTGGTCGAGGTCTTCTTGTAGAGGCGAACGACTTGGCGAATGTACTTGCCGTTCTTAACGGAGGGGTCGCGCTGGAAAGTGATTGAACCCTTGAGCGCCTTGTCGAAAGGCAAGTTAATAAGCGGGAGTTCGTTGTCTTCGTCCTTTGGTTCCCGTCGGAAGCGCATGTACTGGGTGAGTTCGTTGTCGGATTGCGCGAAATGGGTGGTCGCGCCCATCATTTGCGATTGTGGAAGTTCCACGTGTTTTTTCTTAGTAGCCATAGTTGTGTGTGTGATTAGCATGGAGTGATACGCCATGCGGTTAGTTGATTGAAATAGCGTGTACCCTCTTTGTTAGGGCGTGCGTAGAGGTCGAAGCTCACGTGTGCGCGCTGCCCGATATTGAGGTTAAAAGACAGGGCAAGGTCGTTACGAAGCGTAACGCATGCAGAACGTGGGTACTGCTCGTCCGTTTCGAGGACGATGTCGCGGGTAGTCATAAGCTTGCCTTCTTTCGTGTGAAACTGCTCGGCATCCCCGATGTGTTTGATAAATCCTGAAAAATCCATGTTGTTAAAAATTAGTAGTTAAACATTGCGGATTTCGTTGCGCATTGAAATCGGGTGCAAAGGTAGTGGGATTTTTCGGGGTGTACGGAAGCAAATGCTACCGTTAATCGCGTAATCGGTAGCAAATGCTACAAATGTGCTATTTTAATTGTTCAGCACGTCGGGAAATATCGAGTTTGAGGGGATTTTTGCCTTTAGCGCGAATAAAATAAGACTTGAGGCAAGCAGCATCAACCACCCAGCCTACAATAGGCGTGAGTAGGTCGGCAAGTTCAGAATAAGAAGAATATGGAGCGGGGAAGGTTTGCCCGATTTGGGCGTGTGCCTTGACTTCGATATAAATGCGCCGATAGTCGTTGGCGGGGAAGAATTGCGCTGACGCGCTGGCGGTTTGGAGATACTGAGCGAGTTGCTCGGCTTGGCGGAGGGCGGTGCGAATGGTAGCAAAACACTCTTCTACCTTAATTTTCGCAGGTTGGGGGGGGTGATTTTCGTTTTCATGTTAATATTTTTTAATAATTATTGTGTTGTCTGGGCTACTTCCACACTACCACACTACCACATAAAAAAATGTGTCGAATGGCGTATCGCTCGAAAAAAATATAATATATACTATGTATATAATTATATACTACCCCTGTATCCCCTAAAAATCGCCGATTTTTAGAAAAGTATGTTTTGAGCAGTTGAGCAGTATGGAGAGGAAATTCACTCATAAAAATATGTGGTAGTGTGGTAGTGTGGAAGTCAAAAGTGTTAAAATATGTTAACAACCGATTAGCCACTTGACCAACTGGATAATGCCATAAATGAGGGCATAAATCGCAGTCAGCAAAATGGAGATAATAGCGTATGTTAGCGATGGTCTTTTCATGCTCTATCTTCGGGGTATCTTCGGGATAAAGCGAAGGGTAATTTATGTATCAAAGAAACGTCCGTTTTTATGTACCGTAGAAATAAGACCATAGAATGGAGAAACAGAGAGATTTACGCAGAATTTTGCGCCCACCTCCGCAATGGTATGCCCATCATGCAAGCATACGCTACATGCGCTCACAAATATGATTTAGACGAAGATTCTGTCCGTAAAATCGTGCGTAATCAAGCAAAATGCAAATAATTCGCATTAGTGGGCAAGCTTGACCAACAAAAAAACGATTTTATTACTACCTTTGCACCGTCTTTCAGAAAACACTGAGAGGCGGTGCATCGTAAACACCTTGGCAAGCGCAATGTTGGCGCGCGCAGTGGTTGTTTAAGTTGTCTTCAATTATAGCGGGGTGGCGCAGCGGTAGCGTGGCTGCCTCATCAGCAGAAAGTCGTGGGTTCGATTCCCATCCCCGCAACAATATAGTGCCCACGCTGGCAAGCCCAGCATGTGCACTCTAAAAACAAAGAGCTCCTTGAAATCCTTAATTCCTTCAACCTTAAACCCTAAACCCTAAACCTTTAAAACACGATGGCAAAGTACACCCCTATGGACTTGGTAAAGTCCTTGTCTGGCAAAATCTGTGAACACTCTGACATCTCTTTTGCAAAGCGAGGTAAAACCCTCTACACCCAAAAGCGATGCAACAAGCGCACCTCGCCTTTCTCACCTACTGAGTTGGCACATCAGGCTAAGTTCAAAGCCGTGGCAGCTTCCACCGCTGCACGCGTCAAATTGGCTGACACTGCTGATCTCGCTGCGTTCGAGGCACAGAAGAAGTACGACTCTTTCCGCTCGTACATCTGGGCATTGGAGTGGGCTGCTTACACTGCGTAAGCACCCATGCCCCCCAGCCCCTTAAACCTTCATCCCTTAAACCTTAAACCTTTTAACCCCTCCCACGGCATGGAGGAGCCTCCTTTCTAAAAAACTAACGAGGGCTTCGTGAGCCCGAGTTAAGAGTGGAGGCATCGAGCGCCCAATGACGCATAGCGTCAGTCAATGCGCGAGATTGCCGAACACGATGGCACATGTAGAATATGCTTTCCCCGTGGAGAAGATCCACGGCAAAGTGGCTAAGCACCACAAGATTGGCTTCGCGCACCGCGTAGCAAGTAAACTCAACTACACCCAAGCGTATGGCAAGCGCAGTACCCCTGTGACCAAAAAGGAGACTGACCACCGCACGAAGTTCAGTATCGTATCAGTAGCGACCGCTGCACGTCTGGCTGACCCAACGAAGATGCAAGCCGACCAATTGGCATACAAGGCACAGACCAAGTACAAGACCTTGCGTCAGTATGTCTTCAACCAAGAGTGGCTGGCATACACCCCTGTGTAAGCGAGAGGCAAAAAGGCGAGAGGCTATGAGGCATAACCGTGCCTTTAGCCTCTAACCTTTAGCCTTTAACCCCATTTAAGATGAGAAAACTCCAACTCATAATCGCAACCACCATGTGCGCCTTCGGATGTGCATTGCTGGCATGTGGATTCATGGCTGCACCATTAGGCGAAATCCACCACTCCGTCCTCATCGCCTTCGGAGAGATACTGACCTTCAGCGGTTCGTTGATAGGCATCGACTACCACTACCGCTATAAGAAATAAAGTGAATTTACTATTTGACAATTGATGTACAATTGAGCAATGGTGTCATTTATAGATAAATGGTCAAATAAACAAATGGTAAATAAATAGTAAATTGTAAATCGTCCAATTGTAAATTATTTTTATGTACATCAAACTTATCCGCAACGAACCCCGAGGCAACGCCATCACTGGTCGCCTTGTCATTGATGGTCGCTGGTTCTGCAACACGCTGGAGCGCGTGGGTTACCAAATCCCTCCGCTCTGCTACCATGTTGCCGTGACCATGTCACCTAAGTTCAAACGCCGTTTGCCTATTGTGCAGAATGTCCCCGCACGCACAGGCATACGCTTCCACCGTGGCACCAAACCCGAACACTCCACTGGCTGCATCCTCGTTGTCGCAGACAACAATCCCATGCCTTTACACTCTACACCTTACACTCTACGCCCTCCACAAGGCAGAACTGCTGCCGATGTGGAGCAGGAACTGACCCGTTTAACCCTCAAAGCCCAACAAGCACATGAAGAAATTATCCTTGAAGTTACCGACTTTCGTCCTGGCACTGAGTATGGCTACAATACTCCTTGCCCTCCCGAGTTGCAGAAGCCTTGACACTGCAACAACGGACGCCCTGCTGTTTAGCTCTCACGGCTACCTCCGTGAGTCGTCCGATTCCCTCGTTGCGCGCGATAGCGTTTACACGCGCGATAGTATTTTCGAGAGTGAACGGCAAAGGGCGGACACCGTATATCGTGAGCGCATTGTCTATCGCGACCGCGTAGCCTACCGCGATAGATGGCGTGAGCGAATAGTCCACGATACCATTGTCCACACCGATAGCATTGTTGAGGTCATAGAACACCCACCGCGGGCATATATCCCGCCTTTCTACAAACGCTGCACCGCTATCTTCTGGACACTCATGGCACTCTTACTTTTGTACGTCATAGTCAGAACACGGTATAGCATAAAGTAAATTTGGTTAAGTTGTTTTTGTTTCATAGTAATCTGCCCGAGACCACTTCGTCGCGATGACGCGGTGGTCTCTTCTTTTTACCCTTGCCTTTACACCCTACACTCTACACTCTACACCAACTCCCACACTACCACACTACCACATAAAAAAATGTGTCGATACTATGAATATGGGCGGTCGTGCCTACCCTGTACGGCACTACCCTATAGCCATACGGCTGCGTGACCGCGAGGGTCGCGCCGTTCTATGTTCGCACTATTTCCTCAGTGTGGGGACACTTCGGGTGCTTCACTCGGAGTGCGTTCCGTCGCACTCCTTCACTCTCGGAGTTCTCAGGGTCGTCGGTCGGTGAAATCGAGGAACGCATAGCGAAACGAAAAGAGAATGAATCTTAATAATTGATACTTTTTCTATTTATATCCTCTTCTATCTGTATCTATTTTTGTTTCATATTTCTCTATCTCCTTGGATCAGGTAGGCGGGCGGCGAGGTCGTTGGCCTCGTAGCGGTTGAGACCTGCCGCAGAGTCGCAAAAATAATGCTCAGCTGCCGCCTCGGCACCAAACACCCCGTCGCCCATTTTGATTATATTCAGCATACTTGGCGTTATCTTGGGGGCATAGGCGGTCTGCCACCGTTTTCGTACATCTGCTGTTGCCAGGCGGCGGCACCTCTCGCCTTCAAACCGCCCATGCGGTTGAGCTTATACGTGAAAGTCAGCATAGCATACGTAGGCAGGGTGTTGAACTTCTTATAACTGACATAGTCCTCGCCTACCGTCTGTACAATATTCTTCTTATCATGCAGCAGGTCATAGACCTTCAATGTCAGCGTAGCGTTCTTCCAGGTCTTGTCAATCGATGCGTTCCACACGATCTCGTTGGTGTCATCTATACCCGTATAACCATAGCGACCTGTGAAGCCAATATCGGTGCTGATATTCCAGTCTTTAGGCAGATGGAAGGTGACATCGCCCGTGATAATCCAGTCGCCTATATGGCTCTTACTCTGGTCATTAAGCGAGTTGCGGGTGAGGGAGTAGATATTGGTGTTCTTGATACCTATATCCACAATCTTGTGCGTAAATCGCAGACCAATATCGCTGCTCACGCGCAGGTTGCCCGTATGCGATGCCTCGCCCAACGGCATCGTGCCCGCTGCAATCATCTGCTCAATCGTAGCCGCATCTTGCTCGCGCAGTACGTATGCCACACGCTCGTTGTAGTTGATGGCCGTGCGGGTATGCAGTTGGAACATCTTCTTGCAGAAAGGCGTGTTGGACATCATGTCCCAACCTATGTTCCAAGGGATAATATCCGCATTCACGGTCTGCATATAGCGTTTACCCGTCTGGTCATAGATGGTGTTGTTGACCAGCGCGTCCTCGGTCACCGTGGCACGGAGTCCGGTCATGAAACTCGAGAACTTATCCTGATTGAAGCTGGAGTACATCATGAAGATGTTGTGCCTATAGGCAGGTTGCAGTCCTAAGTTACCGACCGTCTCATTGAGCGCATCGGAGTTGTTGCGCACGGGTTCCATTTGCGTGATACTGGGCTGCTGCGAGGTACCGCGGTAGGTGATACGCGCAAACTTCTTACGCTCAAAGCGATAGCGGAAATTCATGTTTGGCGAGAAGTTCCACTTATTATATAATGTATCGCGCGCGAGGGTATGGCCGTAGAACGTGCGCGAGTGCGTCTGCTGCGCGATAGCGCGTGCGCCGACCATGAGGTCAAACTTCTTATCTACCCAGCGGTAGTTGAGCTCCACTTGCTCGGAGTACAAACTATTCTGCAAGTTGTTGCTATACAGACTGTCATACACCGTGTATTCGCCCGTGATGGAGTCCTTGGTGTATTGGTTCTTCTCCGAAAGGCGATTGCTACCCGACAGCGAGAACACCATCTCCAGCAGGTGATTATTCTTGTAGAGTGGTTCCACATACGATGTGCGCAGCGAGTAGCGATAGGAGTCATTGCCCGACAGGGTGCGTTGGTCCACCATGGCAGTGTGTCGCAGTTGGTCATATGAGTAGGTCTGGGTCGTGCCTCGGGTGTTGGTGAAGTTCATATTGGCTTGCATGGTCAGGGTACGTCCAGGGCGCATGAACTTGCGGTTGTAGGTGGCACGCAGTCCTGCGGAGATGTCCTGCGATAGACTATATTGCTGTTGGTAACCATCGTTGATACGCACCACCTGATTCAAGGTGTCCACTACGGTGTCGCGGTCATAGGTATAGGCGTTGTAGGAGTTGCCCTCGTTATTGGTGTAACTGATAGTTGGGCGCAGAATCAGTTTGTTGAGCGTGTCAATCTGGTACTCCAACTCCAGTCGCATTTGCGCGTTCCATGAGTGCGAAACCTTACTGGTCGTATCGTTGTTGATATAGGTAAATTCGTCGGAATAGCTCTCCTTGTTCGAGCGTGTTCGGGTGTCGTTCTTGGCGTGATTGAAAGTGGCATCGCCGCCCAAGAGGAGCGAGGTGGAGTTGTCGCGCTTGGTGATACGGTCGGTGAGGTCGATATTGGTGTTCACGCCTATGTTCTCCGAGGCAGTGATACCTGCGTTTTGTCCGCCCCAGTTACCGCGTCCGCGGCCAGAGCGAATCTCGTTGGTATTGTTAGCACCACCGACAATAGTCGTTTGGCTCTCGCCCAAGAGCAGGTTGGTGAACAGGTTCGCACCATAACGAAAGTCGTTGGCAAAGAAGGGTTGGTCATATCCTAACCAACGACCATTGTCGGCTACCAAGTCAGCACCCAATGCCCCCGAATAGTTGCCAAACACACCCTGTTTGCGGTTCTTCTTCAGACTGAGATTGATGATACGCTCCGTGTCGTCGTCCTCAAAGCCCGTGAGTTTGGCCATATCGCTCTTCTCGTCAATGACCTGTATCTTCTCGATCATCTCGGCAGGGATATTCTTGGTGGCAGTCTGTACGTCGTCGCCAAAGAACTTCTTACCATCAATGCGCACGCTCTTGATCTCCTCGCCGTTGATGGTCACTTTGCCCTCTTTGTCCACCTCTACACCGTTCATCTTCTTGAGCAGTTCCTCCACGGTGGCTGTTTCGCTGACTTGATAGGCAGCGGTGTTGTACTCTATGGTATCACCCTTGACGGTCATCTCAGCCGCTTTGCCTTGCACACTGACTTCGGCAAGGTGTTGCACCTCTTCTATCAGGTGGATAACGGGTATATCCAAATGCTGATTGGGCATCTGTATCTCTTTGCTCATATCGGCGAAACCAACGGAGGAGATGATCAGTCGGTATTTGCCCTCTGGGATATTGTGCAGCAAAAACATACCGTCATAGGTGGTCTGTGCGCCTTGTACGAGGGTAGAGTCCATGACGGCTTGCCCCGTGTCGGGGTGGATACCTGGTGTGCGGTGGTAGGAGAACAACCGCACCGTCGCCATTTCAACGGGGGCATTGTCTGTCTTGGAGAGAACAGTACCTGATAGTGTGTGCTGTGCCAACGTATAGGAGGTGGCATTAGCGAGTAGTGTAATCAATATACACAATGTGGTCATTCGTTTCATAGTTGTCATAATTGGGTGCTTTATTGTTGCTTGCAAAAATCATGCCACTCAGCCAGCACCAATGCTGCCATGGCTTCTACTACGGGTACCGCGCGCACCGCTACGCAGGCATCGTGCCTGCCCATTACCTCTAACCTTAGCGGGGTCCCCGAAAACGCTCGTGGCGTTTTGGGGTGCTCTTCGCCTTTCGCCTCTCGCCTCATCGCCTCAAACGTCTTCTTGCTCGACGCCGTAGGCTTAAACACACATCGGAAGACGATGGGCGTACCATCGCTGATACCGCCTGCTATACCGCCAGAGACGAGGGTGGGGTTGCCCGATAAGTACATCGCGCTACCCGTCTTGCTCACTCCCCCAAAACCCGAACCGTACTCAAAGCCCTTGCAGGCATTGATACTCATCATGGCAAATGCGAGGTGGGCTTGCAGTTTATCAAAGATAGGTTCGCCCACGCCCACAGGTACGCCCGTGATGGTGCACTCTATGATACCGCCTATGCTGTCTCCCTCTTGGCACACCTGACGGATATACTCCTCAAAATCAGCAGGATTGGTTCTTTCTCCCACCTGAACGAGTTGGGCATGGATATGGATGTTCTGCTCAGCGAGTAACTGCTTGGCAATGCTACCTGCCACTACGCGCGAAGCGGTCTCTCGCGCCGAAGCGCGCCCTCCGCCGCGGTGGTCGCGTATGCCATATTTCTCTTGATAAACGCGGTCGGCATGCCCAAGACGGAAAGAATGTTTGAGCCACTCATAATCTTCGGGGCGAGCATCCTGATTGCGAATAATAAACGCGATGGGTGTACCCAGTGTCACACCGTCCATCACGCCACTCAGCCACTCCACCTCATCCGCCTCATTCACCGCTCGCGGGGAAACCCCAGCCTCTCGCCTCATCGCCTCATCGCCTAATCGCCCCGCCCTGCGGGCAAGCTCGCTCTGTATGAGCGCGAGGTCAATATGCAGCCCCGCAGGCACGCCATCCAGCACACCGCCGATAGCTCGACCGTGAGACTCTCCGAAGGAGGTAAAAGCAAACTTTTCGCCAAATGTGTTCATAGACTGCTCAAATAAACGCGCAAAATTACAAAAAAAATTGCATATATCAAAAAAAAGTAGTAACTTTGCGCGCTTTTTATGTGAATTATGAATTTTGAAACGTGAATTTTGAATTATATAGATGAAAAAAGTACTCTTTCTACCCCTGTTGGCGATGGCATTGCCCCTCTTGGCTGAACGCATAGAACCCCTACCGTTCGGCGATATGGAGCAATGGACTGTGCGCTATATCAAAGAATCAAAACTCTTAGGCGGACAAACAAAAACCTTATATTGCCTCGCACCAACGGACACAATCCGTGAGAATGACCCCTATATCTATGGACAAAATGGCAACCCATGGGCAACTAGCAATGCGTATGCGAATGTGGTGGGCATAGAGAAAGCCGCAGGGACGATGCAACCCGAAGCCAGAGAGGATGGCGGTACATGCTGCCGATTGGATGTGGATATGATAGGTGTGCGTGTGATGGGTATGATTGATATTCAGGTGCTTGTCTCTGGTACCCTCTTTGCAGGACGCAATATTGAACCTATCACCACTGCAGCCGATCCCTATCAGAATATTGACTTTGGTGTACCTTTTACGGGGCGTCCAAGTGCTTTGATGTTTGATTATAAGTGCGTGGTGGAGCAAGAAAGTTGGTATTGGTTTGCCAAAGGCACAGCAAAGCCAAAGAGGCGCGAGTTTGAGCATGGCGAGATTGACGAGGCAGAGGCCTATATCTACTTGCAACATCGTTGGGAAGACGAGAGGGGCAAGATACACGCTATTCGCGTGGGAACAGGCTACGAACGCTTTTCCGAGTCGCAGTTGGAATGGGTCAACGCTCACCGCGTCCCTATCCACTATGGCGATATTACCAACGAGCCTTGGTACAAAGACTATATGGGCTTCAAAGGCATAGAGCGTGCCATGAACTCCAAAGGCAAAATCACACTGGTGCAAGAGGAAGGCTGGGACGCTACATTGGATGTAACACATATGGTCATCGTGATCACAAGTGGCAAAATGGAAGCATTTGAAGGACATGAAGGCAATACATTGTGGGTAGATAATGTATGCTTGGTATATGAGGAGTAAGGTTTAGGGTTGAAGGTTTAATGTTGAATGTTTAATGTTTAAAGATTAAAGGTAAGGATATATGAAAAAGATTTTATTTTGCATGTTTTTAGCGCTTAGTTTGCCATTGATTGGTATGGCAAAAGAGCGATTGGTGTTGATTGGTGATGCCTCGATGGCTCCCCATAGTATAGCAGACCCTGATGTACGCGGTTGGGGTGAAAAACTGTCAAGCGTATTCACGGATAAGGTGGAGGTGCTGAACTTTGCGCAAGCAGGCGAGAGTACCCATACACTCGTGGATGGACGCCTGAAAAAGATTCTGAATAAGTGTCGCCCTGGTGATATTGTGTTGCTGCAATTGGGGCAAAATGACCTGCGCGAAGAGAATGGCAATATGTATTACCCAGCAGCCGAGATGGCTACTCAGTTGGCGGATATAGTGGAACAACTGAAGAAGAAACGTATGAACGTCATCCTCTGCACCCCTGTGGTACAACCTTTCTACAAGGATGGTCGCGTGGTAAAGCGCATGGGCGTGTATGCCGATGTGATTCGTCGCGTGGCAAAAGCCAAAGAGATTAAATTGATTGATCTGGAGGATATTACATTTAATTGGATTGATAATGTAGGTGCAGAGAATGCGGCACTTTTCTTCAAAAATATCTCTACTGATACACACCGCAAGGAGTATCTGCTGACCGAACCTGGTGCTACTGAGGTAAGCCGAATGGTGGCACAAGAGATTCAAGCGCAAAAGATTAAGAAACTGAAAAAACATGTTGCGCTTTCGATAGAGCAGAAATAATTTGGCGACATTGTTCTCATATTTAGACTATTGCTTATTGGGCGCATTGGCACTGGTAATTTTGTATCAGTGTTACTTCTATTTGCGCTACATGACTATAGCTGGACGTTGGCAACGCAAATATGCTGCGCAACCGCCCGTGACAGACAACCAACTGCCCAAAGTGAGCGTGATTGTCTGCGCACGAAATGAGGAAAACAACCTGCGCGACTATCTGCACACGCTGCTTAATCAGGATTACCCATGCTACGAGGTCATTGTGGTGAATGACGGTTCGGAGGATAATACACAGTGGGTGTTGGAGCAATATGCGATGCAATATAACCACCTGTATATCACTTTTGTTCCACGAGAAGCGCGCGTGATCAGCAGCAAGAAATTAGCGTTGACCATAGGCATTAAGGCAGCTCATTATGAGCATCTGTTGCTGACCGATGCGGACTGCCGACCAGAATCGCGACTATGGATTCGCGATATGATGAGTGCTTTTGTGCAAGGAGGAGAGCATACAGAAGTGGTGTTAGGATATGGTGCATATTTCGAGAATAAGACCGCATTGAGTAGTCTCATCAACTACGATACACTGTTCATTGCTCTGCAATACTTGGGCATGGCTGCGGCTCGTCACCCATATATGGGCGTGGGAAGAAACTTGGCATATCGCAAGGATACCTTCTTCAATAACGATGGTTTTCGTGGACTGCTGAATGAGCGTTCGGGCGATGATGACCTGTTTGTTAACAAGGTGACTAATCGCCACAATACCGCTATTGTGTGTTCGCGCGATAGTATTACTTGGTCACCTCCTAAGAATAGTTGGCAGGATTGGTTGCACCAGAAACGCCGCCATTTATCCGTGTCACACCACTATAAGTTGGGTAGCAAAATCCGTTTGGGCATGGAACCAATGACTCGCGGAGTCCTCTACGCCCTGCTGATTGCGATAGCTGCTTTTGGTGGCGGATTGGCAGTCTGCGTGGCCTGCGCATTATGGTGGATGCGACTGGTTATGCAACTATGCGTTATTAATACCGCTGCGCATCGATTAGGTGGACGACTATTTGGCATAGAGATTGTAGCGTATGATATACTCTTGCCTCTGATCTCGCTGTGGATACTACTGACCCAACGCTTCCGCAAAAAACATATATACTGGTAAAACAACCCTATACACAACTCTATACAACCCTATACAACTCTAAACAACTCTAAACAACATACAATTATGGAAGATCAAAAACTCAACATCAACCTCTCGCCAGAAGTGGCTGAAGGTACTTACAGCAATTTGGCAATCGTAGCCCACTCTGCTTCGGAGTTCGTGGTGGACTTTGCATGCATGATGCCTGGTCAGAAAGGTGCCAATGTGCGCTCACGTGTCATTATGACACCTGAAAATACCAAGAAACTGCTCTTTGCGCTGCAAGAGAATGTAGCCAAGTTTGAGAAACAGTTTGGTACTATCAAACTCAACGGCACACCTGCTCCAGGCAGTACTATACCTATGTCCTTCGGCGGCGGCCAAGCATAGAAAGTTGTTTTTTGTTGGTATCTTGCGGCTTGTCGGTTGGTCATTATGTACCACATAACTCCCACCCCCCGCGCCGCAATCTACATAACAAAAAAGCAACTTTAGCATTGAAATTTTGAAACAAGCGGCTTTGCCGTGTGAAACCTTTAAAACTCTTTTAACCTATGAAGAAGACTTTTCCTGCCAGCCAACTCATTATCAATGAGGATGGCAGTGTATTCCACCTCCACATTCGCCCTGAGCATTTGGCGGATAAGGTGATATTGGTCGGCGACCAAGGTCGCGTAGATATGGTGGCTTCGTTCTTTGACGAAGGCAGTATCGAGTGTGATATCCAAAGCCGTGAGTTCCATACCATTACGGGTAAATACCACGGCAAACGCATCTCCTGCATCTCTACAGGTATCGGCACAGACAACTGCGATATTGTGCTCAACGAACTTGATGCTTTAGCCAACATTGACTTTGCCACCCGCACCGAGAAAGATGAGCACCGCACGCTTGAAATTGTACGTATCGGCACTTGTGGTGGTATGCAAGAAGACATCCCTCTCGGTACCTTCCTCGTGAGCGAGAAGTCCATCGGTTGGGACGGCGTATTGGCTTTCTACGAAGGCCGTGACGAGATTGCTGACCTCGGCTTTGAGGACGCATTGGTGGACTTTATCCATTATCCTGCTAAAGCGGCACGCCCATATGTGGTGGCGGCTAATCCTGAACTCGTCAACCGCATCGCGGGCGACGACATGATGCGTGGTTGCACCATCGCAGCCAACGGCTTCTATGGTCCCCAGGGGCGTGTACTCCGCTGCGATTTGGCAGTAAAGGAGATCAACGACCTGATTACCGACTTCCGTTACGAGGGGCAACGCATCACCAACTACGAGATGGAAGGTAGTGCCATTGCAGGCCTTAGTTTGCTGATGGGACACAAAGCCATGACCGTTTGCTGCGTCATCGCACAACGCAAGGTAGAGGCGGCCAATACCGACTACAAACCTCGCATCAAACAATTAGTTCAAACCGTATTAGAAAGAATTTAATAACGACTTTAATGTCCTTAATGACCTTAAAGTCCTTAAACAACAGACAATGAAGAAATTAGCAATCCTCAGTCTTGCGCTCGTAGCACTCAGCGCATGCTGCAAACAAGAACAAACATTTGACTACACCGTGGACAAGTTTTATGACCTCGAGATTCTGCGCTACCAAGTGCCAGAGTTTGACTCACTGAGTCTGCAACAAAAGACCCTCGTTTATCACCTCACCGAAGCAGCATTGCACGGTCGTGATATCCTCTTCGACCAAAACGGTCGCTACAACCTGCGTATCCGCCGTGCCCTCGAAGCGCTCTACACCCAATACAAGGGCGATAAGACTAGCGAGGAGTTCCTCAACTTCGAGAAATACCTCAAGCGCGTATGGTTCGCCAATGGTATTCACCACCATTATGCATCCGACAAGTTTCAACCTGAGTTCTCTGAGGCGTGGTTTGTTGCTGCATGCGCAGAAGCAGGCGTGACCTACGACGAGGCAATCCTGCCTGTCATTTTCGACCCAACTGTAATGCCTAAGAGTCTCAGTCTTGAGGGCGAAGACCTCCTCCTTGCATCTGCCAACAACTACTACGAGGGCGTGACCCAAGCCGAGGCAGAGGCATACTACGAGAAGCACAAAGATAACTCTGCTGAACCACTATGGATAGGTCTAAATAGCAAACTTGTGAAGGAGAACGGCCAAGTAGTAGAGCGCGTATATAAAGTAGGTGGCATGTACAGTGCAGCCCTCGAGAAAGTGGTAGAGCACCTCGAGAAAGCACTTCCATTTGCTGAGAACGAGCAACAACGTCTCGTCATTGAGAAGATGATTGAGTTCAATAAGACTGGCGACTTGAAGGCGTTCAACGAGTACTGCATCGCTTGGGTAAAAGACCTCGACAGCCGTGTAGATTATGTCAATGGTTTCACCGAGACATATGCTGATCCGCTGGGCATTACTGGTACTTGGGAGTCACTCGTGAACTTTAAGGATATGCGTGCTACCCACCGCTGCCAAACCATTTCTGACAACGCACAATGGTTTGAGGATAACTCACCAACTGACAAGAAATACAAGAAAGAGGAAGTCAAGGGCGTGAGCGCAAAGGTCATCACCGCTGCTATCCTCGCAGGTGACTGCTATCCTGCTACCCCTATCGGTATCAACTTGCCAAATGCTAACTGGATTCGCAAGGACTATGGCTCTAAGTCTGTGACCATCGACAATATCACTCACGCCTACAACGAGGCTGCCAAGGGCAATGGCTTCAACGAGGAATTTATGATTAGCCCAGAGGTGATTGCTATGTACGAGAAGGCAGGTGCTTGTGGCGACCTTCATACCGACCTCCACGAGTGCGTAGGTCACGGTTCGGGTAAACTCATGCCTGGTATTAGCAAAGATGCGCTCAAGGAACATGCTTCTACCATCGAGGAGGCGCGTGCCGACTTGCTCGGTCTATACTATATGGCTGATCCTAAACTCGTGGAACTTGGCTTGTTGGAGGACGAAGAGGCATACAAGGGCTTCTACTACCAACAGATGATGAACGGCCTTATGACCCAACTCGTGCGCATTGAGCCAGGTAAGGACATCGAGGAGTCGCACATGCGTAACCGCCAACTGATTGCTCTCTGGGTGTTCAAGAACGCGAAGAACAACGAGGTAGAGATGATTGAGCGCGATGGCAAACACTACCTCCAAATCAATGATTACGAGGGTATTCGTCATCTCTATGGTGAGTTGCTTCGTGAGATTCAGCGCATCACTTCCGAGGGCGATTATCCAGCAGCCAAAGCGATGGTAGAGGAGTACGCAGTGAAGGTAGATCAAGACTTGCACAAAGAGATTTTGGAGCGCTATGAGAAGCTTAACTTGGCTCCATATAAGGGCTTTGTAAACCCTGTTTATACTGCGCACTACGATGCAGAAGGCAATATCACAGATGTCACTCTCGACTACACCGAGGGTTATATAGAGCAGCACTTGCGCTACTCACGCGACTATTCCTTCTTGCCTGACATCAATTGATGCAGATTGAATTGCCAATATCGAAGTCTATAGCCAACCGTTGGCTCATACTTCAGGCTATACACGGAGACGAGCTTATGCCCGTCTCCGCTGATTTGCCTGAAGATGTGCGAATAATGAGTGAGGCGATTAGGCGATTAGGCGAGAGGCGAGAGGCGAGAATTGACATTGGCAATTGTGGTACGGCTATGCGCTTCCTTACTGCTTATTGCGCACAATTGGAAGGCACAACGGTTATCCTTGATGGCGTAGAACGCATGCGTCACCGCCCTATCGGTCAGTTGGTGGATGCTTTGCGTGAGATAGGGGCAGATATTGACTACTTAGGCGAAGAGGGCTTTCCGCCTTTACGTATTAAGGGATGTGTATTGGATAAGCATAGGATAGTGACTATCAATCATCCCCAATCCACGCAGTTCGTTTCTGCCTTACTCCTTATTGGCGCGAATGTCCAAACCGACAGCACTTCCCCTTATATTACACTTACCCGTACGTTAATACAACACTATACAACACTACACCAATCTACACAACACTACACCATCGAAAGGGATTGGTCGTCTGCTGCCTTCTGGTACGAATACGTGGCTCTGCATGGCGGTGAGATTGAACTGCCAGGATTATACAAAGACTCCTTGCAAGGCGACAAAGTCGTTGCCGACATCTTCGCCCACCTTGGTGTCCGCACCACACATACCACCGATGGTGTTGTGATATCTTCCTCGCCTTTACACCCTACACCTTACACTCTACACCACGACTTCTCCGCCTGCCCTGACCTCTATCCTGCTGTTGCTTTGACCTGCGAGCGTTTGGGCATTGAGTTACATGCTACGGGCACAGATTCCTTGCCTCTGAAGGAGTCCGATCGTCTGCGTGCTGTAGCCGAACACCGCACAGACGCCGACCACCGCATGGCTATGGCTCTGCTGGTTGCTGGCTACGAGGTGGACAACACAGCATGCATTAGCAAATCCTATCCGCTGTTCCTCGAACAGTGGAACAATATTATTCACTCTCATGCATGACCAACTGACCATCATCGTTCCTCGGCGAGGGATTAACGACGAGGGCAAGGGCAAGAAGCATGCCCTTTATTGCCTGATCTCTGCTGCCAAAACGGAGTATGTGTGGATGCAAGACGATGACATTGTCTTGCAGAGTTTAGAGGTTAAAGGCGAAAGGTTAGAGGTTAAAGGCACAGATTTACTAATTCTTCCGCTGAGGATGCAGTCGGAGTCCGACAAACCATCGTTGCTCGAACGCTTGCAGATAGCGGAGTATGCGGCTATACAGCAACTTACCATAGAGACGGCTAAGCGGGGGCATGCGGTCATGTGTAGCGGAGCCAACCTTATTGCCAGACGCGACAGGTGGCTGGAGTCGTATCCCGACTTGCATCCCGAGATACCGAGTGGCGATGATATGTTTCTCTTGGAGTCGTTCAAACGTCGCGGACTGAAGATAGATGTTTGCGAGAGTGAGCAACTAACCGCCATAGTCCGTCCCCACACCTCATGGCGTGCTTTCTGGCAACAGCGCATGCGCTGGGCTGGCAAAGCGCCTAAATATACCGACAAAGATATTCTGCTATGCGGGGCGATTGTGTTGCTGGCGAATCTGCTGCAGCTGCTTTGCCCATTGGTATTACTGGTGAAGTTCCCTCTCGAATATGCACTGATAAAAAAGAGAGACGCGTCCGTCTCTCTCTCTTCTGCTTTGTTATTAGGGCTTATATACCCTATCTACATGCTGATAGCTCTTGTCGGCGGATTGTTTCGCCGTCAGTGGTAATTACTCAGCTACTTGCTCTGTTGCCTCAGCGTCGAACTCTGGTACAGCTTGCGCTGCTTGCTCAGCTTCGAATGCCTCTTGCACTTGCTCGCTAATAGCGCTACCTTCTTCTACTTCAGTAGTTTGACCTTTGTCAACACCTACAGCGAGGATGCTCAATGCCAAAATAACACCGATCAATGTCCAACTTGCTTTCTCCAAGAAGTCAGCGGTCTTAGGAGCGCCCATCACTTGGTTTCCGCTTGAGAAACCTGCAGCCAAACCACCGCCTTTGCTGTTTTGAACCAACACCAAGAGGATGAGCAATACTGCTGCAATGATAATCAAAATAGTTAATAGTACGTACATAGTTTTTATAATTAATAATTGATAGTTAACAATTAATATTTTCTTTGTTATGCTTCATAAAAATATGAATCAGCCCGCAAAGGTACAACTTTTTTTTGATATGACCAAATTTTTTACCATTTTGCTACCGTATCATTGTATATTTGGTCTGCAATTTCGGTAATCATGGTGTTACAGAGTTCATCTTGCACGTCATTCAGCATCTGCGATGCATCAAATGTTTGGTAGGCGGAGTAGGTTTTTTCAAAGCTCTCTTCGGGTGCAATATTGTTGGTGAAGCGTACTTTGACAGTGATGGTTAGTTTGGTTTCGGCTGCATAGCTATCCGCTGATACGGCCATAGGGCTCAGGTTGTAGCCAGTTATCTCGCCTTCCAGTTCCAGGTTACCACCACGGCGCACTTGCTCTAGGCGCGTTTGGCGTTGGTAGAGGTCTTTGATACCATCGGTGAGGTTGACTGCCAGAGGGGCATAGACGAGGGCTGCGTTGTTGGTGAAGTCTGCTACCGAGATAGTCTTTACTTTAGAGTAATCGATACTGGCACCATTGAACTTATAACTGATGGTACAGCCATGACAGCATAGGGCTACTGCCATAAGGAGTATCACGCGGCGCACTGTCGTATAGGGGCGGTGTAGGATGCTTATCATAAGTCGTATTCTTTTATTTTGCGGTATAATGTTCTTTCGGATATATGCAGTTCCGCAGCCGCCATCTTTCGGCTGCCTTTGTTGCGCTGTAGTGCGCGGCGAATGCTCTCGCGCTCTATATCTTCCATAGTGGTCATAGCACTATCTTCAATCGATACTTCCTCTACCACTGTTTCCTCGGGTACAGGGGCTTCAATCAGTGTGGTATCCTCGTCTGGAATATACTCCACTTGTTGATATTCATCGCGTTGGGCGACCATGACCTCGCTATTGCGGTGTGTGGGTGTGGCAGGTGATGTGAGTAGCCCGTTGAGTTGTTGGCGCATCTCGGTCATCTCGCGTTTCATGTCGAAGAGTACTTTGTAGAGTAGTTCGCGCTCGTTCATGAAGGTCTCACGATTGGTTTGGGTGTGTGCGCCCAAGAGTGCAATGCCTTTTTGCATCTCGTTCTCAGGCAGGTACTTATGTAGTATCTGAGCCGTGATGGTGCGGGTGGTTTCTACGGCGCACATCTGTTCAGCAGTATGCTTGAGTTGGCGGATATTGCCCTGCCAGTAGTAGGTTTTGAGCATTTGTGTTGCCTCATCAGAGAGTTGGATGGTGGGCATATTGTATTTTTGGCAGAAGTCCACCACGAATTTTCGGAAGAGTAGCGGAATATCCTCAGCACGATCGCGCAGGGCAGGTACTTTTATCTCTACGGTGTTTAGGCGGTAGTAGAGGTCCTCGCGGAAGCGTCCTTCTGAGATGGCGCGTTTCATATCCAGATTGGTGGCAGCCACCACGCGCACGTCGGTCTTGCGTATTTGGCTGGATCCCACGCGCATGAACTCGCCTGACTCCAGCACGCGCAGTAGTTGGGCTTGTGTCTCAAGTGGCAATTCGCCCACTTCATCTAAGAAGAGGGTACCGCCATCGGCTATCTCGAAGTATCCTTTGCGCTCTGCGCGTGCATCTGTAAAAGCGCCTTTCTCGTGACCGAAGAGTTCGCTCTCCAATGTGCCTTTGGGTATAGCACCACAGTTTACTGCGAAATAGGCGTCTTTTTTATGGCGGCGGAGTGAGTAGGCGTGTATTATCTTGGGGAAATTCTCTTTTCCCACACCGCTTTCTCCTGTGATGAGCACACTGAGGTCGGTGGGTGCTACTTGCATGGCCACCTCTATGCCACGATTAAGCAGTGGGCTGTTGCCGATGATGCCAAATCGTTGCTTAATGGTTTGTAAATCCTTCTGTTCCATAATTCATAAATGTTCAAAGTTTCAGGTTCGCAATATGTCGTATTACACAATCTGCCAAAATGGCAGACAAAGGTACTGCTTTTTTTTGATATATGCAAGAAAAATCGCCTTGTAGGGCGATTTTTCTGTAAAGTGTAAGGAGTGTGATTATTATAATTTAGGCTCTATAATCTCTCCGTAGCTGATCTCTTCGAAGTTAATAGACTGTAACAAATGCCTTGGGTTATTTGATTTCTGCACCCATAATAGTATAGGTTCTACCATCGCGGAGGATGAGGATATGGTCTTCGCGGAGGATCTTTTGGCAATTGGATATTGGCAATGGGCTATTGGTATTGTCAATAAAGAACTCGCGCCAATACTCCGCCTCGCGGTATGCCTGCTCACTACCCGCTGGTACCAAGACAGAGATAGAACGGTTAACACCGTCAAAGGTGTTCTCATATACCTTTGGTGGGGTGGTAGCCTCTACCGTCATACGCCAAATGTTGACACAACCAGCAAAAGCATAGTTGCCAATCTCTGTCACCGTAGCAGGGATGGTAATCTCCATCAATCGGTTGCCACCCTCGATCATACTCTCTGGCAGTGTCTCGATGTAGGCTGGCAAATAAAGTTGGGTGAGTAGGTAGCTATGGCTGAATGCACCATAGGGCAAGGTAGTGTTGGTAGTATTGGTGAGATCCAGCACCTCCAAAGCCGTAGCGTTTTGAGCGATATACTTAACGGCTTGGTTGGTAAGATCGCCGTCGGTTACTTCGATATAGCGGGCTTTGTGTGGTACGCCATAACGCTTCTCCAAGGCCTTGTCGGCATTGGTGCAATGCCATAGGGCAGCAGGCGCAATGACGGTATCGAGGTGCACGCAACCGATGAGTGGGTGAATGGCTTGGTTGCTGATAACGGTAGGATAGCCCTCGTAGATGATGGTCTGGAGGCTGCTGCAAGCCTCGAAGACTTGTTCGCCCAATTCGGTAACGGAGGCAGGGATAGTGATAGACTGCAAGCCCGTCCATGAGAAAGCACCATCGCCGATGCTATTGACGCTATTAGGAATAACGATATTAGTGAGGTTAGAACAGTCCGCAAAGGCCACGTTACCGATGTGGGTAAGGGCTTTAGGTAATATAATATTGTTTACGCGTGCGGGATACCATTCTTGTGTGCGGTAAGAGAGCAGGTCTGGATCGTCGTACATCTCACCTGAGCCAGTGATGGTGAGGGTGTTGTTGCTGTAGTGCCAGTAGAGGTTATCGCCTGATTTATTAGGTGCTTCTACGGTGAGGTGCAATAGGTGTACGGCACTGTCGCAATACGTATAGTTAGCAAACGGTTCGGTGATAGTGTAAGTGCCTGTAGCATAGTAAGATTGCCCACGCCATATATATGGTAGATACTCTTCGTTGATTGTAGCGGACTCCTCTGTAATGACAGCCTCAGGCAGGATAGTGAGCTCCAATGTCGCCACGCTGTCGCAGCCGAGAGTGTTGGACAAGGTGATACTATACTCGCCTTCAGTGGAGTAGGTTTGACCGTTCCAAGTGTAGGTTTCGCCGTAGCAGATAGTGGCGTATTCGGTTGCACCCACTTCTGATTGGTTGATAGTCAAATAGAGTGTAACGATACTATCGCAGCCATTAGCAGCAACTGTGGTGTAGGTGTACTCGCCACTTTGGGCATAGATTTGACCGTTCCACTCGTAACTGTCGCAGGCGGTGATATACTCATCTGCATATTGTATTGGGTTGATTGTGAGGTGGAGAGTAGCAATGCTATCGCAGCCGTTGATAGTAGAGAGAACGATACTATACTCGCCTTCAGTGGAGTAGGTTTGACCGTTCCAAGTGTAGGTTTCGCCGTAGCAGATAGTAACATACTCGGTTGCACCTATCTCGGAGTTATTGATAGTCAAATGGAGTGTAACAATGCTATCGCAGCCGTTAGCAGCAACGGTGGTGTAAACGTACTCGCCACTTTGGGTGTAGGTTTGCCCGTTCCACTCGTAGGAGTCGCAAGCGGTGATTGTTTCCTCTGCTGTTAGAGTTGGGCTGATTGTTAAGTGGAGTGTAACGATACTATCGCAGCCGTTAGCAGCAACGGTGGTGTAAACGTACTCGCCACTTTGGGTGTAGGTTTGCCCGTTCCACTCGTAACTATCGCAGGCAGTGATATACTCATCTGCATATTGTATTGGGTTGATTGTGAGGTGGAGAGTAGCAATGCTATCGCAGCCGTTGATAGTAGAGAGAACGATACTATACTCGCCTTCAGTCAAGTAGGTTTGACCATTCCATGTGTAAGTCTCGCCATAGCAAATGGTAGCGAACTCAGGTGCACCTATCTCGGAGTTATTGATAGTGAGGTGGAGTGTTACGATACTATCGCAGCCATTGATGTTGTTGGTCGTGTAGGTGTAAGCACCACTTTCGGTGTATATTTGACCGTTCCACTCATAAGAGTCGCAGGCGGTGATATTAACATCCTTTGTAATTGATGCATTTACGATTAATGTCAAAGTGGCTATTACACGTGAACAATTTCCCTCTATGGTATCGGCATAATTATATATACCCGCTGCAAGATTCTCATATGTTTTACCGTTTACATTCCATGTATAAGTTTCACCCTCGCAGATAGTTGCAGTATCAGCCGTTGTAACTATTTCTGCAGGAATGACAGTCAGTTCAAGAACCTTAATCTCAACTACACAACCTTCCTCATTCTTAACTTCGAAAGTATAACTACCAGTCTCTGAGCAGGAGATACCTTGCCATTGGTAAGTTTCGCCCTCGCAGATAACTGCAGTTTTAGTTGTTGTCATAACCTCTATAGGAGCCACCTCGAATACCAATTCGGCATTCCATTCCAAATCACAGCCAGCAGTCAAATTTAAAATCATAGTGTGAGACTCTGCATCGCAAGCCAAAGTAACATCAGCGCCAGTGGCCCAAACTACACTTTCAACATCAGCAACAGCCTCTGTATCATTCATGTTGTAGTAGTTCTTGATAGCCTCCAAAGTACCAGTCACATCCACTTTTTTGCCTGCTATCAAGACTGGTGTTGCGCCAGGGATAGTAGCCAATAACTCATTAGTCATTATAGTGGGCGGTACAATAGGAGTTATTGTATAATTGTATATGGTAATTGTGGTGTCTGTTTCGATAGTATTAGACCATGTATGCGTATCTGGGACATAAGAAGATATGACATGCTCCTCTCCTAAAATATCCTCATAAGTACCACCATCGCAAACCCAATCAGTTATATTTTCGATGATAGTATCTTTCTGGCAGTCTTCGACTATACTTGCTATGTTGAGATACAAATAGTCTATATGTGGAGGAACTATGTCTAAAAAATCCGCATAACTTATTGTCCGTTGGATTTCACCTAATGCCCATCTGCGAGTCATTCCCATCATAGCGTCATCTTCTGTATCATTACAATGAAAATAGTACGCGCTAGACATAATTACGGGGCAAGCCATGTCATTAATAAATGGGTAAGAAATATCTGATTGATTAGCATGAATTTCACCAACATATAACTTATACCAGCCTGTACTTAATTGACTCAATCGAATACCATTGTGCCAATCTATTTCTGCAACATGTTCACATGGGTCAGTTACTGGACAATCTTCAATCAAATGCAATGTAACAATACTATCGCAGCCATCAGCCTTAGTATAAGTTTGAATATAATCGCCAGGCTCGGTATATTCTACACCAATCCATGTGAACGATCCGCAGAATTTGGCATCAAATTCTGTGTAAACATTTTCGCAAGGAGGGATTTCTGTCTCAATACATTGAATATCACTAAACATTCCCCAAATAGCATCTGCTTTGTATGCCTCCAAAGCTTCGCAAGGGATGTACAATGTTGCATTGTAATTAGAGAAAGTAAGTGTACTGCTTAATGTTGGTGGAGTTGTTGCATGACAAAACATCGTATCCAAAGAATGGCATGAATTGAAAGCCCAATCTCCGATGCATGTGACAGTATTAGGAAGAATAATAGATGAAAGGGATGCGCAAGCCCTAAAAGCACTATTGCCGATACTATCAACTGCATTCGGCATTGTGACGTAAACAAGAGATTGGCAACCACCAAAAGTTCCCTCGCCAATTGTTTTTACGCTATTAGGTATAGCGATAGAAGTTAGATTCAAGCAGTCAAAGAAAGCATAATTACCAATACTTGTTACTTCATCTGGAATAATTGTATTTTTGCAACCAGTAATCAAAGTGTTTGATGCTGTTTCTATAATCGCATTACAATTATTTCGATTATCATATTTTATATTCTCATCCTCTACCGTAATAGATGCTATAGAATAACATGCAGCAAAAGCTTGCTCTCCAATAGTCGTTACACCATTCGGAATGTTTATTGATGTAAGCGAACCACAATACATAAATGCTCGCTCCATAATGCTTGTTACACTATTGGGAATCGTGATAGATTGAATTGAAGCACAATTCTCAAAAGCAGACTTCCCGATAGTTGTTACTGTGTTTGGAATAATTGTAGTGTTGCAAGCGTATAAAAGAGTGTTGGTTGCAGTTTCTACGATAGCGTTACAATTATCTCGATTATCATACATAGTGTTGCCTTCTTCTACCACAATGGAGTTAAGAGAAACATTACCTCCAGACCTAAAAACATCAACACCAATACTTGTTACACTATTGGGAATTTTGATAGTTGTTAATGAGGTACAAAAAGAAAATGTCTCATTTCCGATACTTGAAACAGAATTTGGAATAATAATTGATGATAGAGATTGACAATCAAGAAATGCCCAATCTCCGATTTGTGTTACAGGTCCGTCAAATGTTATGATACCTTCTCCATTTTCGTAAGTGTTACTAATGATATTGGCTCCGAAAGCGGTTGTATCGTATGGTGTAACGATATTGCCATCGGTAGAGGTGTAACGAATCTTATTATATTGTTCTTCTGCAATGCATTGTATATTATTAAACTTGCCCCAAATAGCATCTGATTTGTATGCCTCCAAAACTTCGCAAGGGATATACAATGTTGCATTGTAATTAGAGAATACATACTCGTCATATAACTCGGGAGGTGTTGTCGCATAACAATAGATTGTATCTAAATTATCACAACCCGAAAAGACAGCGTCACTTATGCTTTGCAAACTTGTTGGTAGCATAACATTTGTTAAAGCAGTGAAATCCATGCAGAACTCACTGAATATATGCTGAATGCTATCACCGAATTCTATAGAACGGATAGAACTTGAATAGGTATCAGAACTATGAAAGACATTAGTTGAACATTTGTGTGCATTCCAATATACACTATCAATAGAAGAACACTCATAAAATACGCTTTCACTGCTACTACCAGCTGGCGCATAGCGTAATGAACTAGGAACAGAAACAACTTTCAAATTTGCGCAAGAAGAAAAAGCGTTAGAAGATATGCTATCTATTCCTTCTGGAAGGATCAAAGTATCTATAGCAACACCCGTAAATGCCTCTGTACCTATTGAACGTAGATTCTTACCAAATTTTATAGTTGACAACTGAGAACAATTAGCAAATGCATAATCATCAATAGTTGCAATACTATCAAGAATAAGAGAAGCAGATAGTTTCGCACAACCAGAAAATGCAGATTCACCTATGCTACGTAAAGTGGATGGATATACAATTGTTGAAAGTTCTGTAAACTCTTCGCAGAAGTTAGCAGGTATAAACTGAATACTATCACCAAATTCTATAGAACGGATAGAACTTGAATAGGGATCAGAACTATGAAATACATTATTTGGACATTTGTGAGCATTCCAATATACACTATCAATAGAACTACAGTATAAGAATACACTTTCATTGCTACTACCCAAAGGCGCATAGCGTAATGAACTAGGAACAGAAACAACTTTCAAATTTGTGCAAGAAGAAAAAGCGTTAGAAGATATGCTATCTATGCCTTCTGGAAGAATCAACGTGTCTATAGCGACACCCGTAAATGCCTCTGTACCTATCGAACGTAGATTCTTACCAAATTTTATAGTTGACAACTGAGAACAATT
>JAZOOG010000036.1:0-196815 GCA_045654945.1 Paludibacteraceae bacterium
TTCTCATGGACTGGCCTGCAGTCTGTCACTATCCCTGCCTCCGTTACCGAACTGGGCGAGCAAGTCTTTGAGGCTTGCGATAACCTCCATACCATCATCTACGAAGGCTATCCTACCGTTATCAGCAACCAAGCCATTCACCCGCTCATTGGTTGTGTGCACCTTGATACCGTCATTGCTCCTGCTGCCCTGTGGCATTGTACCAATGCCGACAAGGCATTAGAGAACCGCTATGGCGTACCACACAAAGCCCGCTATATCGAAGTAACCGACGGTCTCCTCACCAACCAAGCCGTTAAGTATATCGCTCAAAACGCCACAGCTTTGGAGGTACTGGATCTCACCAACACGACAAACACAACCTTGCCATATGGCGCATTATACAATAGTTACCTACTCACCCAACTCTATTTACCAGCCTACATCGAGACACTGCCAGAGAGTATGATTGAGGGTGGCAACCGATTGATGGAGATTACCATCCCTGCTACGGTGACGGAGATTGGCAACTATGCTTTTGCTGGTTGTGTCAACATCTGGCGCATGACGGTAGAGGCGACCACTCCACCAAAGGTATATGAGAACACCTTTGACGGTGTTAACCGTTCTATCTCTGTCTTGGTACCAGCGGGCAGCGAGCAGGCATACCGCGAGGCGGAATATTGGCGCGAGTTCTTCATTGACAATACCAATAGCCCATTGCCAATATCCAATTGCCAAAAGATCCTCCGCGAAGACCAAATCCTCATCCTCCGCAACGGCAAAGCATATACCACCATGGGACAATTAATTACAATAGACAAATAACCATATTAATAACAATAAAACAATGAAACATTTCAATCGATTCGTCATCCTCTGCTTACTATCCCTGTGGGCATTCCCACTATGGGCACAGCAGTTGATGCTCACCCAAGATTTCCAAGAAGTGCCATTCGCTTCGGTCGTCACATCGTACAAGAACGAATTTGGCAAACACACGAAACTGGATGGTTCATTCCCCTTTGTGCTTTTCCAAGTGCAATTAGAGGGTAATGCCTCCGAAGTCAAAGCAGCCAAACAACTGCTTCGCATTGATTTAGGGCGTCATACCGCCGTACAAGACGTGTACATGGACACCCCTAATGAGATTTGGTTCCTCATCCCAGCGCGCGCTCGTTACATCTTTATGACCTGCGGTGACGGATGCAAAGAAGTGATGCTCATGGAGAATGCTCGCCTAACCGCCGATAAGGTCTATCGCGGTCGAGTACATTATGTCCCAGAGGAGAATATGCAACATGTGGAGCAACAAGTTATCCACAAACAACTCTTCACCTTCGAGGTCACACCTGCGCATGCACAATTGGAGATTGTCCGCAATGGTGAAAAACAACCCGTTACTCTTACCGATGGTCATGTATCACTCGAACTCAACGAGGGCAAGTATTTCTATACCATTTATGCCGACAAGTACCACCCAGAAGAAGGTACTATCAATGTTTCCAGTTCCGAGCGCAAGAAAGTGGTCAGACTGCTCCCTACCAACGGTTGGCTAACCGTCAACACTCCTGCTTCCATCGAACAAGAGCAAGAGCACATGCGTATCACCAATATCGAAACACAATGGAAGAGCACCCTGACTATCCCCGTAGATAGCCTTCCTTTGGATAGCGGCCGATACGAGGTCCTGATGCGTAAACCTCGCTTCTACGATTATGTAGACACTATCACCATCTATGACGGCAAACTCACAACCATGGTCCCCATCATGAATCCAGACGATCGCATGGTCATGAAGACCTTCATCTTAGGCCAAGTAGGCTACTCCCTCATACCTCAGCTCAGCTATGGTCTGATGTTTGGTCAAACATATGACGGCTTGGGTTGGTTTGTAGATGCGCGTTCCGACTTCCACGCTCCCGTTCCTACCAACGGATTGGTTTGCGACAAAGGCGGTGTGATTGACGGTATCATGCCTTTCTACGACCCTGAGAAGAAAACCTCTTCAGCTACATGGCATGCCAATGCAGGCTTTGTGATAGATATTTTAGAACTGAGCATCAAACCTGACCACTACTTCGACACCTTTGGTTTCTATATGGGTGCAGGTTATGGTGTATATCAACACGCTTGGCAACTCAATACGGGTGCTTGGGTCGAATATGGTCCTACCTCCGCTCATGGCGTGAGTGCTACTGCTGGTGTGATTGGTAGTGTCCATGGCTTTACCCTGAAAGCAGGTGTCAGCACCATTGATTTCAAATACATGGAGATTGAAGCCGGTATAGGTTGGATGTTTTAATTAGGAGGACAAGTATATGAAAAAGATATTATCATACATACATGTGTTAACCATAGCTCTCTGCCTATGCTTTGTGGCATGTGAGCACAACGAGGAGGTTGTAGTATGCTCACTTACTATTGAGAGCGAGCAATTAACCACAGTTTATCCTACTGCCACCATCACCTGCCAGTTGCTGACCGATGCTACTATCGAGGAAGTAGAAGTGCAGTTGTCGCAAACTCAAGACTTCGCTAATTACATATCCCATCCTATGACCTTGCAATCGGATGGCAGTTATAGCGTAAACATCTCTGACTTGCAAGACGAGATTATTTATTATGTCCGCTACGATGTTCGCAACCGCTACTCCTCTATGTCGATAACCAACCTCAGCACGATTATTCTCACCACTCGCCCTGAGCTTATTACTTTAGACCCTACACAAGTCGGTATGTTCTCGGCTGTAGTAGGTGGCGATGTGATTAAGGATAATGGCTACGCTGTCACAACGCGCGGTGTATGCTATGGCACTATTGAGAACCCTACTATCGAGGATAACAAGATCGAACGCGGTAAATCCACTGGTTCATTCTCCTGCGAGATCACAGGACTCACTTCTAAAACACAATACTACGCTCGTGCATTTGCTATCAATGCCAATGGTGTAGCCTATGGCCAACAAGTGACGTTTACTACCCTATCCGCTCCAGAGGTATTTACCGATGAGGCTATGCAGATTACGTCTCACTCTGCTACAGTCAGTGGCGGTTACACTGCCGATGGTGGCGAAGCTATCACCGATTGCGGTATATGCTACAGCTTCTCGCCTAACCCAACGATTAAGGATATGTTCATATCGCATAGCGTAGCCCAATCGTTCGAGTGCCCGCTTACAGATTTGCGCCCACATACCACCTACTACGCTCGTGCATACGTAACGAACAAGAATGGTACTGCATACGGCAACGAGATTACTTTCAACACCCTCACCAATATCCCAGTCGTGGAAACAGTATCAGCACAACGTGCTTCTGCCACCAGCATTACCATGACGGGTGCAGTAGTATCCGATGGTGGATATACAGTATTCGAGCGCGGTGTATGCTATAGCAGAAATGCCACACCTACCACCAATGATAGCAAAGTGACCAACGATGTCGGCATCGGTTCATATAGTTGCACCATCTCTGGTCTGCAAGCAGGTGCTACCTACTATGTTCGCGCCTATGCTATCAACTCCGAGGGCACTGGATATGGCGAGATACACCAAGTGCAATTGTAATTCACTCCCATAATCCTCATGTATCTACGCGCGCGTTCCTTATTAACGCGCGTAGATAAAAATTCAAAACAACAAGTGGGGAACCCAACAAATACAGGGTTTCCCACTTGTTCTATCAACAAAATAACAAAAAATTTGCACAATTACATTTTTTTTTGTACCTTTGCGCGATAATTTGGAATAAAGCGTACCACCTGTAGCCAAACAGCATAATACGCTATAACGACATTGCAAATAGACTGAACGACATAATGAAAAATATAGCATTCATCATCAATCCCATATCGGGTACAAAAACCAAGAACCGCGTAACGAAACTGATTCGCGAACTTTTGGACCCACTGCAGTTTGCGCCTACCGTAGTTGTTACCGAGTATGCAGGACATGCCACACAACTCGCCCAGCAATTCGCCATGCAAGAATACTACGCAGTTGTAGCAGTAGGCGGTGATGGCACTGTCAACGAAGTAGCAAGCGGACTCATCGGTACCAATACCGCACTCGGTATCATCCCCTGTGGCAGCGGAAACGGATTCGCAAGACACCTCGACATATCCACACGCATGAACAGAGCCATAGAAATGCTCAACAATAGCGAAGCTATACAAGTGGACTATGGACTCGTAAACGACAAACCTTTCTTCTCCACTTGCGGGGTAGGATTTGATGCTGTTGTAGCCCAAGACTTCTCCGATAGCGACCGCGGACTCAAAGGATATGTCCAAAGCATATTCAAAGACCTTTTCCAATACCAACCCGAGAACTACCACCTCGCAGGCGACGGCATAGATCAAACAACCACAGCATTCCTCATCAATTTTGCCAATGCAGGACAATGGGGATATGACGCCTATATCGCACCAAAAGCCAGCGTACAAGACGGATGGTTGGATGTAGCCATTGTCAGCAAATTCCCTATGGTCATCGCACCTGGATTGGCACTGAGTCTGTTCACCAAAAATATTGATGACATGCTTCACATGAACACACTCCGCACCAAAGAAATAACCCTCACACGCGACAACGAAGGTATAGCACATATTGACGGTACACCCGTCAATATGCCCGCCCAACTGCATGTCAAAATAGTAGAGGACGGACTGAAAGTACTCGTGAAAAAGAGATTCTGATCAAAAATCGAAATATATGGAAGTAAAGATTATCAATAAGAGCAATAACCCATTGCCACGCTATGAAAGCGCCCAAGCAGCTGGCATGGATATCCGCTGCCACCTGGCAGAGCCTGTAACGATACAACCATTGGAACGCAAATTGCTCCCCACAGGTCTATATATCGAATTGCCCGTTGGCTACGAAGCCCAAATACGCCCCCGCAGCGGACTGGCACTCAAACGAGGACTGACCGTACTCAACACCCCTGGCACCATCGATGCTGACTATCGTGGAGAAATAGGTGTGATACTCATCAATCTCAGCAACGAACCACAAACCATCGAACCAGGTGAACGCATATGCCAAATGGTAATAGCACAACACGAACAGCCCAAACTCATAGAGGTAGAAATATTGGGTGAGACAGAACGCGGAACTGGCGGATTTGGACATAGTGGAGTGAAGTGAGGTTGAAGGTTGAATGTTTAAGGTTGAAGGTTTAGTGTTTAGAGAATTAAGGATATTGTTCATCGTATGGGCATTGCTCGGAGGAGCAAGGCTATTGTTGCTACACGCTGCGCCTATGGATACCCTCAGCATAGAGCGTGAACAACAATTCCTCTACTACTTCTACGAAGCAGAACGCCTCATCCAACTGCAACAGGTGGATAAGGCCAAACCCATTGTGGAGTTTTGCTATGCCCTAAACCCTAACAACGCCACCATCAATAACTATATGGGACTCTATGCACAGGCAGAAAACCAAACTGAAGCAATGCTCCGTTACTTTCGCCATGCCTACGAATTAGACCCAAAAGAACATTGGTACAACTATCTGGTGCTACAACTCAAAAGCGATGACAAGAAAGTCCAACAACAAGCCATAAAACAACTTATCGCACTGGCCAAAGAAGATACCAACAATGCGGAACTCCACGAGATACTGCAAAAAGCACACATCATGCTGCAACAATATCGAGAAGCTTTAGCCATACAAGACCGATTGGACTCTATCAACGGATACGATGCCATGAGCGCAATGCAACGCTATCGACTCAACGCCATGATGCGCAACAACAAACAAGCCATCTACGAAATCGAACGATACTTGGATATTGACCCCGATAATTACCAGTTCCAAGTATTTCGTATGCAACTATACGAGCAAACACAACAACCACCCGAGAAGATGATTCCTGCATACGAAGCAGTACTCCGCATGGATTCACGCAATATAGTCGTAATGAATAACTTGGCATGGAGCCTATGCCTTATCCACAAAGACCTTCTTCGCGCAGAAGAATTATCGCGCATAACCATCATGCGCGAACCTACCAACCCCATCTATTTGGACACCTACGGTTGGATTATGTACCTATTGGGCGACTGCGAGTCTGCTATATTCTATACAGAACGAGCCATAGAAAATAGCGGCGAAGAAGTTGACAAAGAGATACTACAACATTACAACGAAATCAAGAAGAAATGCAAGTAAGACGACTCATCATACCTATTCTACTGATTATCATCACGATAGTCGTTTCTTCATGTTCGGTTAGTCGCCGCACCACATCGCGATACCAAACCCTCTCGCAACGAGCACAAGTGACACTGCAGTACAATCAACACCAATACAACATGAGTAGCCAAGTACGCGTATGGCGCAACCACTTCATCGCTGTATCGGTACAACCCATGTTGGGCATCGAGATGGTACGCATGGAAGCCACACCCGACAGCCTCTGGATTTTTGACAAAATGAATCGGAAATATGTAGCATTCACCTACCCCGAAATCGAACAAACGCTTAACACCAACCTGTCCTACAAAAAGATCCAAGACCTTCTCACACGCCCAACTACCAAAAAACAAACCCCTATACACATGGAGTTTACTTCGGGCAAACATCAACTAAGCGTATCTTGCATCTTCTCCCACCGCGAGCAAAACACCCTGCAAGCTCCTACGCGCACAAAAACCAATAAATATAAACAGGTAACCCTAAGAGAGATTTTACCACTATGAAATTTACACACATTGTTTACATACTGTGCCTATTGGTATTGCCCGCTACCGCACAAAACGTGAAAGAGTTGCAACGCCAACAACAAGAACTGCAAGAGCAACTGGCAGAAACAGCCAAAATGCTCAAGCAGACCAAGCAAAACGAGACCGCTACTGAGAACAAACTCAGTCTGCTCAACAATGACATCAAAACACGCAAGAAACTGATAAACAATATCCAAGGCGAAATCAACGCACTTAACGGCGAAATGGGTACACTGCGCCAAAAACGCACCAATCTGCAAAAGGAGTTAGAAGCGTGCAAAGAAGACTATGCCCGCCTCGTTCGCGAGACACACTATGCCGATATGCAGCAATCACCATTGCTCTTCCTATTATCAGCCAACAACTTCCAACAATTGGTACGCCGTGTGCAATACATGCAGCAGTTTGCCGCTTACCGCAAAGAACAAGTAAAGAAAATAGAATCCATACAAACGCAAATCGACATACAAAACTCGCTACTCGAAGAACGCAAAACCAATCGTTCGACTGCGCTACAATCACAAAAACGCGAACAGGACAAACTCACTCGCGATGAGCGAAAACAAAAAGACATGCTCAAGAAACTCAAGAACCAAGAGAAAGACCTGCTCGCTAAACAAAAAGAACAACAAAAGAAAGTAGATGCCCTCAACAAACAAATCGAAGAACTGATCGCTAAACAAGTACGCACTACTACCACACTGACCAAGGAACAACAACTCATTGCTGGTGGCTTCGAAGCCAACCAAGGCAGATTGCCCTGGCCTATAGAAAAAGGATTCATCAGCGGACACTTCGGCAAACATCAACACCCTATCCACGAACATGTTACCGTGAACAACAAGGGATTGTATCTGCAAACGGTCAGCGGGGCCAGTGCCCGAGCTATCTATGAGGGCGAGGTCACCAGTTGCGCAATGGTAGGAGACGCCTACGCCGTCATCGTACAACACGGTAACTACCGCAGCGTTTATTCGCCACTCAAAAAACTACACGTAAAACAAGGCGACAAACTCGTAGCCAAACAACTGATAGGCGAAATCGTCACCAATACCAATGATGACAACAAGACGGAACTGTATTTCCAAATATACAAAGACCGCACCATCCTCAACCCCAGTTTGTGGTTAGCACAGTAATCATGAATCGGGTATCGGGAATCGGATATCGGGAATCGGATATCGAGAATCGGGAGTCCAGAATCAAAAAAAACAAAACAACAGAATATGAAAACAACAAAAATACTAAGCCTGATATTGCTGGTGGTACTGGCAACTGGCTGCAAAAGAGACAATTGGTTAGACTGGAAAATGCAAAACGAAATGTGGCTTGCACAAAATGCTAAGAAAGAAGGGGTTATTACTACACCTACTGGACTGCAATACAAGTGCATCGACCCAGGACCATTTATCAACAGCAACGCCCCTCGCCCAGATGATGCAAAAATCGTAACCATCGACTACACAGGTCAACTCATCAACAGTTATGTTTTTGACTCTGCAGATGAAGTTATTATGCAAGTCAGCACCGTGGTGGCAGGTTTTGCAGAAGGTCTCAAAAAGATGAGCCAAGGAAGCACCTACGAGTTTTATATCCCATACAAATTGGGCTATGGTCAAGAGGGAGTAGGCAACGAGGGAGCCGAGAATTTTATTCCGCCTTACTCTACATTGCGATTCACAGTCTATCTACATAGCGTCAACTAATGAAACACCTGGGGTTAGTCATCGCGCTGTTGCTCACATTCTCCGCATGCGAGGATCTGAACCGTAGAAGTTCCGTGCCAAATATGCCCGTGAACTACACCCTGTATATCACACGCGAACACCCACACTTTGTGGTGGAAAATGGTTTCCAAACCATGAGCATCACCCAAAAGCAGTTTTTGGAACAATATCTCGGCTATGCAGGACTGCTCGTTTGGGTAGGTATGGACAATGCCTATCACGCAGCAGACCTATGTTGCCCCTATTGCGTCCAACGCAACAAACCCCTAACCATTGACGGACTATACGCTGTATGTCAACTTTGTGGCGAACAATACGATATCAGCTATGGTTTCGGCAACCCCACAAAAGGTGTGACCAAAGAATCGCTAAAACGCTACTACACCTCCTTTCGCAATACGCCAACGGGTATGCAATTGCAAATAAGCAACTAACCCTATCCACCGCTTATCCACCGCTTATCCACCCGATAAAATCTATATAATGCTCAGCATCTACAAGGCTTCCGCAGGAAGTGGAAAAACACATACTCTCACCCGAGAATACCTACTATTGCTTTTTAGGCAATACCACAAGCATCATACTCACATGATGCCCCACAGCCGCATATTGGCAGTGACCTTCACCAAAAAAGCTACTGCCGAGATGAAGGTGCGCATACTGAAAGCATTGTACCTACTATCATCGAACCCCTCTAAATCACCATTCTACGAAGATATAGTCAAGCACTTCCGCGTGGATGATAGCACCCTACAAGCACAAGCGCGAACACTGCTCATCGCTATACTCAAAGACTATAACCACTTCTCGGTATCCACCATCGACGGATTCTTCCAGCAAGTGATACGCACATTTGCCATAGACTTAGGACTATCCACCACATATGACATTGCCATGGACGGCGACGAGGTGGTGCAACAAGCCGTCGACGAGATCTTCCACCGAATCCGTCAACAACAGACCGACCCCGATATTCTGTCGTGGATCACTGAGTTCGCACAACATAACTTAGACGAGAGTGTCAGCGGCAACCTACACCGCAGCATTAGCGAGTTCTCCAAACAACTCAACAAAGAGGAAGTCAAACGACATATAGGACAAGTACAAGCGTTCTTCGAAGACAAAAAGAATATCAAGGACTATCAAATTGTTTTAAAGCAAATAGTCACTGACTTCGAGCAAGAACTCAAAGCTATCCAACAACAAGCCCGCCCGTTAGTGGAGAATGTGGAAGAAATCAAATCTGCTGCCATATCTCCGTTCACCAAACACTATAAAAAGGTGATAGCAGATGGGTTAAATAGCACCTTCATAAAGGTACTTGACAAACCGGAATCGCTATGTACATCGGAAACAAAGAAAAAATCCCCTCAGCAATACCACAACGTCATTTCGCTCTACGAGAACAAGCTGCAACCGCTTTACCAACGAATGGTCACACTATTTGACAAACATGCTAAGGATTATCATACAGCAGTAGCCATCACCAAACACCTCTACACTGTAGGACTGCTGCAAGATGTCGCACTGCAAATAGAGACCACCAACCGAGAGATGGGGCGCGTGCCTATGTCAGATGTGAATATGCTCATCCACGATGTCATCGACGGGCAAGAAGCACCATTCATCTACGAACGAATGGGGCAATACCTGCACCACTATATGATAGATGAGTTTCAGGATACCAGTTCAATGCAATGGCAGAACTTCTACCCACTCATCAGCGAAGCCGAAGGCAAAGCTTGCGACAACCTTATCGTAGGCGATGTCAAACAGAGCATCTACCGATGGCGCAACTCCGATTGGAAACTGCTCAATGGGGTTCATAACGAATTTGCGGGAGCAAAACTCCCCCCTATGGAAGACAACTGGCGCACCTCACCTATCGTTGTCAAAGAGAACGAACAACTCATCTGTCAATATGCCCAGTGGCTTACAAAACACCTGGAGAAAGACGGATGGAACAAAGAGACACCTCTGGCAGATATGGCCATGTCCATCTATGACCAAAAAGCGATTCATCAAGAAGCACAGAAGGAATATACGGGTCTATTCCAGCTGCAGTTCTTTGCTACAGAAAAGCAAGACCTGGAGGCGAAGACCTTAGAGGCGATAGACAAGCAACTCAAGGCACTCAAAGAAGAAGGATTTGAGTGGAAGCAGATTGCCCTATTGGTTCGCACAGGTAACGACGCAGAGTTATTAGCGCATTATCTAATTGAGAAAGACTATCCCGTAGAATCTGCAGAAGGTATGCGCGTACAATCGCACCCCGCTGTACAATTGTTGGTAGCCATCATGCAACAACACCTGCAGCCCCAGAACGAAGTGGTACAACATCTCATAAAAAGCCTGCATGCACCTTTCTCCGAGAAACAGTTATCAGACATCAATAAAGCCTTTACCCTACCACTCTACGAATCGGTACAACAACTGATTAACATTCTTGAACTCGCACAGCAAAAGGGCGCATTACCCTATCTCACTGCGTTCCAAGACCAAGTGTATCAGTTTACACAAAAACGCGTATCGGATTTGCAAACTTTCCTTGAGTATTGGGAGAAGAAGGCCGAAAAAGCCACCATTCCATCCTCGCCTGTAGTCAATGCCGTGCGTATCCTGACCATACACAGCTCAAAAGGACTGGAGTTTGATGTGGTACTGTTACCTTTCCTCAACTGGGACATTCAGCGTACACACCAGGGAGAGATACTGTGGTGTCTGCCACAAGAAGTGCCTTTCAACCAAATGCCATTGGTGGCAGTTCCCCTATCCTCCAACCTGCTGAATACACACTTTAGACAAGAGTACATCAATGAGATTATCTCGCAATACATTGATAACCTCAACTTGACATACGTAGCCTTCACTCGTCCTAAACTGCGCCTATACGCCTACGGACAAATGTATTCAACCACCCAAAAAGGTTCGCCAAGCATATCCAAGATCAGTCATCTGCTATCCTACATATACGATAAAGTGATTGATACAAATAAATCACAACTGCTATGCGAAGACAATACTTACACCTATCGCAAAGCAGACACCCATCTTTGTACAACATCAGAAGAGGAGGACGACAAAGACAAGGAGAGCAAAAAGGAACCCAAGACACGCCAAGCCAACTATGTGTCATCGCCTATCAAAAAACGACTAACACTTCGCAGCCGAGCAGAAGATGACTTCAGCGAGGATACACCATTAGAGACCATTGACTTGGGTATACTTATGCACGAATGGTTGGCTGCTATCAACACTTGGCACGATGCACCAACAGCCTTAGAACGCATGGTAGCCATAGGGCGCATCACCCCCACTCAACAATCTACCATGCAACTGCAACTGGAGCAACTACAACACCTCCTGCAACGCGAAGGCAAAGAGCATTGGTTCACCACCGCTGACCAAATCCTCAATGAACACGACATACTCTCCACCACAGGTAAGACGCAACGCCCTGACCGTGTGATGATTAACAACAACTATGCCACTATCATTGACTATAAATTTGGCAAAGAGCACTCCGAACAATATCTGACACAAATGCGCCACTATATCGTGCTATACGAACAAATGGGCTATACCGTAGAGGCGTATATCGTGTATGTAGCACAACAGAAAATAGAACAAATACAATGATAACCAACGAACAAGTAATAGCCATTGGTCGCATCACCCGAACACATGGTAAACGAGGTGAGATTCAGTGCCTCATGAGCAATGAGTATTGGGACAATGCCGATGCCACCTTCCTTATCCTCAGTATTGATAATATTCTGGTGCCTTTCCGCGTATTGGATTGGCGAGGAAAAGGCAGCGATTCGCTGATATTCCAACTCGACCGTATCACTGACGAACAATCAGCACTACAACTAATTGGACATCAAGCGTATATGCTCAAATCCGACATCAGCGAGGAAGAGGAGATTATGCCTACATGGCAGAGTTTGTTGGGATACCGTGTGTTGGACACCGACCAAGGGGAATTAGGCACCATAACGGATGTAGATGAGACTACCATCAATACTCTCGTTACTCTCAACCACAACCAACTGATTCCTTTACACGAGGACTTTATCATCAACATAGAGCCAGATAAACAACTGATTACCATTTGTTTGCCATTTGTTTTTACCAAAGAATAAACCATAGTCATTTCTCCACCCATGCAAAAAACGACCATACAAGAAATGAATCGCCTCACTCCCGAGGCATTCCACGCGACAACCAAAGTACCCCTAATTGTGGTGCTGGATAATGTCCGCAGCCAGCATAATATAGGTGCAGTCTTCCGTACTGCCGATGCTTTTTGCCTGCAAGGTGTATGGCTATGCGGTATCTGCTGTTGCCCACCCAACAACGAGATTCACAAGACAGCACTTGGCGCTGAACTTACCGTAGATTGGCAGTATTTTGAGCATACCTTAGATGCCGTCAAGGCATTGCAGGCTGATGGTTATACCGTATATGCCATTGAGCAGGCGCACGGAGCCACCATGCTTAGCGACCTACAATTACCTAAAGCTCAAAAAACAGCTATCATCATGGGACACGAGGTCTTTGGTGTACAGCAGGAGGTAGTCGATGCCGCCGATGGTTGTATCGAAATTCCACAATACGGTACCAAGCACTCGCTCAATGTCAGTGTTACCGCAGGTATTGTGATGTATGAAATATCCAACTTGCTGCGATAAATAACCCAATTACACAATTGTAAATAAATTGTAAATAGTACATTGTCCAATTGTAAATTAACATTATTGGCTCCAGCTCGCGATTTGGAGGTAGGCATAGCAGCCATTCAAGCGGGTGCAGATGCGGTGTATATTGGCGCACCTGAGTTCGGTGCGCGCCAAGCTGCTGGCAACTCACTGAAGGACATCGCTGCGTTGGTGGCATACGCCCATCGCTTTGGAGCACAAGTGTTGGTCACACTCAATACCCTACTCTACGAAGACGAATACCCTCGCGCATGCGCGCTCGCACACGATTTATATAAGGTAGGAGTAGATGCACTCATCATTCAGGACCTACATCTATTAGACTACGACCTGCCACCTATTCGTCTGCACGCCTCTACGCAATGCGACAACCGAACCTCCGAACAAGTGCTTCGCTTGCAGCAGCTCGGCTTCCGTCGCGCCGTCCTCGCTCGCGAACTCTCACTCGAACAAATACGCGAAATCCACCACACTATACTAAACGCTCCCCTTGATGGGGAGTTGGAAGGGCCCATCGAACTCGAAGCCTTCGTCCACGGAGCCCTGTGCGTAAGCTATAGCGGTCGTTGTTACCTGTCCGAAGTGCTGATGAACCGGAGCGCCAACCGTGGCTGCTGTGCGCAGCCCTGCCGCCAACGCTACGACCTACTTGACAAAGATGGTAACGAGATTTTGGATAACAACGGTCAACCTATTCACCAGCGTTACCTACTCTCTTTGCAAGACATGGACCGCAGTCTCCACCTCGCCGAAATGATAGAAGCAGGTGTCACCACCTTCAAAATCGAAGGACGACTCAAAGACCGTGACTATGTGACCAATATCGTGGCATATTACCGTCAACTTCTTGACCAATTGATCGACAGCAATCCATCCTTGCAACACGCATCCACCCGTTCTGTCTATCAGTACGATTTCATTCCCAACCCTGCCAAGACCTTCCACCGAGGACAAACCAACTATTTGCTGCACGGTCGCACGCCTAAGATGGCTAATTGGCTAACACCCAAATCTACAGGCGAACAGATTGGCACAGTCATAGCTACTAAGCATAATGCTATTCGTGTGCAACTACTGCCTAACATTCACTTGCACAATGGCGACGGCATTTGCTACGAAGACAAAGGCTTTGCTATCAACCGAATAGATGGCGATTGGATTTACCCCTCTACCACCCCACACCATACTACACCATACTACACAACCTTACACGACATTAAGGTCGGTACTACGCTATATCGCAATATGGATAACGAGTTCCTCCGTTCGTTGAAAGCAGAACGTCGTATCCCTGTAGATATTCGCTTCGAAGCCATAACTGGCGGTTACCGCCTAACTATTGGGCAGCAAACTGCCGTCTTTGCAGCAGAGCACCAACCAGCCAGCAATTCTGTGCGTGCGCTACAAACCATCCAGCAGCAACTCAGCAAATTGGGCGAGACAGACTTCGTCGTCCAATCCATCACTATCATGGCACACGAGGAGGAATGTACCAGCACATTCCCCTACTTCATACCCATCAGCCAACTCAATCAATGGAGAAGAGAAACAATCAATGATAAATAGTAAATCATCAAATAGCAAATTGTCAAATAGTAAATTGTCAAATAGTAAATCTTTAATGGCTTGTAAGTATTGCATACTCTACGAGTTAGGACATTGTAGGAAGATCAGTCCCATGACCAACGAACCACGCTATCTTCGTTTGCAGAATGGCACTATCCTCTCCTTGGAGTTTGACTGCAAAAAGTGCGAAATGCGTATCTATAAACACTAAACCATACTAAACTAAACTATACTATACCATACTATACTATACTATACTATACTAAACTACACCACCCTATGGCAGCACATCAAGTAAATGTATATTTTTGGCTAATCGACACCATCGCTTCAGGTCGTCTTAGTCGCGAGGATATCAACCGTCGCTGGGCTAACTGCCGCTACAACGATAATCAGGAAGAAGTGTTTCCTGAGCGCAAATTCCACCGCTACAAAGAGGAGATACAGGAGATTTTTGATGTGGAGATTCGCTGCAACCGAAGCCAAAACTATTATTACATTGATAACAAAGATGACATCACGGGTGGTTTTACCCGCAAGTGGCTGCTCAATGCCATGGCCGTCCATTCCATGATGGATCAGGCGCAGGAGATGAACGAGTGTATTCTCTACGAAGATATACCCGAGGGGACACAATACCTCAGTTTGATTGTAGATGCTATCAAACAACGACACCAGTTGCGCTTCACCTATCATAGTTTCAACAGCCAGGAGCAATACGAGATGACCTTTGCCCCCTACTGTCTCAAAGTCTTCAAACAACGCTGGTATGTGGCAGGTTGTCCCTCTACTCACCCCACCGAGACACGTATCTATGCCCTGGACCGCGTGAAGGAGATGCGCCCAACGGATATCGCATTTGAATACCCCCAAGACTTCAATGCCAAGGCATTCTTCTCCCCGTATTATGGTGTCTTCCGTGACCGCAAACCCACCAAAGTCATCATTGAAGCCACACAAAAATCAGCCAAGTTCCTTCGACTACTCCCACTACATCCCTCGCAAAAAGAAGTACGCCAATTCCAAGGCAACATCTTCTTTGAGTATTTCGTGGCACCTACCCTGGATTTTATCCAAGAGCTACGCACCCACGGCACCGACATTCGTGTCAGAGAACCCGAGGCTTTGGTCCAACTATTCCGCGATGAAGCAGAAAAAGCGTACCAAATGTATTGCCAATAAATGACCCTCCTTCGGTAAGGGTTCGGTATCCCTTCGGAAGAGAAAATAGGATAAAACTACAAAAAAAGTGCAAAAAATGCACTTTTTTTTGTTTTTTTATATAGCTTATGACAAGTTTTGTCAGTTTGTAGCAGTACCTTTGCACCCGAATTCAGAGATGAACCATCAAATATTAATTATTAATTATTAACTATTAACTACTCACTACTATGCAACTGGAATTTAACTTCAATCAAAAAGACCTGCAGACAAACGCAAAGGAGTTCTTTAGCAACATGTACAGTATTCTGATTTGGATGCAAATCTTAACGGTTAATCAGTAATCATCTACTTATCTGTGCTTTTATAACTAACATTATATATTCACTCTTAATCCTTTATTATTATGACAACAACCAACGACAAGGTGAATGCTATGACCATTCACGAAACCATCCCAACACGCATGCAAAACTATCGTCTTCACCTCCGCACCATCACCAATGGGCTCATTGAGATGGCTAAAGCTGCAGGTCGTACCAAGTACACATGCAATCAGCTACTGCGCGAATGTTACAATCTGGTAGATGCTGAGTTTCATACCTACGATGAGTGGAAACAGCAGGGTGCCTTCGTTCGCAAAGGACAACATGCCTATCTCTTCTGGGGCGCACCCATCACCAACGAGCGAGGTTTTCGCTACTGCCCTGTTGAGTTCCGTTTCTCCCGCGAACAAGTACGCTTCAAAGAAGTCAATACCCTCTGAACCATAGCGCAGCGCCACTAAACAGTAGCGCAGCGTCCACTAAACAAAATAGGCTACCAGCAACTGGTAGCCTATTTCTATAAGTTCGAAACGAGGATTACTTCACTTGTGCACCAAGTACATTGTAAACATTCTCGCCACGGATAATCATCAACTGACCATTCTCGATAACCTTAACAGGAACCTCCACAGTCATAATATCCTCCACACCAGTACCTGTATTAGCAAGTGTTACTACGATTTGAGAAGCACGAACTTGTGCTGTACTTGCAGTAAAGACAATTGCATCAGCAGAACCAGTCCATGTACCTACAGCATCAGCATAGGTATAGTCGCCACCATCTACAATGAAGCAACCAGGACCATATTTCTCATCGTTATTTGCTGTACAGGTAAACTCAACTTTCACAATCTTACCTACAGTAGAGGTGAGAGTCAAAGTTTCGTTTTTATAGATACGATAATGGTTTACACTATTATATACGCCGATACAACCCTTAGTCACATCCAATGTTACACCACTCTTAGTTACTTGGAAAGGACCTGCTAAATTGTAATCTGTGGTAGCATTACCTTGATCCACACCAGCGTCAAATACGATAGCGCCATCAGTAGTTGGAGGAGTTACAGGAGTTACAGGATCATTATTGCCTTCCTCTTTGAGTTCGATTATTTCCTCTGTTGCATCGTCCATAGCATATACATTGGCAACAGTGTTGATCTTATATGTCTTGCCATCCTCACCTACGAATGAACCAACGAATGAGTAGTCACCTTCTTCGTTAACATTCTTGATTGTCAGTGTGCCGACAGTCTCAGCATCCATTGCTATACCAAAAAGATCATATGTATCCTCATCTATCGATTCGCCATAGAACGCATCAAACATATCATATGTGCCATTCAATGCAGTCTTGCTCTTAGCTTCTACACCCAAGAGTACGACTGGCACCATTATTTCCTCTGTAGCCTCATCCACATTATACAATTGGAACTCCCAATAAGTAGCGCCATCCTCTTCCATGTAGTAAGCATCAGCGTAAGACAAACCTTTCACATATACTACATCACCATTGTCACCACCAATTACCTCAATAGAAGTAGGAGATTTGATACCAGGAACACCGAAGTATTTCTCTAAGTTACCGCAGATCAGAACCTCCTTACCGAGCATATCTGGATTATCCACCAAGTTGAATGCATCACGCAACTCACCCTTAGGCAATTGAACAACCACAATATTGGTAGTTTCACCCATTGCACTGGCAATCACCAAGTTAGTGCCTTGTGTTGCAACTGTACCATCGCTATTGGTTGAAGGCTCAAAAGGAGCCTCGGTATCCAAACCGCTTTGAATAGAATTGCCGTTTACATGACCGATAATGATACCTTTAGCGTAGTGAGGACCTTTGCTTGTGTTGTTCAAAGCCAATACATCCTCTACGGTATATGGATTCTCAGCAGTACCATCACCTACCAAATCAGTTGGAGGAGTTGGAGGAGTTGGAGTTTCGCCACCTGTGAGCAATGGGTTGGTACTATTCCAGATATAAGCTGCACCCTTACCAACTGTTTCATAGGTATTACCCATATAGTTAGTCAACTCGCCATAAACCACAACAAAGTCACCTACTGCTACTGCATTAGGATCTGTAATCTTTTGACCATTAAGACCATATACTTGATATGCCATAAAGTCATCCGAAGAGTTGGCACCCTTCACATTCTCCATGTAGAATTGTGCATTACCATAATTAGCTATACCATCAGCATGCTTGTTATGGATTTTCTTCACATAACCCATCACGTAGTACTTCTTACCTGTAGTAGCGCCACTGGCCAAAGCAGCACAAATCTCACGTGCTTGGAGCACATCAATAGCCTCAGCAGGGATGTTCCAACCTTGTGCCTCAGCAGGAATCTCAAGGTCTGTACCTGTTGGAGGAGTTACAGGTGTCTCTGGCTCTTCTGGAGTCTCTGGAGCATCACCTTCATAAGTTACTGTTATACTTGCCACGCGAACTTGATTAGTGAATTTAGCAATATTGTAAGTATCGCTACTTGTAGTAGGAATAATAGTTACTACTAAACCATCAGCAGTAGCTTCAGAACCTACTGATGCAACCAAATCAGCTGGATAATCTTTACCAGAATAAGTACCGCAGGTAAATTCCATTTTTTTGATGGTACCAAGAGTACATTTAACAGTCAGTGCTGAACCTTTGTAAAAACGTACTGGATTTGCATAATCACCCACATTGGTAGTTGACTCTGACTTGTCGTTGGTAACAATTATACCATTTTGTTCCCACACTTGTTGATCAGTTGTGTAAACAGTACGTTGAGCTTTATCTGCAAACGAAATTGTTACAGAATGCTCGCCCGCAAAGCTCATCATGCTGAAGAGCAGTGCGCTAAAGAACATTGTAAATTTTTTCATACTGAATAAATTTTGAGTTATTATTAATTTTTGTTATAGTTACTTCAAAAAAAGCATGCAAAGGTACAAATAATTCTTCACATACACAAAAAAATTTGCATTTTTCCACAAAATGTAGTACCTTTGCAGCAAAATCTGAAAATTATGGCTAAAATTCTTATCATTGATGATGAGCGTGCCATTCGCAATACGCTCAAAGAGATTTTAGAGTTCGAGGGTTACACTATCGATGTAGCCGAGAATGGTCGTCAGGGTTTAGACCGCGCGCTAATGGGTGCTTACGATCTAATCTTCACCGATATTAAGATGCCCGAGATGGACGGTATGGAGTTCTTGGCGAAATACCGCGAGGGCATGGCACAACAGAATAGCGAGGAAGCCCCTGTTGTAGTCATCACAGGACACGGCTCGGTAGATGCCGCAGTGGACGCCCTCAAGGGAGGTGCTTTCGATTTCATACAGAAGCCATTGGATCTCAATCGCTTACTCCTGACCACCAAACACGCATTGGAGCACAATTCCTTGGTACAAGAGACCAAGGTGCTGCGCAAGAAAGTGGGCAAGCGCAATCAGATGATAGGCGAGAGTCCCGCTATCGAGCGCGTGCGAGCTATTATAAATAAGGTAGCAGCCACTGAGGCGCGCGTTCTCATTACTGGTTCTAACGGTACGGGCAAAGAGGTCGTCGCACACCTTATCTACGAGAACAGCCAACGCGCCAAAGGTCCGATGGTAGAGGTCAACTGCGCTGCTATACCCAGCGAACTCATTGAAAGTGAGCTATTTGGACACATGAAAGGCAGTTTCACTGGCGCCGTCAAAGACCGTGCGGGCAAGTTTGAGCAAGCGGATGGAGGCACATTGTTCTTAGATGAGATTGGCGATATGAGTTTGTCGGCGCAAACCAAAGTGCTGCGCGCATTACAAGAGAACGAAATCACACGCGTAGGTAGCGACAAATCCATCAAAGTTAATGTACGTGTTCTGGCGGCCACCAATAAGAACTTGAAACAAGAGATTGAGAAAGGCAACTTCCGCGAGGACCTGTATCACCGCCTAAATGTCATACCTATTCATGTACCAGATCTGAAAGACCGCAAAGAGGATATTCCTCTGTTAGTCAATCACTTCATACAAATGATCTGCACCGAGCAGGGGTGGAAGAGCAAGAGCATCAACGAGGATGCTATACAAGCATTGCAACAACACGATTGGCCAGGTAATATCCGTGAATTGCGCAATGTTATTGAGCGTCTGATCATCTTGTCAGGCGATACAATCACGGCAGAAGATGTCAATCTGTACATATAATTGCACTCCGAACGGTGATACTGCGTGAACTAAACATACTCAACTACAAGAACATCCGAGAAGCGAGCCTTCGTTTCTCGGATAAACTCAATTGTTTCGTGGGGCTTAATGGCCAGGGCAAAACCAATCTGTTAGACGCCATTTATTACCTCAGTTTCACCAAATCCGCATACAACACCGTTGATAGTCAAAACATTACGCACACCGAGGAGATGGCCATGATCCAAGGTCTATACGACTTTGGCGAACCATCCTCCGACGAATTAGAGACCATCTCATGCGGTATCAAACGCAGAGTCAAAAAGCAGTTCCGGAGAGGCAAGAAAGACTACAAACGCCTCATCGATCATATCGGACTCATTCCATTGGTCATGGTCAGCCCCCAAGATAGCGAACTCATCAGCGAAGGCAGCGATGAGCGCAGGCGATTTATGGACGGCGTCATCTCCCAATACGATCGATCATATTTGGAACACCTCATGCAGTACAATGCCCTGCTCAAACAGCGCAATGCCCTGCTCAAGCAGTACGAAGAACATCCCACACAAGCCCCCACCGAACTATTCGAAGTCATTGAGATTCAAATGGTTGAGCATGCGTTATACATCTATCACCAACGCACTGACTTCATCCAACGTTTCGTGCCTGCTTTTCAGGAGATGTACGCCGCTATTTCGGGCGAAAGCGAACAGGTGTCCTTGCAGTATATATCGCAACTACAAGAGCGTGACTTGCAGGAGGCATTCGCCAGAACACGCCCACGCGATCTTATCGTGGGTTGGACCACACAAGGTATTCACAAGGACGAATTAGACATGCGTTTGGGCGATTATCCCCTCAAACGGGTGGGTAGCCAGGGACAGCAGAAGTCCTATCTCCTCGCCATGAAACTGGGACAAGCCATCTTCCTCGGCAAGCCCATCTTGCTCTTGGACGACATCTTCGACAAACTGGATGCAGAGCGCGTAGAACGTATCATTCAGCTGGTTAGTAGCCACCGCTTTGGGCAGATCTTCATCACCGATACCGACCGCCAATACCTGACCGCCATGCTTGACAAAACGCCAAGCATCGCTACCACGTTTCAGGTTACAAACGGTCAATTCAATGCCCTATAACCGCCCCAAAAAACATTCCTTTTCTTTGGAAAAAAGTACCTATCCTTAATAAAACGCGTACACGCGCGCGAGAAATTTGCATATTCCAAATACTTATATTAATTTTGCAGCGCATTTTGGATTTATATGCGCTTTTTTTGTTGTGTAAATCTTAAAATATGAACATTTTGCACGAAAATATTAACAATCAACATAATTATGAGAAAAATCTACTCCGTAGTACTTTTAGCAATTATGTGCTGCATTGCTAACACCGTAGCAGCACAACAACTACCTAACCCCAGTTTCGAAGACTGGAGCGGACCCAAATTTGACGGACACGACCAACCCAAGGATTGGTATGGTAGCAATATCAGCCAAGCGGGTATCAATTTCAACCTTACCAACCGCGAAGCGGGTCACACTGGCTCCTACTGCATAATGGTCAAGGACACCGAGGTGGGTGCATTGGGTATCACCGAATTGTCGCCTGGCTATTTCTCTTTGGGTCGTCCATGGAGTTGGATCAAAGGTCTTGACACGGGTACCGCTACCGCAGGTACCTCAGGTGGTATCTCATGGACACATCGTCCAGACACTATGTCCGTATGGATCAAACGTGTAGGCCCTAATGTAGATAAAGAGGATTTTTATCTGCTCTACTATGCATGGTCTGGCACAGCCAAAGGCGATAAATACAAAGCTAAGGATGGTGGCTGCTCTTCTGTGAGCCAAACCAACGAAGAGAGCGATATTCGCATCGCATTGGATGCCAACGAGTGTGGCACCACCCAACAAGCCAACCAGATCGCAGAAGGCATGTGGCGCGAGATGAAGCAATATGGCGACTGGACCAATATCCGCGTGCCTATCTACTATTTCAATGACGACCTTCCAGAGATGATGAACATCATCTTCTCTGCCTCCAACTACCCTAACTTCCGCGCAAAGGACGGTCTGTACGAAAACAGTGCCCTCTATGTGGACGATGTAGAGCTCATCTATTCATCCAAAATCGACAAACTCTATATCCGCGAGCGCGAGTGGAAAGCCTTCGACCCCAACAGCACAGAGGAGCAAGTCTATTCGGTGGGTAAAGCCACTGAGATTCCTGCTGTGTTTGGTGTGCGTGGTGCTGGTTCCATCACCAATGCTCGTGGCAACACGGCCACTTTCCCTGGTCGCAAACTCACCAACGACGAGTTCCGTATCCTGCAACCAGGCGCCATCGATGGCGACCCTATGATTATTCAGGTCAACGCCACCGACGGTAGCAGCAGCATGACCTATAAGATCAAGTTCGTTTCTGCGGCGTCCAACAACGCTCGCCTCGCGGACATTCAGGTCAATGGCAACAATATCAATGGCTTCAATGCCTACCTCAACACCTACAACGTAGCGTTGCCTTATGGTACCACCACGGTGCCTGTCGTTACTGCCACAGCGCAAGATGTTGGCGCTACTGTGACGATCACACAAGCCACCAGTACCACAGGTACTGCCACTATCCACGTAGCCGCTGCTGATGGTACTACCACCAACACCTACACCCTGAATTTCTCTGTAGCGGAGCTCTCCGACAACACACTCGAGGCTATCTACATGGACGGCGAACTCGTACCAGGCTTCCTTCCTACTAAGAACAACTACACCATCTCTCTCCCGCTGGGTACTACCGAAGCACCTATCATCACTTGGCAATCCGCATATCCAGAGGGCGAACAGACCATCGCGCTTATCAAGAATAGTCTCCAAGAAGGTGCGCATATCACCGTCTCTGCCCCTGCAGCGCAAAATACGCGTACCTACAAACTGACCTACAAGATCGAGGCTTCCTCCTACGCTTATTTGGCGGGCATCAGTCTCAATGGTCAGCCTATCGACAACTTCACCCCCGAGCAGACCAACTACTCTTTCTCCTTGCCTATCGGTACGACCACCCTACCTGTTATCACATGGACACAGGGCGACCCTTACCAGACTGTCACGCTCACCGATGGCGGTATCGATGGTACCACCCGTATTGTTGTAACGGCTGCAGCAGGCAACACCGTCACCTATCGCCTCAATTTCTCCACCGAGAAATCCACCAACAACGCCCTCTTGGGCATTGCGCTCGACGGCACACCGCTGGATGGCTTCCATCCCGACACGCTCAACTATGCGCTCACGCTGCCTGCGGGTACAACCACATTGCCTGTTGTCACCTATACCCCAGGCGATGAGTATCAGACAGTTACCGTCAATACCAGTGCTGCCACACGCACCATTCGCATCGTAGTCAAGGCTGGCGATGGCTCATCACGCATCTATACACTGACCTTCGAAGTGGAGAAATCTGCCAATGCGCTCCTCCAGATGATCTACCTCGACGGCGACAGCCTCGCTGACTTCACGCCTGAGCAGCTCAACTATATCGTGGCACTCGAGCAAGTACTGATTCCAGACATCACTGTGGACCAGAGTCCCGACCAGAATGTCAATATCACTCAGCCCAACAGCTTCGGCACCGCACGCATCATGGTGCAACCCGAGGTAGGTACGCCTATCGAATATACCATCAACTTCATATCCGCAGCTGAACCTGCTATCCCTGAGTTCGCCGCAGACTCCTTCCCATTGTCGAATGATGCCTCATTGGCGGCTATCTACATCAATGGCGAGCTCTACCTTACCAACCCGACCCCTCAGACTTACACCTACACGCTCCCATGGCGTACCGCACAGATGCCTTCGGTAGTACCTGTAGCAGGAGCACACGGTCAGACGATCACGCTCACCAGCCCTGGTCTCAACCAGACTACCACTATCCACGTAGTGGCTGAGGATGGCACTACCACGGCCGACTACGCTATCGCTTTCCCTGTCCTGAAGAGCAGCAATACCCAGCTCGAACTCATCGACATCGACGGTATCACCCTCGACTACGATCCTGCTGTGCGCGACTACACCATCGTGCTGCCTTACCAGACGAAGGAGCTGCCTGCCATCACCTTCACCAAGGCGGAAGCGGAGCAGGAGGTAGAACTTTGTACTGCGGGTCTCTCTGCACCTGCCACCCTCCGTGTGACTGCAGAAGACGGCACCGTGGCTACCTACACCATCACTTTCCAATCCACCTACGCTCCATACGACAACACCCTACTCTCCATCGTGGTGGAGAATGTCAGCGCATTAGACCTCAGCACAGGCACTGATCATGTAGTCACATTGCCATACGGTACCACCGAACTGCATTTCTCTGTTGTCAAGCAGTACCCTGAGCAGCAGGTAGTTATCCTCAACGGCGGAGTATCATCGCCTACCACCATCACGGTGAAGGCAGACGACCCTGCCAAGGCTGAGACAGTCTATACCATCACGCCTAACCTGATGACCTTCCCCGACTACTCGCTCACGGGCGTGAAGGTCGATGGCACGGACTTGCCTAACTTCGACCCTAACACATTCACCTATATCATCCCTGTCACCCAAAAACCTGTTTTGGAGTACTTGCATGCGGCTGATATAGAGGCTATTGTGTTGCAAGATAACAACAAGTTCACCCACGTGGAGGTCACCGACCAAGTCAATACCCGTTACTACACCTTCTACTATTATTACCAAAACGATATTATCCCTAACGGCGATTTCACCGAGTACCGCACGGGTATGAAGAACACCAAGCACAAGCAGATGCCTGTGGGTTGGTATGGCTTTGCAGACAAATACGATAGTTTCACCGCTTTCACATGGAAGGTGGACAATCCTGGCAGAGAGATTTTCCGACTCTCCGACGGCATATTAGGTATCAGTTGGGGCTACTGGTCTGCCCTTATGGGTTCTTCGCCATTGGTTTTGACCTTAGGTAGCACCGACGGCTTCATCTACAAGAATGCAGGTAACTCTTCTGCTTCTTTCTCGGGCGGTATTCCTTTCCGCAACACCCCTGACGCTGTGGACATTACTAGCCAACTGGTGGATGACGAAGGACTCAAATCCAAGTTCTCTTTTGTCTTCACTGACGAGCAAAATAGTGTAGAGACCGTTGACTATATCGTTTCGAATGTTACCACTGGCTTCATCACGCATCGCCAACCATTGGCTAATGCAGGCAAGGTCCTCAAACAACTGAACATCAATATCGATGCCTCAAACGGCTATTTGGCAGGAGTCAATGCGGATGGTACTTTCAAGACCTATATCAACTATGGCGATGTCATTTACATCGACCGCATCGCCTTCGTCTATAGCAGTGCCCTCACAGCCCTCGCGGTGAATGGCGTTCCTGCCACCCTCAACGGCAACGACTTCACCGTCGCTCTTCAGGATGCTGAAGTGGAGTTGCCTACACTCGCTTTCACAGGCGAAGTGCCTGACCAACAGCAGTTTGTATCTTGGTCTGACCATTGGACTATTGCTGGTGCCGTTGCTTCCCGCACCGCCACTATCACCAACTACGCCGAGGATGGTTCATCTACCGTCTATACGCTCACCGTTACGCGTCCTGTTTCGACCAACACCACCTGCCACTACACCATTCAGGATGCCGATCTTGTGGTCACCAAGGCTTCGCCTTACCAGACTATCGCACTCCAACGCGAGGCAACCCGCTACGCCATCACCGTCACAGCGGAGGACGGCACTTCGGCTACCTACTATGCAGATATGCCTACCCTGCCTACTGACGCCGACCCATATTGCGAGACCTCCGCAGCGGAGGCTCTTCAGTACGCGCCTTCTTCAGCTACACTCGAGGGCGTGATGGAGGAGAACGACATACTGGTATACGAGACCACCTCACCTTTGGACACGGTGACTATCCAGCTCACCGACACGGCTTTCCACCTCGATGTCTTTGGCGCAGCGGGCAGCAATCACTATTGCGTCAATCGCCAGACCTCCAACAACGCCTTGCTCTCAGCCATTTACGTGGACGGCACACCGCTGGCAGACTTCTACGAGTCCACTTTCACCTACCGAGTGACTGCACCTCAGTTGCCTACCCTCACGGCCACTGCAGCCGAACCTGACGCGTTGGTTCAGACTGCCTTGCTCCGTCAGGACGACACCCATTATGTGGTCTTCATTCAGGTGACTGCCCCCGATGGTTGCACCAAGCAGGGCTACACCGTGGCTATCAATATCCACACGCTCCGCTCTACCGCGCTGCTCAGCGACATCCGCGCTAACAATGTCAGCATCAATGGCTTCTCGTCTACTGTCTTCACCTATGGTATCGCATTGCCTGCGGGCGCCAACATGCCTACCTTCAAGGCTATCACAGCGGACGGTGCTACGGCTACTGCGGCCTCTGTTCAGCAAGGTCGCCTCACCACCATCACCTACGAGGTCATCTCCGAGGACGGCACTGAGGACAACACCTACTACGTAGTAGTAGAGAAGCAGCAATCCGATATCTGCACCCTCGATGCTATCTATCTGGATGGTCTCCCACTCGAAGGCTTCGCTCCCAATATCTTCAAATACGACGTCGCTTTGCCTGCGGGAACAGACCTACCAACGGTCACCGCCACCACCAGCGACCCAGCGGCTACCTTGCAAATTGCAATGGATACGCTGCGCGCTATTGCCACTGTCACTGTGACGGCGGAGAACAAAGACCAACTCACATACTACATCTACTTCACCATTGCCAAGAGCACCGATGCTACGCTTTCGGGTATCTTTGCCGATGGCACGTTCATCGACAATTTCGATGCGCTCACTCCTGACTATACCATCTATCTGCCCTTTGGCGCAGCCATACCTACCATCACCGCTACGGCTACTGACCCTAACGCCCAAGTAGTGATTACGGCCACCGATGCTATGCACTACACCATCTTGGTGACGGCGGAGGACGGCAAGACCACGCTCACCTATACCGTGACATTCGTCCAACTGCCTTCCGACAACAGCAACCTGCTCAACATCTTCATCGATGGCACCCCATTGGAGGGCTTCAACCCTACCGACTACGAGTACGCCATCACCCTGCCTTACGGAGCACCGCTCCCAGAGGTGACTTGGCAAGTGGCAGATGCGGAGCAAGTGGTAGAAGCAGCATGGGAGGGATCTACCTGCCGACTCATCGTGACCGCAGGCGACAAGGCTACTGTCAGCGAATACGCCATTGTCTTCACGCACGAGTTGTCCGACAATAACTACCTGCTCTCTATCACGCTACGTGGCGAGCAGATGACTATTTTCCACCGCGACACCTTGTCATACACCCTCACCTACCCTGTCGGCACCGACTCTACCGAGCTCATCACCGCAGCCGAAGTGGTGGCTACGCCAGAGGACCCAACGGCGACTGTAGCGGTGCAGGAACAAGGCACCACACTCGTGATTATCGTCACCGCAGCCAACGGCAGCATCCGCGCGTATAGTATTGAGCAGCTCATCGAACTCTCCAACGAGGCACGCCTCTCAATGATTTACCTCGACTCGGTTGCTATTGACGGCTTCGATCCTGACACCTACGAATATACAGTCAAACTCGCACAAGGTGCTATCTTGCCTATCTTGACGGCAACGCCTATGGACAGCTTGTATGCGCAAGTAGAGTTGGGTATGGAGAAGACGCTTGACGATGGCAGCAAACTCATTGAGATTGATGGCATTGCTCAGGACGGCACCATCTTGACGTACTCCGTACATTTCACCTTTGCGGACTGGTCGCCTACAGCGGACGCGGTTATTGGCGACTGTCTGTTCTTCCCTGTCAAGGGTTCGCAACGCACGTTCCGCGCGGTGACTATCTCTTTGGGTGTGAAGTGTGCTATCTACACGCTCAGTGGTCAGTTGCTCACCATGATGGATGTGCCAGTCTTGGATGTCAATTCTGTAGAGGTAGAGACCAACGCCAACGGTCAGCAAATCATCAAGGAGGGTTCAGTACCTAACGATGCACTGGGTGCAGATTATGTAGCCACATCGGGCGAACCATTCATCTACATTTTCTACAACACCAACACCAAGCGCATTGGTCGTGGTGGCAAGTACATCGCCCACTAACTGTCAACGCCCGCGCCACAACCCTGCCCAAGGCACTCACTCACACAGCCACCTTTCGAGGTGGCTGTGTTTTTATTTGCCCTTTGTTGTATTCAAGTTGTGTTCAGACCTCGGCGATTTTCCGCCGAGCCAATTGGATTTCCATTGTCTCCATTGTTGATTTACCTCCCTTTTCGCTCGCAGGAAAATTGATTGCGAGCGCAAATTGTCGATATTGTCGTTCATTATTTTCCAAAACCTCCTCGCATATCTGATGTCTCTACGCATTCCCGATACATACCCGATACATACCCGACACATACCCGATACATATGTATACCCCATGAATACCCCACGTGTATGCCATGAATATCCCATGAATACCCCACATAAGGAATCTCTATGAGAGAAGTGGTGTTTTCTTCCCCTTTAACTGTTCTGTGCACTGGCTGTTATTTTATTCGTGTAAAAAAACTACCTTGTAGAATATACTATTTAGGTGGTGTATAATTCCACACAAAAAAAGTATCAATTCTTTAGAAAAATATATCACACCTTATTAATCGTACACGCGCGCGGGTAAAGAATTTGCATATTTCATACCTTTTTATTAATTTTGCACGCTTTTTTGGCAAATTAAAAACGTATTTTATTGGAGCAATCTTAATAAATCGCACTTTTATATTAATAAATGACACAAAAGATATTAACTATTAATTATTAACTATTAACTGATATGAAGCAATTTGTACGCTATACCCTCACCTTCGTTGCATTGCTATGCATCACTACTTATGCATGGGCAGGTAAAGTTAGACTTGAAGTGTACTCAAGTCCATCTCATGGAGGCTATGTGTATGCTAATTCTGAGAATACAAATAATATAGGAACATCACCATCGGACAATGCCGAATCAAGCTATAAAGTAGGAGGCAATGTGAACATGTATCGTTTCGCGAAGGCTGCTGACGGGTACACTTTTGAGGGGTGGGCAGATACGGATGGTGGGACACCTAATTCATGGAGTTCTACAGTATCCTTAAAAGCGAGTGTAGGAGCAGATAAGAAAACATACAAATATTATGCAATTTTTGCACCTATTACTTATACGATAGCCTTTAACGGAAATGGAAGTACGAGCGGTACGATGAGTAATATGGCAATGGTGTATAACACCGCTAAAAACTTGAATGCTAATGCTTTTGCTCGCCAATATACAGTAACTTATAATGCTGACGGAGGAACGAGTAGTGTTCCTTCTGCAGTCGCCAATTATACTTTTGTGGGTTGGGAAGATCCCAATAGTATAGTGTATAATGGCACAACATATTCGCATGATGTATTTGATGCACCTTACTATGCAAATACATATGGAGATTTATATGATGTGTTCGGATATAATAAATATAATCTGCTTAATCATTATATAGGATGGGGTAAAGGAGAGAATCGTAGTCCTAAAGGTACCGTACCGGGAGTATATCCTAACAATGCAAGCGTTTCTAATTTGTCAACTACTGCAAATGCGACAGTAACACTTTATGCACAATGGGAAAGCGCTTCGGTTATTTTACCAAACGCAACGAAAGCAGGCGCAGTAATTGATGGATGGTATGCTGGAGGTGTAAAAGTGGGTGAGCCAGGTGATCACTATACACCAACAGCCAATGTTACGCTTACTGCTAAATGGATAGAAAAATATACACCAGAAATAACTGGAAATAACTACACACTACTTGTTGAAGGAGAACAAGCAAATGCTTTCAGCTTTAAATATACAGATAATCCTACAGAGCACATTAAAGTGGTTTCTATCTCTGGAGTGAATGATGGTAGTGGAAAGGTAATCTCGTATGACGCAATAAATAATAAGATTATCGCGCATAATGCAGGTGAGGCAACTATTTATTGGTCACAAGCAGAAACAGAAACTATTAAAGCAGGTACGTCAGCTACATATACAATAATTGTCTCCAAATATCAAACTTCATTTGGTGGAGAGGCATATAGCATGCTAGTGGATGGAACGCAAGTAGCCAATTACTCATACACCAACACATCTACAGCACAACCCACACCATCCAGTAGCGATGATTTCTACTACACTATAGATGAAGTAAATTTCGCAAACGAAGAGTTGAATAAGGGAACTAATCTAATTACCTTTAATCCTTCTACGAAACAAATTACAGCATGTAATGCAGGTACGGCTAAAATAACACTTCACCAAAAAGAGACCTATAAATATATAGGTGCAACAGCTTCTTATAATGTAACCGTACATAAACACACTCCTAAATTTACTTGGAATGCTGCCAACACCCCATACTACTACGGCACATCGATTCCAAACATATTCTCTACCACCAATACGGATATCGAAACCACTTTCACATCCGATAACGAAGCTTTTGCGCGTGTAGAGAACAACACCCTGTATATCGCCAATGCCCGTGAGACGGCTACAATTACCGTTTCGCAACAAGAGAACTACAAATGGTACAGCAACACTGAGCAATATCCTATCTCCCCCGTCAACGCCAGCAACCATGTGCCATTCAAGATTGATTCAGAAGCAAAATTCAACTTGTTCAGACAATCCACTTCTAATAAGAGCAGTTGGTCTGGTAACAGAATCAAATTCTATACCGCAGATTGGAGTGACAAGTATTATGACATCCATTTCGAAGGAATCCCCGATGTCGTGACATTCAATTATGACGCGGATGGAGCAGCTACGGGCTTGCAATGGTATGTACAAGAGAGTAACGATGGCACAAAATGGGTTGATATAGAAGGCGGTAGTTCTACCAGTAATAGCGGTTCAATTTCTGCCACATTGCAGTCCTCAACCCGCTATTTACGTTTCTGCTATTCGGGTAACCTCAACGGCTACATTAGTAATATAGAAGTCTCCGAACGCTTCCAATTCGAGGCTACCCCTACTGCCATTGACTTTGGCTCCGAGGGTATTACTCATGGCCTGCAGCATGATACGGTCATTTTCTTGCACGCCAACGCAGGACGAATCACCAAGGCTGTCATCACGGGTGCCGATGCTAAATACTTCAACGTAACACCTGAACTTGTTCCTGGAACAGGTCGCGATTGCTTTGGTAATGCTGCATTAGAGGTAACCTTCGACAACTTGGGCGAAGACCGCGGTGCTACTCCTTACAACGCCACCCTCGTTATCTCGGATAATAGCGATAAGACCGAAGATATTCATATCCCACTGACGGGTATTCGTGATGGCAAATCCACAGCCGACATCATTTGGAATCCGAATGCCTTGCCTTATTACTTCAACTCTACCATTGCTAATATCGCATACTCTACCAATAGAGATGCCAACTGCCCGCTATCGTTCGCCACCTCTGATGCCACCATTGCAGAGGTCAAGAATGGCGACTTGCATATCTATAACAAAGGGCAAGAAGTCACTATCACCGTTACCCAATCAGGCAATGCAGATTTCATGCCTGCAACCGAGACCTTCACCTTCACGCCTTGCGAAAGACCAAGTTTGGAAGTGCCATTCCTCGTATCACAAGCGCTACATGCGAATAGCGTACAACTTGGCACAAAAAGCGGTTGGTATCAAACGGATAATCAAATCCGAATTGCATCTACATCTTTTGGAGATGGATTTATATGGGGCGATGACCGTAAACGCGTACTGATAACTTTTGCAGGAACACCAGACAAACTATATTTCGAATATAGTTCCTCTGATGCTGCAACTCCAGAGCTTGCAACCCATGGATGGGAAGTAGAAGAATCTGCTAATGGAACTGATTGGAATACCGTATGGAAAACAGGATCATTATCTGCTTCTTGGAAAACATCTGGCGAGATTGATTTAAGTCCTAATACGCAATATATTCGTTTTAGTTATAAAGGTAACTTCGCGGGCTACCTCCGAAACATCATTATCAGTTCCTTAGAGGGAAACAACTATCTTCGTGCAGAAGAAGGCGGTTACCTGAGCCGTGGTGCTAAATGGGGTACGCAAGCCGTAGTGGACCCATTTGGTATGGTTTGCCGCGTGAGTCATTTCACAGTAGATAACACCAATATCTACACCCGTCTCCAGTTCGTGGATAACATGCAGTATCTCTATGAGACTGCGGATACCAAAGAAGTCTTTACCGATGCCGAACACGCGAACAATAGTGCGTATCTATGGCAAATCAATTCAGACGCAAGTGGTAAATTCACCGTACAAAGTGCGAATGATTTGAGTAATGACAATCGAGGTAACTATTTCACAATCATAGACAATACCATTGCTTTCACTTCGGACCCTGCGCAGGCTACTATTTGGCATATGGAAACCCCTGCTGAGCACAACAATGTCGTTAAGAGTTATATGGATGCCGCAGCTGCCAAAGCAGCAGAAAAAGACTTCGGTTCTGACATCAATACACTGGAGAAAGTACGAAGCTCTCTCAATCGTGAGGACTTCGAAATCACCGAAGTCACCGTACCCGCTGTCGCATTGGCAGAACAAGCAGGTGTGTATCGTGATGAAATAAATGGTACTGGTACCTTGGCTGTCTATGACGACACCATCTCAGGACTCAAACCAGGCTTCTATCGACTCACTGTCAAAGCACTTTACCGCATTTCCGACTCACAAAAAGCCCAAGCAGCCAAAACCAACAACTGGGAAAGCGTATTAGCATACGTCTATGCCAATGACGTGAAATACCCTATACAATCAGTCTATACATCCTATAACGCTGGCAGTTATGATTCGTCCGACGAAATATACAATGGGCATTCATACCCTACCAAACTGATTCCTTCTGTAGAGCGGGCTTTCAATCAAGACCTCAACCGCTACCTCAATGATGTATATGTCTATGTAGAGGCAGATCCAGGACAAACGACAGGTACACTCCATTATGGAATCAAAAACCCATCTTATGTCCCTGGTGCATGGCTCGCTTATAGCACCATTACCCTCACGCATTTTGGACGCAAGGAATATATCTTCCAAGGCACTGACTCTAATAATCCTATCGACTGGCACACACCAGCCAACTGGAACAGAAATGCCATTCCTGACCAATACCATCATGTGCGAATAGAGGCTAATGTCAATATCTCATCACATGCCGAAGTGTTTAGCTTGACCATAGACCCTAACGCCCACCTTCACATCACCTCCACAGGTGGACTCTCCGTGGGTGCACATGGTATCCAAGGTGCAGCCTCCGACGGCAGTAGCATCATCATTGACAACCTCAAATCGGGTGCTGGCTTCTTGCGCATCTCCCCTGAGTACCAAGGCACTATGCCTCGCGCTACTGTCAACTACCAGACACGTTCGACCCTAGACACAGGTGCCAACCGCGATGCCACATGGCAATACTTCGGCGCTCCGGGTGCCAATTGTCAGTTCACAGTTGATTACATCACATGGCTCTACCAGTGGAACGAGAAGCAAAATTGGGTCAAGCAAAACGGCACCCTCACCTTTGAGCCTTTCGCAGGCTACGCCATTACGCAGTATGGTCAGCCCACTTACTCCCTCAAGGCAGACCCTATCCGCACCAACCAAACCATCACCCTCACCAAGACCCCAGAGGCATCGGGTGGCATGAACGGCGACAACCTCTTTGCCAATAGCTTCATGGCGCCTATCGACGTCAAGAACTTCACTGCAGACGACTTCAGCGGCGATTTAGACAAGACATTCTACATCTTCAACTCGGGTTCGTGGAACCAGTGGAACGGACAAGGCAACACCTTAGGCAGCAACGGTTCTACTACCCCAGGACAATATTGCGCTATCCCTGCTCTCTCTGCCAAATACTTGGATAGTGACATCACCACTATTCCACCTATGCAGGGCGTATATGTGATTGCCAACGAGAATGGTGCTACTATCCGCCTCAACTACAACAAACACATTTGGCAAGCAGGCACTTATACGGACGCTTCTACCAACATGAACGAGCCCATGCGTGCACCTCAACGCCAAGCGCAAGAGCAGATGCAGCAAGACGACTTCCGTCGCCTTCGCCTACAGGTCAATAGTGCCAATAGTGGTGCCGACCGTATGTATATCATACAAGAGAGTACTACTACACGCGACTACGACAATGGCTACGATGCGCCTAACCAGTTTGCAGAAGGTATTGCCAATATCTACACCACCGAACCGTTCGGCAAGATGGAGGTATCCTGCGCCAACAATATCGACAGCATGTATATCGGCTTCCAAGCAGGTTCTGACAGCCACTACATCCTGTCCTTCCGCTCGCTTATCGGCGATTCGCTCTACCTCCAAGACATGGAGCAAGATACCATCATTCGCATGCAGGAAGGAGCAGAATATCGCTTCAGCGCTACGCCATATACCACCAATGACCTGCGATTCCTGCTGTTGCTACATCCACAGTTAGAGTCAGACAACACTCCAACCCATGTGGACCAAGTCCAACAAACGGAGATTTGGAACGATAGCCAGCGCCTCTATATCACCAATGCACCTGCTCATAGCGTGGCATCCATTTATACCATCAGCGGACAACCGATACTCCACTCCACCATACAATATACGACCCACACCATTGACATCCACCACTTGCCACAGGGCGTATATATCCTACAAATGAATAACCAGATATATAAATTCGTATGCCAATAAACCGTTTAGGCATTTAGTTTGTTTGATAATTTGAGATACCGTTACATAATATTAATCTCTGTGTGCTTATTGCTGTGCAATATGCTTGCTTCAGCACAACTATTCAGCACCTCAGCCAGCGATATTCATTCGTATGGTGGTGGAGGCAATGGCTTTGCATCCATGCCCTCTTCGTCCATGCGCGGTACAACTTCCTTCAGTAGTAGTAGTGCTGCTTCTACCACCATCGGCAACTATTCTACTGCCCCAATGCGTATGGCCAATGGTACAGTACAAACTGCAGCATCTACGCTCAATGGTGGCATGTTGGCAGACGAAACTGGGTTCACCTCTGAGGGTGGCAACACGGGCTTCATTCCTACGGGTCCTCAACGCTCCATTGCCCCCCCAAATCCCGAAGATGAAAATGTACCACTCCACCTCGATTGGGACGCACTGCTCTTTATCCTCCTACTCCTTATCCCTTATCTTTATCGGGTGGATAAGCGGAGGATAAGCGGTAAGTAAACATAGGAAACAGTCAATAAGCATAGGACAAAACAGTCAACAAGCATAAAATAAATAGGGCGTATCACCACGGATACGCCCTATCATTTTCTATTTCAGTACTTACTATTACTCTACCATTCTGCCCAAGCAGTCATACAATTGACCGTCCTTCAGGATGTAGATTTGTCCGTTCTTCATCACTTTCACGGCGGTGTTCTGTGGAGCAAACAAGTCCTCTACTCCTGTTTCCACCACTTCGCCATACACAGTCAGAGCCTCTATACAACCAGCAAAGTTACCACTATACAACAGCTTCACATAGCGTGTGTCCGCAGGCAAAGCCACATCAATATCATTCTTCTTACTCTTAGAAGTCCACACTTCTGCAAAATTCTCATTGTTTGCACTGGTAGATACGGAGAAGAACACACCCGTAGCGCCATTATTCGTTCCCGCAGTATCACGTGTCTTGGTGGTCGCTGTCAGGCGTGTAGGAGTAGCATCGTTCGCCAAGGCTATCACTACGTATTTGTCACCGAAATCAAAACCGCCCAAACCATTGTCACCTAAGCAAATACCGTGTTTGCTCGACCATTCGTTGCTGCCTTTGTCTGCTACAATCGTTGTCTCATCATTCCAATCCGCCTCAGTGAAAGGAACATTATAGGCTAATTCAGCCATTGCCATCGCAGACATTACTACACTCGCCATGAGTGCAAAAAAACGTGTAAAATTCTTTTTCATACCTTATACTATATTCTTAAATTTGGTGCAAAGTTAATACATTTCTTTGGACTAAGCAAATTTTGTGGCTATTTTGCGCTCAATTATTAAGAATTGCTATATTATTCACAATTTTCATACCACTCTACACAACCCTACACAACCCTATACAACCCTATACAACCCTACACCATTCTACACCACCCTATACAACCCTACACCACCCTGCTTACACAACAAAAAAAGCATACCTCAACGGTATGCTTTTTCTTATCTTCGTTTACTTACGAATTACTCGCCATCATGAGCATGCAAAGATTGCACATAGATAGCGTGCATCATTTTCTCACGCTTGATCTCAGATGGTTTTGAGAATTGTTGACGACGACGCAGCTCTTTTACGACACCTGTCTTGTCAAATTTGCGTTTGAATTTCTTGATCGCGCGCTCGATGTTCTCGCCTTCCTTAACTGGTACAATGATCATTGCATACACCTCCTTCTCTTGTTCTCTCCAGGCAGTTAGCCCGTTCCGAGTGATAGCGGATGTTTAAGTCTCCCGCATGACCTTCGTCAGAATGCGCTTGCGAGAAGAAATCTGCTCTGCAGATTTAGCTCGCCACCATTCTTCCTCTTAAAATCGGGAAACAAGTAACTTGTTTCCCGATTTTAGTTGGATAGTTAAACATAATTTTTTCTTGTACCCAGAGCCGGGGTCGAACCGGCACAGGGGTGAACCTACTGGTGTTTGAGACCAGCGCGTCTACCGATTCCGCCATCTGGGCCTGCTCTTTTTCAAAAGCGAGTGCAAAGGTACTACAAAAAATGCAAATATGCAAATTTTTTTAGGAAAAAATGCATTTTTGTATAAAAAAAGTGCATTTTTGCAGCATTTAGCGAACGTAACTTCGGGGGAATTGCTCCATCGTGTAAGATTTTGTCAAAAATCGAGCATGGAGCAAGGCGGCGTCCGAAGGTACTGCTGTTCGATAAATGGAGGGCGTTAGCCCGCATACATGACCAAATATTTTGCAAAAAAACTACTTTTTAGTGCATTTTTCTGCAAAATTGTTCAATCTTGGTATATTACAGCCCACAAAGTTGCCTACTACCGTCATCAAATAGCACCACAACACCTGTGGTTGCTCCGCTATATAGTCCGCAGCAGTCAAGTAGTAGAACGCATCCGCTATACAGTGCGGAAAACCGCAATGGATGAACAATGGCACAGCGAACAGCAGTGGCACCCAATGACCAAACTCCTTGCCCCTTTTGGCAAAAGCCACGGCACTCGTCATCAATATACCGCAACCTATGCCCAATACACCACACGCCAACGGACCACTCGCCAATCGGGAGGTTAACACACCGCATGCAGCTTCATGTATAGGCAACTGGGTAAACAAGGTCATCAGTGCCACCAACAAACAACCCACGATATTGCCTGGCAGGATAATCCCCACCAACTGTTTGATATCGCTCCAGTTCTGGCAAAAGCCCGACACACCGGTATAGAGCTTGGCCTCGTACGAGACCACCGTCGCCAAGCCAAAGATAAAAAGGAACATTCCCAGTGTCTTATCCACCAGGAAGCCCCAACCGGCTATACCTATGCATATACCGGCAAAGACTGCTTTCAGAAAAATCTTCAACACGATTATTTGCTCAGCAATCCGCGTACTACCATATTGATGGTCTTACCTTCGGCTTTGCCAGCCAATTGCTTGGTAGCCACGCCCATGACCTTGCCCATGTCTTGTGGACCTGTTGCACCTACTTGAGCAATAATCTCTGCAAGAACTGTCTTCAGTTCCTCTTCGCTCATCATGGCAGGCAGATAGCGCTCAATGACTGCGCATTGCGCCATTTCGTCTTCTGCCAGTTCAGGGCGATTGGCAGCACGGAACATATCGGCAGCCTCTTTGCGTTGTTTAACCATCTTTTGCAGAATCTGCAACGCACGGTCGTCATGCAACTCGCCATCGCTACCTTTGGCGGTCTTAGCCTCCAAAAATTCTTTCTTTATACCGCGTAGCGCATCCAACGCCACTTTATCCTTTGCGAGCATCGCTTTCTTGATATCCTCGCTAATCTGTTCGAAAAGATTCATTTTATTATCAGTTTATAGTTTAAAGGTTAGAGGTTAAAGGCTGGGGCATGCGGCAAAGCCGCTATTTCTTGCCTTTTGCCTAATTGCCTTTCGCCTCATCGCCTAATTATAGGAAAATCAACTGTACCAAGATATACACTGGCAACAGCACTAACAACGAGAATCGGAGCATATAGCCGAAGAACGATGGCATCTTGATGCCATTCTCCTCGGCGATGGCCTTAACCATGAAGTTAGGTCCGTTGCCGATATAGGTCATCGAACCAAAGAACACAGCAGCCAAGCATATCGCTTGCAACAGCACTTCAGGAATACCAGCGACCATACCGCCACCAAAAGCAGCCATCTGATCGGGGGTCAAGCCCGTAGCTACACTATGAAAAGCCACTGCCGTAGGTGTATTATCCAAGAAACTGGACAATGCACCCGTTGCATAGTAGAACTGCCATGTATGAGACAAGCCTAAAGTTGCCGCATTCTCATTCAGATATGCCAAGGCGGGCGTCATCGTCACAAAGATACCAAAGAACAATACCGCCACCTCATTGATTGGTGCCCACGAGTATTTGTTCAGTCGATAACGCACATGACGCTTCGTGGTGTGCAGACTCATGGCCATCAACAACAACAATACCAACTCGCGCATATAGCGTATCCACAATGGAGAGTTAGGATTAGCCATTTGTGGAATCAATCCCGAATGAATAAAGGCCACAGCCAGTATCACGCCCACGAGATACACCAGATTGGTCTTACCTTGTACATTCAGTGGTTTATGTTCGCGCGCGTCTGCCTCCAAGGCAGTATGATGCTCTTTTTTATAGTAGAAGGAGTCCAGCGCAAAGTACATCAACAGCAACACAGCACCCGTAAACAGCCATTGAGGGAATAGCGACAAGAACCATGTAAACTCTGCTCCACGCAAGAAGAGCATGAACAATGGTGGATCACCCAGCGGAGTGAGCAGTCCGCCACAGTTAGCCACTAAGGCAATGAAGAACAGCACCGTATGTACTTTATGCTCGCGCTGCTGATTGGTGGTCAAGAGCGGACGAATGAGCAGCATGGCTGCACCCGTCGTACCCATGATACTGGCCAACACCCATCCTATAGCCAAGAATGAGGTATTCACCCATGGTTTGGCCTGAATATCACCTGCGAGGTGTATACCACCTGTGATGACATACAACGCCAATAGCAACACGATGAAAGGTATGTAGTCAGACAACAACTGATGTTCTAATTCTTTGGCCATGCCTCCCATGACCAGACACACGGCAGTAGGGATCGCCAGCAGCAGCGATACCGCCAACTTGTGTCTGTTTTTGTCCCACCACTCTGCCACAATCAATGGCGCTACGGCGATAATCAACAGCATCAACCCAAAGGGTATCATGCTCCATGCACTATGTACTAATTGTTGCATGATTAGTTTAATAGTTAATAGTTAATAATTAATATTTTTAGAAAGGATTTATGATTAATCCAGTTTCAATACAGCGAGGAAGGCTTTTTGAGGTACTTCCACGTTACCGATTTGCTTCATGCGCTTTTTACCTTTCTTCTGCTTCTCGAGCAGTTTGCGCTTACGGCTCACGTCACCACCATAACACTTCGCCAACACGTCCTTGCGTACTTGCTTCACCGTTTCACGGGCGATGATCTTAGCACCGATAGCCGCTTGGATGGCTATATCAAACTGCTGACGTGGCAGCAACTCCTTGAGTTTCTCGCACATACGACGACCAAAACTCTCGGCATTGTCTCTGTGGGTCAGCGTGGAGAGGGCGTCCACTTGCTCACCATTGAGCAGAATATCCAGTTTAACCAGATTACTTGGGCGGAAACCATTGTGGTGCCAGTCGAAGGAAGCATAACCTTTGGAGATAGATTTGAGTTTGTCGTAGAAGTCTATCACAATCTCACCGAGTGGCATATCGTACAATATCTCCATACGGTCACCTGAGATATACTCTTGTTTCACGAGTTCGCCTCGCTTGCCAAGGCACAAGGTCATGATAGGACCAATATAATTGCTGGTCGTAATCACACTGGCGCGGATATATGGTTCCTCAATGCGGTCAATCACCGTGATGTCTGGCATACCCGCAGGGTTATGCACCTCGTGCATCTCGCCGTCCTTGGTATAGACCTTATAACTTACGTTAGGCACAGTAGTGATGACATCCATATCAAACTCGCGGTCCAAACGTTCCTGCACAATCTCCATATGCAGCAGTCCCAAGAATCCGCAGCGAAAACCAAAGCCCAAAGCCACCGACGACTCGGGTTGGAAGGTCAATGCCGCATCATTGAGTTGCAGTTTCTCCAGCGAAGCGCGTAGGTCCTCAAAATCCTCTGCCTCGATTGGATACACACCCGCAAAGACCATTGGTTTGGCTTCCTCAAAGCCTGCAATTGCCTCTGTACAAGGGCGTGCCACATGGGTGATGGTATCACCTACCTTCACCTCGGTAGAGGTCTTGATACCCGAAATGATATAGCCTACATTGCCCGCCGAGATCTCCTTGGTAGGCTGCATGCCTAATTTCAGCACGCCTATCTCGTCGGCATCGTACTCCTTGCCTGTATTGAAGAAACGCACACGGTCGCCTGATTTCATGGTGCCATTCACCACTTTGAAGTAAGCGATGATACCACGGAAGGGGTTGAACACAGAGTCAAACACCAGGCATTGCAGCGGAGCCTCTGGGTCACCAACAGGAGGAGCAATACGGTCAATGATAGCGTCCAATATCTCGGGTACGCCATCGCCCGTCTTCGCCGAGCAACGGAGTATCTCTTCGCGTTTGCAGCCCAAGAGATCGATAATCTCGTCCTCTACTTTCTCGGGCATAGCCGAATCCATATCGCATTTGTTCATCACGGGAATAATCTCCAAATCGTGTTCCAATGCCATATAGAGGTTAGAGATAGTCTGTGCTTGTACACCTTGTGAGGCATCTACGATCAGCAATGCGCCTTCGCAAGCAGCGATGGAACGGCTCACTTCGTAGGAGAAGTCCACGTGTCCCGGGGTGTCAATGAGGTTGAGGGTATAGCCCTTGTACTGCATCTGTATGGCGTGTGACTTGATGGTGATACCACGTTCTTTCTCCAGGTCCATGTCGTCTAAGACCTGATTCTCCATCAAGCGTTTATCTACCGTAGCGGTATATTCAATCAATCGGTCCGCCAAAGTAGACTTGCCATGATCAATGTGAGCAATAATGCAAAAATTTCGTATATTCTTCATATGCTAATTATTATCAACTTCCGTGCCAGAGCGATATTAACTATTAATAAATATTAATTATTAACTATTAACTACTAACCGCCTTGTACTCCCAATTTATAATCGGCTGCAAAATTAGTAAAAAATTTGCACATATGCAAAAAAAATCGCCACAAGGGCGATTTTTTTGTACTTTGTTCACATCTACATCTGTTGTAAATCAAACAGATGTGTCTCTACAGTATAGCCTTTGAGGGCAGTTTGCTTCAGATAATCAACCTTAGCCATAAAGAGGGCATGATTATATTTCTCTCGGTTACGTTTAACTTCAGCCACCAACGCTTTTCTTCCTTCAATCGACAACGCTATCACATCTACTTCTGCATCAATGATTTGATCATTATGTGTTATAGCTCGCCTTTGCCACCATGCATTGACCTCTTTGTATGCTCCGCTTTCGGCTAATTGTTGACGGAAATACTGCTCTAAAACGAGGCCCGAGTATGTAGGATAATCATCCAATGCCAATTTGCAAAGGGCTTGATGGTTTTGCATCTCAATCATAAAATGGTACTTATCTGCATATCTAAACCAAAAACGCAAGAAGTTGTCTTTGATACGAAAACGCACAGTTTGCGTTTCTTTTTTTGCTAATATGGGTCGCTCTCGAATAATCAGTTGGAATGTTTCTTCCAAATGGCGCAGGTGTCCGCCTACCGAAATTCCTCCTAATTGCGCTTCAATAGCCGACTGAGTAGAATGACCATTTGCCATCTCTTGTAGGATAGAGAAATAAACGCCATAGTTCTTTCCAAATTCACTCACCAGCAAGGTATTGCCCTCCTCCAAAAAATGCGACATGTCAGAAAATACATATTGATACATTTGTTGGTAGGTATGGCAATTATTGTCCAATAACCACGCTATATATTTTGGCACACCGCCTGTAATCATGTATAAGCCCAATAAATCATCAGGTTCATAGTTAGAGACATGATCTTGCAAAATCTGTTTTAAAACGGGTAAGCGGAACGGTTGCAGTCGAATGATAAAATCAGCACGATTGAACAATGGTTCGCCCTTGTCCATAAAGATGTTTTGTATCAATCTATAGGCAGAACCGCTGATGATAAGATTAAGATGAGTCTGTGTGTGATAGGTGTCCCAAAGTTCTTGCATATCTTGAAATATGTCTGTATTAACATGTACAAACTCTTGGAACTCATCCAATACCAAAGTAAATGGATGTTGTTTGCTATATTCCAATAGCAGACGCAGCAAATCCGTAAATTGTGTCATGCCGTTGGGAATGAATATATCTATCTGCGAGCGTATTGCCTCGCAAAACGTCTGTACCAGTTCTTTCTCATTACGACGTTTCACATACAAATACACCATAGTTGTATCAGCATAGGCTCGCTGTATCAATGTTGTTTTCCCAATACGTCGACGTCCAGTAACCAATGTCATACGACTGCTATCATCTATCGTCAATTGACGAATACGCAATAATTCCGCAATCTCTTTTTCACGATCATAAAACTTCATAACTCCCTTTATCTATACATTTTAAACTTTGCAACGGTTGTTGAATTAATAGCGGTTGCAAAATTACAAAACATTTTTGATATGACAAAATAATTTATTCAAAAAGATATATTTTTTATGTATTCGAGCTAAATTTCTCACATTAATATCTATTTTTCAAGTATTTTTGTGCGAGTTATCCCAATCTCTTATTATCTGGTTAAAATCAGCGCGGACATTTCTGCCCGCGCTTGTACTTTACAATAGGAAGTCCAACCAACTGCGCTATCCAATACATTTATCCCTCCCCTTAAGGGGAGGTTAGGAGGGGTCTTATAACTCCTGTCCCATAATAGTATAGGTTCTACCATCGCGGAGGATGAGGATATGGTCTTCGCGGAGGATCTTTTGGCAATTGGATATTGGCAATGGGCTATTGGTGTTGTCAATAAAGAACTCGCGCCAATATTCCGCCTCGCGGTATGCCTGCTCGCTACCCGCTGGTACCAAGACAGAGATAGAACGACTGATGCCGTCAAAGGTATTCTCATACACCTTTGGAGGAGTGGTCGCCTCTACTGTCATTCGCCAAATGTTGACACAACCAGCGAAAGCATAGTTGCCAATCTCCGTCACCGTAGCAGGGATGGTAATCTCCATCAATCGGTTGCCACCCTCAATCATACTCTCTGGCAGTGTCTCTATGTAGGCTGGCAAATAAAGTTGGGTGAGTAGGTAGCTATGGCTGAATGCACCATATGGCAAGGTGGTGTTGGTCGTGTTGGTCAGATCCAGTACCTCCAAAGCCGTAGCGTTTTGCGCGATGTACTTAACGGCTTGGTTGGTAAGATCGCCGTCGGTTACTTCGATATAGCGGGCTTTGTGTGGTACGCCGTAGCGCTTCTCTAAGGCCTTGTCGGCATTGGTGCAATGCCATAGGGCAGCAGGCGCAATGACGGTATCAAGGTGTACACAACCGATGAGTGGGTGAATGGTCTGGTTGCTGATAACGGTAGGATAGCCCTCGTAGATAATGGTGTGGAGGTTGCTGCAAGCCTCAAAGACTTGTTCGCCCAATTCGGTGACGGAAGCAGGGATGGTGATAGACTGCAAGCCCGTCCATGAGAAAGCACCATCGCCGATGCTATTGACGCTATTAGGAATAACGATCTGGGTGAGGTTAGAACAGTCCGCAAAGGCCACATTACCGATGTGGGTGAGTTCAGTAGACAGAATGACATGATTCACTCGTGCGGGATACCAAGACTCGTTACGATAGGAGAGCATATCTGGATTGTCGTACATAGCACCAGAACCAGTGAAGGTTAGTGTATCGTTTTTATAGTGCCAATAGAGGTTATCGCCTGATTTATTAGGTGCTTCTACGGTGAGGTGCAATAGGTGTACGGCACTGTCGCAATACGTATAGTTAGCAAACGGTTCAGTGATAGTGTAAGTGCCTGTAGCATAGTAAGATTGCCCACGCCATATGTATGGTAGATACTCTTCGTTGATTGTAGCGGACTCCTCTGTAATGACAGCCTCAGGCAGTATAGTGAGCTCCAATATCGCCACACTGTCGCAGCCGAGGGTGTTGGACAGGGTGATACTATACTCGCCAGTTGTCGAGTAGGTCTGACCATTCCAAGTGTAGGTATCGCCGTAACAGATGGTGGCGTACTCGGTTGCACCGACTTCGCTGTAGTGGATAGTCAGATTGAGTAACTCAAGACTATCGCAACCGTGAACGGTTTGTGTAAGGTAAGGGTATACACCCGATTGGGTGTAAACTACACCGTGCCACTCGTAGCTATCACAAGCCGTGGCTGTAAAGTAAGCCGTATCGCTGTAGTGAATAGTGAGGTCGAGCAGTTCAAGACTATCGCAACCGTGAACAGTCTGTGTGAGGTATGGGTATACACCCGATTGGGTATAAACCTGTCCGTGCCACTCGTAGCTGTCGCAGGCGGTAGCTGTGAAGTAAGCCGTATCGCTATAGTGGATAGTTAGGTTGAGTAATTCCAAACTATCGCAACCGTGTACGGTTTGTGTGAGATACTCATATACTCCCGACTGAGTGTAAACTATATCGTGCCACTCGTAACTGTCGCAGGCTGTGGCTGTGAAGTAAGCCGTATCGCTGTAGTGGATAGTCAGGTCGAGCAGTTCAAGACTATCGCAGCCGTGAACGGTCTGCGTGAGGTAAGGGTACACACCCGACTGGGTATATACTACACCGTGCCACTCGTAGCTGTCGCAAGCAGTAGTTGTAAAGTAAGCCGTATCGCTGTAGTGGATAGTCAGGTCGAGCAGTTCAAGACTATCGCAGCCGTGAACGGTTTGTGTGAGGTACTCATACACTCCCGACTGAGTGTATACTACACCGTGCCACTCGTAGCTGTCGCAAGCTGTGGCTGTGAAATAAGCCGTATCGCTATAGTGGATAGTCAGGTCGAGAAGTTCAAGACTATCACAACCGTGAACGGTTTGCGTGAGGTAGGGGTACACACCCGACTGGGTATATACTACACCGTGCCACTCGTAGCTATCGCAAGCAGTAGTTGTGAAGTAAGCCGTATCGCTGTAGTGAATAGTGAGGTCGAGTAACTCGAGGCTATCGCAGCCGTGAACGGTTTGCGTGAGATGTTCATACACACCCGATTGGGTGTAAACTACACCGTGCCATTCGTAACTATCACAAGCAGTAGCTGTGAAGTAAGCCGTATCGCTGTAGTGGATAGTCAGATTGAGCAGCTCAAGACTATCGCAACCGTGAACAGTTTGCGTGAGGTAAGGGTACACACCCGATTGGGTGTATACTACACCGTGCCACTCGTAGCTGTCACAGGCAGTGGCTGTGAAGTAAGCCGTATCGCTGTAGTGGATAGTGAGAGTGAGTAACTCGAGACTATCGCATCCGTGAACGGTTTGCGTGAGGTATGAGTATACACCTGATTGGGTATAAACTACACCGTGCCACTCGTAACTATCACAGGCAGTAGCTGTAAAGTAAGACGTATCGCTGTAGTGGATAGTGAGGTTGAGCAGTTCAAGGCTATCACAACCGTGAACGGTTTGTGTAAGGTAAGGGTATACACCCGATTGGGTGTAAACTATACCGTGCCACTCGTAACTGTCGCAAGCAGTAGCTGTGAAATAAGCCGTATCGCTGTAGTGGATAGTTAGGTCGAGTAACTCGAGGCTATCGCAACCGTGAACGGTTTGTGTGCGGTATGGGTACACACCCGATTGGGTATATACTACACCGTGCCATTCGTAACTATCACAAGCAGTGGCTGTGAAGTAAGCCGTATCGCTGTAGTGGATAGTCAGGTCGAGCAGTTCGAGACTATCGCAACCGTGAACGGTTTGTGTAAGATAAGAGTAGACACCCGATTGGGTATAAACTACACCGTGCCATTCGTAACTATCACAGGCTGTGGCTGTGAAGTAAGCGGTATCGCTGTAGTGGATAGTCAGGTCGAGTAACTCGAGACTATCGCAGCCGTGAACGGTTTGCGTAAGATATGGGTATACTCCCGATTGGGTATATACTACCCCGTGCCACTCGTAGCTGTCGCAAGCCGTGGCTGTAAAGTAAGCCGTATCGCTGTAGTGGATAGTCAGGTGGAGAGTTACGATACTATCGCAGCCTGTGATGGCAACAAATGTTTGTGTATAATCACCGCTGGTGTTGTAGGTTTCGTTATTCCATGTATAGGTATCGCAAACGGTGGCAGTATATTCGGTATAAAGGGTTGGGTTCACCGTGAGGTTGAGGATGTGTTGGATACTGTCAATGTCAGTGCCAACATATTGCTCAGTGTAGGTGTATTTGCCAGTTACACTATACGACTGACCATACCATAGATAAGGGGCTTCCGTATCGCAGATAGTTGCAGATTGCTCATCATAGTTGCCCGTTGTGAGTACTGTCAAGTTCAAGATATGGATAGCACTATCGCAATCAGCGATGGAATACTTTTCGATGTCGGTGTACAGACCCGTCGCAGAGTAATCTTTTCCACGCCATTGGTATGGGAGCTCGTTACTACCAACAACTACTGTTTGGGTGGTAGTTACAGCTTCTGGGAGAATGGTTAGATGAAGTGTCGCCACACTGTCGCAGCCGAGGGTATTGGACAGGATGAGGGTGTACTCGCCTGTTGTCGAGTAGGTCTGACCATTCCAGGTGTAGGTATCGCCGTAGCAGATAGTAGCGTACTCGGTTACACCTACTTCGCTGTAGTGGATAGTCAGGTCGAGTAACTCAAGACTATCGCAACCGTGAACGGTTTGCGTGAGGTAAGGGTATACACCCGACTGGGTGTAAACTACACCGTGCCACTCATAACTATCGCAAGCAGTAGCTGTAAAGTAAGCCGTATCGCTATAGTGGATAGTGAGAGTGAGTAACTCGAGGCTATCGCAGCCGTGAACGGTTTGTGTGAGATATGGGTACACACCCGATTGGGTATATACTATACCGTGCCACTCATAACTATCGCAGGCGGTAGCTGTAAAGTAAGCCGTATCGCTGTAGTGGATAGTGAGAGTGAGTAACTCAAGACTATCGCAGCCGTGAACGGTTTGTGTGAGGTAAGGGTACACACCTGATTGGGTATACACTACCCCGTGCCACTCGTAGCTGTCGCAAGCAGTAGCTGTAAAGTAAGCCGTATCGCTGTAGTGGATAGTCAGGTCGAGCAGCTCAAGACTATCGCAGCCGTGAACGGTTTGTGTAAGGTACTCATATACACCCGATTGGGTGTATACTACACCGTGCCATTCGTAACTATCACAGGCAGTAGCAGTGAAGTAAGCCGTATCGCTGTAGTGGATAGTCAGGTCGAGCAGCTCAAGACTATCGCAACCGTGAACAGTCTGTGTAAGATATGGGTACACACCCGATTGGGTATATACTACACCGTGCCACTCATAACTGTCACAAGCGGTGGCAGTAAAGTAGGCGGTATCGCTATAGTGAATAGTCAAGTGGAGAGTGACGATGCTATCGCAGCCGTTGGCAGCCGTGGTGGTATACACATAATCGCCACTTTGGGTGTAGGTTTGACCGTTCCATGACAAAGAGTCGCAAGCAATGGCAGTTTCCTCGGTGGTAGGGACAGGAAGGACAGTCAAATGCAACACTGCTACGCTATCGCAGCCGTTGATGTCTTGCAAAGTCATACTGTACTCGCCTCCGGCGGAGTAGGAAGAACCGTTCCAAACGTAGGTCGCACCGTGGCAGATAGTGACTGAATCGTTGGTGACGGGTACTTCGGGACGAATGGTGAGGTGCAGGGTGGAGATCTCATTACCAATCGTATCCGCATAGACACCCGATTCCACGTATGCACTATCGCGCCAGAGGCATGTATCGCCATAGCAGAGTGTGATATACTCTGGGGTTAGATACTCATAGGGACTGGGTTCGATGGTGAAAGTCTTGGTAAACTCACGGAAGAGCCATTCTCCATAACGGACTTGCACTTGGTAGGTCAAATCCACAAGGCGACCCGTCTTATTGATGATACGCATGGAAGGTATATTACCTGTACCCGCCTGTACGCAACCTGCGATGAAGCCAGAAGTTAGCCATGTCGTATCCACTAATTGCCAAGAATATTGCAGGTTAGGTCCAATGACGGATAGGTCAATCTCGGATGTGGCATTGTCCACATAGACATATTGATTGGGGATTTGGCGTATAATCCAGGGGTTGTACTCTATGCCACATAGTTTGGTGATGGCATTGTGGCAAAGGGTAATATCGCCTAAGTTGTTGAACAGACTGATACGATCGGTTGTGAGCGTATCATTGGCGTCCCCCATAGCATAGGCAGTAGTGCCCAGTCCGTCGTTGGTGAAGGAGATGGTATACTGGCTACCGCTGAGCAGGCTGTGCACTTTGGTCAGGGTAGCGATATTGGCATCGGTCAGCTGCATACCATGTTCTGCGTTGGCTTGTCCGAAGATGGTGACATTGGTTTCGGCAATCGCCACATCGCTCAAGAAGTCGAGCAGTGACTGTGTGGAAAGGAAATGTCGAACGCTGGTGATGGAATCAGCGAGGTGGAAAGCGCCTCCTAATTTCCATTTGTCTCTGTCGTTGATAATGACGGTTTGTTCTGCTATATCGGTGTCGACATGTCCTTTGGAATTGAGCAGTACCGAGTACATGCCTGCATTGTCGTAGAGGTGTAGGGGCGAGAACTCTGTGCTGAAGGTGCCATCTCCGAACTCCCAGATATAGGTTTGTGCGCTATCGGATGATTGGTTCTTGAAGAACACGCGACCATTGAGTTTCTCGTAGGTGTATTGGGCGTATAGTCCCTCTTCGAGGGTCTTGGTGACATAGATATATCCGCTGCGTACACCGACGGGGATTTGGGTACTATCAGGGCGCATGATGACACCGTGGGAGAGTGCCACGAGGTAGTTTTTGCCCATCTGTGCGGTGTCGGGTACGGTGACAGGAATGAGCATGATGTTGCCGTTGGCACCGATGAAGGTGTTGGTGCCGCGTACACGCATGCGCCACATATTGCCTTCTACAAGGATTTTCTCCAGCCAGTTGCCGTTGCAGCGGTCGCTCAAGGAGCAATTGGCGGTATCGACTACAAAACCGTCGGGGAAGGTAAGGTCGATATACATATTCATCAGTGGTGTGGTGTTTTCCAGATAGACTGGATAGAGGATGCGTTGTCCTTGTAGGGCATTCTCAGTCATACCAAAGATGTTATGTCGTTCGTTGGTTGGGAAGACAGGTTCCGAAGGGTTGGAGGGGTTGTATGATACCTTGAAGCGCGCTGTGAGTATCACATCGCGGTCGGGCATGGTATAGGTGTAGGACGAAGCGGTGGAAAGCACCGTGCCGTTCTCCAACCAAGCATCGAAGGCATAATCCGTTTTGGCAGTGGCTTTGAGAGTAATGGCCGTACCAGGTTGGTACTCTCCACCGCCACTCGCAGAACCCGAGCCGGAAGGAGTCACTTGCAGGGTCAAGCGGTGGGTAGGTTGCAAGACTGGTGGTTCGGCTGGGCTGGATGGGCTATACTGGAAATGTGCCACGAGGTGTGCATCGGACTCCTTGACTACGTATTGCAGCGTTTTGGATGTGGAGATGGTACTGTCGTTCTCTGTCCAATGGGAGAAAGTAAAATCGGTCTTGTTGGTAGCTGTGATGCTGACCGATGTACCTACCACATAGCGGTTGCCACTGGAGATATTGAAAGAACCTGAATTGGCGGGCGAACATGACAGATAGACCGTGGAATACACAGGGATATTCGGAACGGATGGCTCGCCTGGCGATGCGGGACGGTAGTCGAAGTGGGCGACCAGTTCGACATGGTGTGCAGGCATCGTATAGGTGAATTGTGAGGCGGTAGAAACGACCACATCGTTCTCGGTCCAAGCCACGAACACGTATTCGGAGTTGCTGCTATTGGCGCGCAACGAGACGTTCGCGCCAACTGCTTGCGTGGTGGAGGTGCTGATATTGAATGTTCCTGCTCCTGACGGAGTGGCGCGCAACGAGAGCTTGTAGTACACAATAGGCGCACCAGGTTCAGCAGGGTTTTCGGGATTATATTGCGCATGCAATGCCGTAGTGAAGAACGACATTAGCAGCAATATGAATACCTTATTGATATATGTATTCATACGATACAGGAATATCGAGGATTAATGAATAATTTGTTTGCTCATTACGTTGCCTACATGTACGACATACACACCTGGTTGCAGGGTGAAGTGGATGGTATTATCGGCAGCAGCGTGCTCGATGAGGCGACCGTCCACGGTGTAGATGAATACATCAGCAGGTGCGTTCTTGATGGTCAAAACGCCATTTTGGTTGCTGATTTGCAGGGCAGCATAGGTATCTTCGATGTCTGTAACAACGGGTTGTTTCTCGGTGAAGATGAACTCGAAGCGTGTATCGCATAAGCCAGCTTCGGTAACGGTGAAGCGGTAGTCAGCGACCTCTAAGTTGTGTGTGATTTGTCTGTCGAGGTCGCGAATGAGGATACCCTCAGCGCCAGCAGCGGTGATGGTATATTCGCCCGCAGCAGCGGCATAGAATCCAGCGCGTACTACGCCCTCATGGCGAGGACGCTCGTTGATGGCCAATGGTGTGGATTGGTCGTCGAGGGTGTAGATCTGAGGACAAGCAGCATCCATACTCATGAATTTGGAGGCATCGCAATGGATTTCGTAGGTGCGTTGTGCTTGTTCGTTGATGACCACGCGGGTGTCATCGCTCAATCCGTTGGCAGCAGTGATGGTGATGTTGAACACATCGCGCTGGGTGCCAACAGCGTTGCGGCGTTGCGGTGCATTGGCGGTATGGGTAATGTCGGAGTTGACTTGGCGACCCTCTTTGTGGAAGGTGATTTCGGAAATCTCATCTGGCTTTTGCACAAAGAACGCTTGCATTGGACGGAGGGCATAATTATCATCTGCCAATGAATATGCTTTGTAGGTGCTACCTGTCCAAACGGTGATAGGTGCAGGGAAATCCATATACCAGATGTCGTAGTAGCATGGATAAGGGTTACCTACGTAGTTCCAATGGGCATTGGCGGTATTGTCAGATACCTGTGCATTCAATGGGATTGTGACATCTTCGGTGCAGAAAATTTGTGAAGCACTGAGGCTATCTACAGCAGGTAAATGTATCCAATTTGCTGCATTACTTCGAACAATATATCCTTGACTATGTCGTAGTACGCTATCGGTGACATTCTTCCAACTGCCACCTGTACCATTGGACGCACGATTGGCAGCATCGTAATAACGGAACACGAATGGGGCACCGCCAGTATGATACACACGTTTCAAGTCTACATCGTATAGTGGAACGATGAAATACCATTTATTAGCTTCATCCAAGTAATAAGAGTTATCTATACTATCTGCATACATTGCTTTACAATTATTTAGCAATGCACTCGTGGACAATGCACTAACATCTAACAAGAAATAGTTAATCGGGAATGGTGCTGCGCCTGCTACAGTAAGACGACCATTGGTGGCAATTTGAATATCAGGCGTACCCTCCATACGGCGGTTATTGGTTAGCATCAGGTCATCTGTAATCATCCAATAATCCAAAGGTTCGCCTTCTTCGATGGTGCCAAATTGATACCAATAGCTGTCTAATTTGTAAGCAGCCACTGCGAAAGAAGGAACCACGAGGGTAATATTGCTCTTGGATGGACAATTACGGAATGGATCATTTGAGATTACGGGAGGGGTTGCTGATTTGCACACCACTTTGTTAATCTTACCGCAATCATGAAAATTATCATTGTAACTTGATATATAAGATGGCAATTCGATATATTTAAGATTACCGCAATGCTCAAAAGCCATAGATGACAGAGTAGATAACTTCAAAGGTAATTTTATAGAATCAAATCCACAAGCATTAAATGCAGAAGTACCTATGGTTCTTAAACTTTCTGGAAAATCTAAGGTTTTAATATTCCAATCTTCGTAGAAACTGCGATATCCTATCTCGCTAAGTTTTGGGGGTAATTTGCAATCTGACAAACTATGGCAATAAGAACATGTGTGAGGTCGTATAATCGTTAGTGCATTTGAAAAATGGAGTGTAGTCAGGCGTTCACAATCAGAAAAAGTGTATGAATAGTTACTTCCGTCAATGCCTAATGTTGTTACCGTATTAGGCATGATGAATTTGCGTAAATAATCGCAATTATAGAATGCGCGATAACCAATCGTTTTCAGTTGCGAGTTTTCTGGGAAGTTGATTTCCTCTAAGCGTGTAGAAGCAAAAGCATACTGACCAATGGAGGTGACAGATGCAGGTATATCCATCTTCCAAATTTGTGTTCCACGGAAAGCATATTCGCCAATGGTGGTGATGCCCTCAGGCAATCTGACATCAGATAACCCACTTAAGCCATCAAAAGCATACGATGGGATAGAGGTAAAGTTAGCTTCGGTAAGGTCTAAACCGACGATATTGTTCATCTGTTTGATATATCCCCAATCGGTGTCGTTGATGTCACCTTTAATCTTTAGCAAAACTACATCATTGAGTACATCTACTTTGTACAACACCTCCACGCCCAAGGTACCAGCATATTCCAAATCTACTTCTACCCAATTGCTGGAGAGTTCGATGTTTTTGATTTTGGTTTTACATACCTCCGTAGTTTGAAATACAAAATCAAACCAATCTACTCTATATTCTCCAGGTTGGAAAAGAATTTTAGTTGTAATATAATCTTTAGTATTGTTATATGCTTGATAGTGGTTGCTATTGATATCCAAATACGACATATGTCTTTCATCGTTCCACGAACCTACTCCGCCATTATAATCCACATGAATATCAAAGGATAGTAAGGATGGTGTATCAATTGTAAATGTTGTGTAGAAAGAAGATGATGAATTGGCTAACCCATAATTACCGCTTTGAATATATCCGTCTTCTGTCGTCCAAGGAAAAATAGCATCCGCAGGAACAAACATATTGTTAAAGGTCAGTGGCTGTGAATTATCTGTTAATACCACTGATTCTAATGGTTGAATCTCTCTGATACAAAGATTTTTGATGTGACTATAGTCTCGTTTATCCGTGTATGATGAACCTATTGTATCACGGAAAGTAATTGTCCATTCACCAGCAGGTAAATAGTAACGAATGTTTGAATAAGAGCTTACCCGGCGAATCGTTGTTTTCCATTCCCCATTAATAAATAATTCCAAATAATGATGGTCATATTCAGAAGACAACCAGTCCCATTTGACCTCAGTCATAGAGTTTGAAGCAAAAGATATAGACAGGATAGAAGTAGAATGTGGAAAACCTATATTGTCATTGGTTATACATCCATTTGTTTCATCATATGTCCATGGATATAACGGATCATTAACAATAGTAACATCCACATCGGAATGTGAAATAAAATCCGCTTGCTTTAAAGGTGGAATTTCTCGAAGTTCCATGTTTTTTATTTGACTATAATAAGTAGTACGAGTTGATCCATTTATTATATCTTTAAAGGTGATTACATGTTCGCCTACTGGCAAATAATAACGAAGATTTTCATCCCAATCTGTAATCGTTATTTTCCACACACCATCTATCCATAATTCCAAATAATGAGGATCATTATATACAGATCGACCACAGGTCAAATTTACTTTAAATTCAGTTACTCTCTCTGATACATACGATACAGAAATCGTTGAGGAAGAATAAGCTGTATTTATATTGCCATTCGTAATACACGCATTTGCCGTATCCACAACCCAAGGATACACTTCATCATTGACGATAGTAACTTCGACATCGGAAGATGATATAAGCGCAGCCTCTAACGCGTCTGCGGACTGTGCATTAAGTGCGGGATTGATTAGCACGCAGAAAAGCGCAACTAAGAAAAAGTACATTTTTTTCATAATGTGAGTATTTTTGATTGTTAGTATTGAATGAATAAAAAGTTATTTACAAATTAGGGGGAGTTATTTGGTTAACCCTTCGTTTTCCTTACGCAAGAACTCCGTCATGCAACGTGGGATTCTTCATGTGTAGTAGGTAGTATGAATTGGCCAGTCAGTGATTAGCTTTTTTCAGTTCCTCATTTCTGCCTGCAAAGGTACAATAAATTAATGATATGTGCAAGAGAAAATGAAAGAAAATAAAAAATAATTAAGATAGGTAGGGAAATTAACGAGAATTAGCGGGGATGAGGCAAGTTTTATTGCCAAGCGGAGAGGTGGTCGGCAAGACGCGGATATATAACATATAAGATTGATAATCTGCATATTAAAACCCAAAAAGAACAACTACAGAAAACAAAATTGCCGACACTGCCGACATATTTAAAAACTACACCCGCGCGCGGGTGTAGAATTAGAAAAGGTTGGCAGTGCGGCAATCGGCAATGAGAGACACGGCGACAATCCACCGAAAAACGACAACAATTTGCGGAAAAATACACGGGGAATAAGGGGAAAGTGCAGGATAGTAATGAAATGCTAACGGAATGGTAACGGGAAAGATAGCATGGCGAGAGGGGAAAGAGCTGAAAGTTACTGCCGCACAATGCTATATTATCTCCTTGCCCTTGGGGCAGAAATCTTATAAATCTTGGACCCTCCACACCTCCCTTCAAGGGAGGAGTTCGTAGTTCTCCGAAATCAATTGCTACCACTAACTTTCGCTGCGCTCAACCGCTGAATCTTAAGTAAATGTGGCAGTACACACCAAAAGCTATCAACAGATATATAAAACCCTAAAAAAATGTGTCGAAATTTGCATAATTCAGAAAAAAGCAGTAATTTTGCAGGCTGTTTCGAAACAGAGAAATATCAATTGCTAATTATTAATTATTAACTATACAAACAACCATGCAAAAGCAACATGTAGTAGTACGCTTCTGTGGCGATTCAGGTGACGGCATGCAATTGACCGGCACCATGTTCGCCTCGCTAAGCGCTATCTTGGGCAACGAGATTAGTACGCTGCCTGATTTTCCTGCTGAAATTCGCGCACCACAAGGTACATTGGGTGGCGTCAGCGGTTTCCAAGTTCAGTTAGGTACGGGTGTCTATACCCCTGGTGATCAAGCCGATGTGATTGTAGCCATGAACGCTGCCGCACTCAAAGTGTGCGCCTTGGGTTCGAAATTCAATCAAGCAGGCGCACAGTGGGATGAGAGTGAATCTATGTTCAAACGCGATGCAGTCATCATCGTAGACACCGACTCGCTCACCGCTAAAGACCTGGAGAAAGCACTCTATCAAACCGACAATCCGTTTACCGAGTTAGGCATACCCGAGTCCGTACAAATCATACCAGTAGCCCTGACAGCCCTCACCAAAGAGGCACTCAAAGACATGGGCTTGGACAACAAATCCGTACTCAAGTCGCGCAATATGTTTGCCTTGGGACTCGTATGCTGGCTCTTCAACCGCCCTGTAGATAAGGCCGTTAGTTTCTTGGAGGGTAAGTTCCAAAAGAAGCCTCAACTCATCGCACCCAACGTGAAGGTACTGACCGACGGCTTCAACTATGGCAACAACCTCGCGCTGAACATACAAACGATGAACGTGGAGAAATCCAACGAACTGCCCAAAGGCACCTACACCTCTATCGCTGGTAACAAAGCCACCGCATGGGGATTGATAGCTGCTGCGGAGAAATGCGGCAAACGCCTCTTCTTGGGTTCCTACCCTATCACTCCTGCCACCGACATCATGCACGAACTCGCAGCCCGCAAAGACATGGGCGTGATGGTGGTGCAAGCCGAAGATGAGATAGCCGGTGTCTGCACCGCTATTGGCGCGGCCTTCGCAGGCGACTTGGCTGCTACCAGCACCTCTGGTCCTGGTCTTAGTCTCAAGTCAGAGGCCATCGGATTGGCCGTAATGGCAGAGTTGCCATTGGTGGTGATCGATGTACAACGCGGCGGTCCAAGTACGGGTCTGCCAACCAAGACCGAGCAAACCGACCTCATGCAAGCGCTCTACGGCCGCAACGGCGAGTGCCCTGCTGTAGTCATGTCCGCATCGAGCTCCGCTAACTGCTTTGAATATGCTTATCAAGCCAGCAAGATTGCGTTGGAGAATATGACTCCTGTTATCCTGCTCACCGACACCTATCTGGCAAACGGTACAGGTCTGTGGCGCATACCTCAACTGAGCGAGCTGCCTGAGATTAAGCCACAAGGCGTACCTGAAGAACTGAAGGGTCACTACAACCCCGCTCTGCGCGACGAGCGCGGCGTGCGCTACTGGGCTTATCCTGGCATGGAGGGTTATGAACACCGCAATATAGGTCTGGAGCGTGATGCACAAAAGGGTACCATCTCTACCAACCCTGAGAACCACCAACAAATGGTTCGCACCCGTCAAGCGAAGATCGACCAGATAGCTAACCAAATCCCACTCCTGCAAGTGCAAGGCAATACCGAGAGCGACACCCTGCTCATCGGTTGGGGAAGCACCGAAGGACACCTGCACGCAGCAGCCAACGAGCTGGGCTGTGCATTGGCGCACTTCAACTATATCAACCCACTGCCTAAGAACACCGAGGAGATTCTGCGTCAGTACAAACATCTGATTGTCTGCGAATTGAACAACGGACAGTTTGCCGCATACTTGCGCAGTAAGTTCGAGGGCATTCACCTGCTACAATACAACGAACTCACCGCACAACCATTTGCGGTTGATCGCATCGTTAACTTTGTTAAAAATAACTAATTACAATTATGGAAGCAAGTCAATTTAAAAGTGATCAATATGTAAAGTTCTGCCCTGGTTGTGGTGACCATGCTATCTGTATGGCATTGCAAAAAGCAATGGCGCAGATTGGTATCCCTACGCACCAAGTAGCAGTCATATCAGGTATCGGTTGTTCGAGCCGTATGCCTCACTACCTGAATACCTACGGTTTTAACACTATCCACGGTCGTGGCGGTGCTATCGCCACAGGCGTGAAGACCAGCCACCCCGAACTCAGCGTATGGCAGATGTCAGGCGACGGCGACTGTATGGCGATTGGTGGTAACCACTTCATCCACGAGATCCGCCGCAATGTAGATCTCAATGTGTGCGTATACAACAACCGTATCTATGGTCTCACCAAAGGTCAATATTCGCCTACCTCGCCTAAGGGTTTTGTCAGCAAGTCCAGCCCATTTGGCACTGTAGAACGTCCGTTCATCCCAGCCGAACTGGTACTCGGCGCACGCGGCACCTTCTTTGCCCGCACACTGGATGTAGATATGCCGACTACAGTGGATTGCATGGTACAAGCCCACCAACACAAAGGTGCCAGCATCATCGAGTGTCTGGTTAACTGCGTGATTTTCAACAATGGCACCCATGCATGTATTGCCGACCGCGAGACACGTGCCGACCGCTCTATCGTACTCCGCCACGGCGAGAAGATGATCTTCGGCAAAGATAAAGACAAAGGTTTAGCACTGGACTATAGTCAAGGTCTCATCCCTCAGATTATCGTTGTGCCTGCTGATGACGAGCGCGTTCTCACCCACGATGCCACCATGCAAGACCCTACCCTACACCGCATGCTCGCCATGATGGGACAAGAGGGCGACACCACCCTGCCTATCGCACTCGGCGTGATACGCAATGTGGAGGCAGAGTCATACGACGAGGCTGTCAGTCAGCAGATTAACGAAGTACGCGAGAAAAGCAAGGCCAAGACATTCGACCAACTGACACAGACATTGGAGCAGTGGGAGGTGGGATAGTTAAGAGTTTTGAATTAAGAAAGACAACATAAACAACTTCTGCGCGCGCCAACATTGCGCTTGCCCAGAAAAGACATTCATTTGTATATGAAGAAATGGATTATGTTGGTTGCGATATTGGCAACCGTGACTACAAGCGCATGGGCGCTGGTGGTGAATGACAGCACTCTGGTTGCACCACAAGAGGACGAGAGCATCGTCATGAAAGTGGAGAACTGGTATGCCAATAACATGAACTACCTGAGTATCACGCTACTCATGACAGTAGAGTCGTCATTCATACCCTTCCCCAGCGAGATAGTTATTCCTCCCGCAGCATACGTGGCAGGCAAAGAAGACAGCAGTCTGCATGCAACAGAGAATTACCCCATCAATGTGCTGCTGATCGTACTCTTTGGCACCATAGGCGCTATGTTAGGCGCTATCATCAACTACCTGCTGGCCATGTGGCTCGGTCGCCCTATCATCTACGCGTTTGCGGATAGCAAGGTGGGACACATATGCCTATTGTCATCGGAGAAAGTGAAGAAAGCCGAAGACTACTTCAACGAACACGGCAAGGTGAGTACCTTCGTGGGACGTCTGATACCCGGCATTCGCCAACTGATCAGTATCCCCGCAGGACTGAGCAAGATGCACTTCGGACAGTTCCTACTATACACCTTCTTGGGTGCTGGCATATGGAATATCGTTTTGGCACTGCTGGGCTATATCGCCCACGGACAGATGGACCTTATCCACGCATATAGCCACGAGCTGAGCATAGCCATCATGGCACTGTTGGGCATAGTGGTAGTGTACTTTGTGGTGAAGAGGCTAAAGGCGAGAGGTTAAAGGCGAGAGGCAAGGTTATTTATGTGCCCAACCGAGAGCAAAGACGCTTATCCGACAAGCTCGGATAGGCGTCGTTTGTTGTATACAAGCAAACAGTGTCGAACCCGAAGTAATCACATCGTCCACGAGAAGAATATGCTTGTTCTTCCACTCCTCGGGATAACGCACGGCGAAAATGTCCTTCACATTGTCTTGGCGTTTCTCAAAGCGAGACTGCGACTGGTGCGCGTTGTTGCGCTTGCGGATAAGGTGCTCTGTATCAACAGGTATGCGCAGTACATCGCTCAGTCCGCGGCAGATCCACTCCGCCTGATTGAACCCACGCTCGCGCAGACGACGAGGATGCAGGGGGACAGGCACAAGATAATCAATGTCGTCAAACAAGTCCGAATCGATATACTCCTGCGCTGCCAAGCGTCCTAAGAAATAGAAAATCTGTGGGTCAGGGTGCATGCCGTACTTACCTCGCTCGATAAGCTTGCGCAGGATAAAGCCCCTATCCCGGTTATAAAACGCAAAAGCCGCACCGCGCTCAAAATGCACAGTGCGACTTTGCTTCTGAATCAACTCTAAAAAGAGCAAGTCTATGCCATTCTGGTCTAAGATAGCATGCTCGGTACGTGCAATGGCAGCTAAGCACTCATTGCACAGAATCTGCTCATTATCCAGCAATTTCGCTTCACACACAAGGCAGCAATTAGGAAACAGCACTTCCAAAACCGCTTGCCAAGCCGATGACAATAGACGCCACAACATATACGTTTAGCACCATCTATCGGCGACCACGCAACCAACCAGCTATGTCCGAAAGGGTGTTCTTAGATTCTACCTGAGTGGGTTGTGGAGGCGTAAAAACAGAGCGTTGAGGCTCTACAGTGGGTGTAGGAGGCAGTAGATCCTCTTCTAAATCAATGACAATATCGCCCTCCTGCACCACCACTGGTTCTGGAGTAAGCGGTTTCGTCTCGACGGGTGTTTCGGCAGCGTCTTCTTTGCGCGATTCGGGATAGAATTTATCAATGGCTTCCTCGACGGTCTTCTTGCCCACCGCATCATCTAAGCCGGGAATATCAGAGACCTCGTAGCCCGTAGCAATCACAGTGACACGCACCTTATCCTCCAACTTATTGTCAATCGAAATACCCCATTGCACTTCTACTTCCTCGCCCATCTCATGCACAAAGCCATGCACCTGTTCCATCTCGGAGGCTACGATAAAATGCTCCTCGGAGCAATAGAGCTGCAGCAACATACGCTTGGCTCCATGCACATCATTATTCACCAGTGGCGAATGCAAAGCCTCGTGGATAGCCTGCGTGATACGCTCTTCACCATTGGAACTGCCGACACTCATGATAGCCACATTGCCATTCTTGAGCGTATTGTAGACATCGGCGAAGTCGGTATTGATATAGCCAGGAATAGTGATAATCTCAGCTATGGATCGCGCCGCATTAGCCACCACATCATCCGACTTCTTGAAGGCATTGAGCATGGAGAAATCGGGGTAGATATGCAGCAGTTTTTGGTTATTAATCACAAGTATTGCATCTACATGCTCGGCGAGTTTAGCAACCCCCGTCATGGCTTTTTTGATCTTGACAGGTCCCTCAAAAGCGAAAGGAATAGTGACAATACCCACCGTCAGGATATTCATCTCGCGCGCCACTTCTGCCACAATCGCCGAAGCACCAGTACCTGTACCACCTCCCATACCGGCGGTGATAAAGAGCATCTGCGTACCATCGTTGAGCGCCTCACGAATACGCTCACGACTCTCCTCAGCATACTGCTGAGCTACCTCTGGTTTGCCACCTGCACCCCAACCTGGACCTAACTGCAATTTGGCAGGCACACTGCTGCCACTTAAGCATTGTTTGTCGGTATTGCAAACTAAAAAAGACACATCGGTTATACCTTGGGAGTAAAGATAGTTAACCGCATTGCAGCCACCACCGCCAACGCCCATAACCTTGATAATTGTATCTTGGGTGATCTCCAAACCCAAATCGTTAATCACATCGTACATAGTATATTGATTTTTGATTTTACTGTTAATATTGTTCGGTAAACATATCCAAGATGCTTGTTTGGGCGTTCTTGGTGATTTTTTCGATTCGTAGGCGCAAGTCGTCGGTCGGTTCTGCCGTCGGATGAGCATCGCGATACAATGCACCCAAAATCAATGTACCCACTAAAGAAGAATAGGTAGGTGCGCAGAACTCGTCTGGCGTATCAGTGGAGAGCCATGGCGCATGCGAACCATACATGACAGGTGCAGTAGTGAGGCCCTGGATATACTGCTCCATACCTCGAAGCATGGAGGCTCCGCCCGTGATGTAGAGGACACCTATACTATTTTCGTAGGCGCGGAAGTCACTCATGAGAGGTGACAGGATTTGATTGAGACGCTCAATGATGGTATTGACCAAATCCTTGTAGCGCAAGACCAATACTCCCTCTGGAGCAGATGGCTCTGGTACGCGGAAACACTGATTTTCCTTCGCCTCCTCCAAAGTGGTGCAACCATAGCCACATTTCAATCGTTCGGCATAGGCGAAGGACATGCCTAACTGCTGAATATCACGAGTTATATCGTAACCGCCTTGCGAAACAACCTTGTTGTACACAAATTTGCCCTCTCTGAATATGGAGAGCGTGGTTGTCTGCGCGCCCATATCCAATATGGCACAACCATTCATCAGGTCCTCCTCGGTAGCCAAAGCACAGAGCAATGCATCAGGGCGTGCATAGGAGCGTTCAATATGTTTGGGCGTGCGAATAAAACTATCCAACACCTTCTGTTCCAACTCCTTAGCGCCGACGAAAGCCACATACTTGACTTCGATCTTCGATGCGCGTTGATGGGGTGCAGGCTCCGTGGCTTGCGCTACTCCGTCCAAGACATAGGCATATGGGATTAAAGCAATGACAGCCACCTGCTGGTTGCGCGTTTCGATCTTTTGTTTACACTCCACGTCCATCTCGTCTAAAAGGTCCTGGGGTATCTCGCGTTTGTAGACCTGATCTCTGCGCGATACCACCTCCACCACCTTCATTGAGCGACCGCCCAATGCCACAAAAGTCTTTGTCAGCATAGGGTGTTGGATACGGTTGGCAAGAAATTTCAGGCACTCTCCAATACCATAACTGGCGTTGCTGGTGTTGGTCACTACGCCACGTTCCACACTTATATTTCGGTTGGAGGCCTCAGCCCCTAACACGCGCAACCACCCCTCAGGTGTACGCTCTACTGCCATCGACCGAATGCTATGACTACCTAAGTCAATAGCCACTAAGGGATGAGGCAATGATGATTCTATCTTTTTTCGTGCCATAATTATTTTCTTCCGATGACTTGGCCATCGTAGCGCAAGTCGTATTCACGATACTCTTTGTAACCAATTTGGTCGAAACCTTTGGTATATAATTTCTGCAACTTATCCATCTTGCGGGCATACTGCGAGAGATCGCCCAAAATAATCTTGCCTTGTCCATCGTTTTGCGCCAAGACCAAATGTTTGGGGTGAAGGACCTGCACATACTGGATACGTGGTTGCCAATATGTACTGTTGGTCAACCACTGAGCAAAATCATAGTATTCCTCGGTGGCAGCACGTTTGCCGACAGCACCTTTGAAAACAGGCACCTCTACTGCCATCGTTTGGCGAACGGGCATAATCTCGCGGTCCATATCCACATAATAGGTGCCATCGTTGCCCACCACATGCAAGGCAGGTACACGCTGCGTCACGCGCACACATACACCACCACGCACCGACTTGAAGCATTCGGCAGTGCGAACCATGTCATGGCGGCGCATACAGTCTTCGATGGCTTGACACGAGATTTCATTCATGGGTTTTCCTACTGGCAGCAGACCTGCTCGACTGAGCATCTGCCTAAGTTCGCTACTCTCGACAAAGTGCCGATCCAAACTGTCGGTAATCTCCACCCTAAGCCATGCACAGGGGGTAGGGGTGGGGCGATGAGATGCCCAATAGACGGCCACAGACAAAGCTGCCACCAACAATACGGCACTCACACCCGCGATGATTGTTTTGATTTTCATAATTAAAGTAATTTATATGTTAATTTTTGGGTTATCTCACTCACCTGTCTATCTATATCGCCTGCGCCCATGGTCAGCACCACGATGTTTTTGCCTTGCGCCAAGCAGTTTTTGGCACGCTCGCGTATGTATTTGGGCAATATGGCAGGCAGTAGCAAAGCACGTTTAGTCTGCAGTTGGTGCATCAGCCACTCGCTGGTAACGCCCTCTATAGGTTCCTCACGAGCAGGATAGATGGGCAATAATGCCACCTCATCAAGTTGGCTCAAGACCGCAGCAAAATCGTCGGCAAAGTCACGTGTGCGACTGTATAAATGCGGCTGAAAAACGCCTATCACATACCTATCAGGATACAATCGCCTAACAGACTCTATGGTAGCCGCTAACTCTTGTGGGTGGTGTGCATAGTCATCTATATAAGCCACCTGCGGCGTATTTAGATGTATATTGAATCGGCGATAGACACCTGCAAAACTGCTCACACCTTGTCGCAACTCTTCCTCCGTTGCCCCCACAAGCCAAGCCACAGCCATGGCAGCTACGCTATTCTCAATATTCACCCATACGGGCACACCTAAGTGGATATTGGATATTGGGTATGGGGTATTGGGGGTATGGAAATCAAAGCATATCTGCCCCTGCTCTACGCAAATATTATCCGCATAGAAATCCGCATGTTCGCCTACAGCATAGGTATAAATGTGATGAGGCGATGAGGCGAGAGGCAAGAGGCGAGAGGCTATATGCTTCTTGACCACTAAGGCCTCTTGTACCAAAGAAGCATAGTGCGTAAAACTCTCGCGGTATGCCTGCTCCGTACCATAAATATCCAGATGGTCAGGATCCATGCTGGTAATAACGGAGATATAAGGCTTGAGGTGGTGGAACGAGCGGTCAAACTCGTCTGCCTCAACCACCACATAATCACTATTGTTATCGAGCAGGAGATTGGTATTATAGTTATTGGCTATACCGCCAAGAAAAGCATTCGTTCCGACATGCGAAGGATGTAGGATATGCGCCAGAATGGTGCTGGTGGTTGTCTTGCCATGCGTGCCAGCCACGCAGAGAGCCCGCTGCTGGCGAGTAATCATGCCCAACACTTCTGCGCGCTTGAGAATAGTGAATCCCTGCTCACGCAACCACACATACAGCACCGCATCATGAGGCATAGCAGGCGTTCGCACCACAATCGTCTTGGTCCTATCCAACTGCTCTACCCTATCTAATGTCTCGTCATATTGCACCGCAATACCCTCTGCCTCAAGCGACTGCGTCAATGGCGAGGGAGTACGATCATAGCCCATGACACGAAAACCTTGAGCCGCAAAATAGCGCGCCAAAGCACTCATGCCTATGCCTCCTATACCCAAGAAATAATATGTATCTACACTTTGACCCATATTCAGCCTGCAAAGTTACAAAAAAAAACGAATATACGCAAATAATTTGCACAATTCCCAAAAAAATACTACCTTTGCAGCCAAATTGAATAATCTATAGAATAAATATAATATGGCAACACAAGAAGAAACCTTCAAGAAACTGGTCGCACACTGCAAGGAGTACGGCTTTGTTTTCCCAAGCAGCGAGATCTACGATGGACTCGGTGCTGTTTATGACTACGGACAAAATGGTGTAGAACTCAAGAACAACATCAAGAAATACTGGTGGGACGCAATGACCATGCTCCACGAGAACATCGTCGGCATTGATGCCAGCATCTTCATGCACCCAACTACATGGAAAGCATCTGGCCACGTGGATGCATTCAATGATCCACTGATTGATAACAAGGATAGCAAAAAACGCTACCGTGCCGATGTACTCATCGAGGATCAATTGGCTAAATACGATGAGAAAATCGAGAAAGAGGTAGCCAAAGCACGCAAACGCTTCGGCGAGAGCTTCGATGAGGAAATGTTCAAGCAAACCAACGAGCGCGTGAAAGCCAATGTGGAGAAACGAAATGCTCTGCACGAGCGTTTTGCCACTGCACTCAATGATAGCAACCTCGAAGAACTCAAGCAGATCATCCTGGATGAGGAGATCGTTTGCCCTATCTCAGGTACCCGCAACTGGACCGATGTGCGTCAGTTCAACCTGATGTTCTCCACTGAGATGGGTAGTACTGCCGATGGTGCCATGAAGATTTATCTGCGTCCTGAGACCGCACAAGGTATCTTCGTGAACTACCTGAACGTACAAAAGACTGGTCGTATGAAAATACCTTTCGGTATCGCACAAATCGGTAAGGCCTTCCGCAACGAGATTGTGGCTCGTCAGTTCGTATTCCGTATGCGCGAGTTTGAGCAAATGGAGATGCAGTTCTTCGTTCGACCAGGCGAGGAGATGAAGTGGTTTGAGTACTGGAAAGAGTTCCGCCTCAAATGGCATAAGGCACTCGGCATGGGTGACGAGAACTATCGCTACCACGATCACGACAAATTGGCTCACTATGCCAATGCAGCTACCGACATCGAGTTCCAAATGCCATTCGGTTTCAAAGAGGTAGAGGGTATCCACAGCCGCACCGACTTTGACCTCAGCCAACACGCACAATATAGTGGTAAGAAGATTGAGTACTTCGACCCAGAACTCAACAAGAGCTACACTCCATACGTGATTGAGACCAGTATTGGTGTGGATCGTATGTTCCTCTCTGTGATGTGCGGTGCTTACAAAGAGGAGGTTCTGGAGGGTGGCGACACCCGCGTAGTACTGAACTTGCCAGCCGTATTGGCTCCTGTGAAAGCATGCGTAATGCCACTCGTAAAGAAAGATGGTCTGCCAGAGAAGGCACGCGAGATAGTAGATATGCTGAAGTATGACTTCCACACTAACTACGACGAGAAAGACTCTATCGGCAAGCGCTACCGTCGTCAAGATGCAGTAGGAACACCATTCTGTATCACCGTGGATCACGACACGCTGAACGACAACTGCGTGACTATCCGCCACCGCGACACCATGGCGCAAGAGCGCGTGAAGATTGAGGACCTCCACGCTATCCTCAGCAAGGCATGCAATATGCGTGAGACATTTAAGAAATTGAAGTAAGCCCCCTCCCAACCTCCCCCGCGAGGGAGAGGAGATTGGAGTATCGGATATTGGATATTGGTTATTGGATATCGGATATAGAGAGAATAAAAAAACTGCCAACGAAAGTTTGGCAGTTTTTGTTTTATTTTCGTAGAACCGAGTAGCCCTGCCTTTATAATCTCCTCCCCTCTATCGGGTGGATAAGCGGTGGATAAGCGGTGGATAGCCTTGCTTTTTTTGTAGAGTTATACCAAATAAAAAAACAGCCAATCGTATGATTGACTGTTTTACTTTGTTGAGCAGGTAATTACTTACGGATACCCAACTCTTTGATGATAGCACGATAACGCTCGATGTCTTTTGCCTTCAAGTAATCCAACAAACGACGACGCTTACCTACCAACATAGTCAACGCGCGCTCAGTACCGAAGTCCTTGTGGTTCTTCTTGAGGTGCTCGGTGAGGTGGTTAATACGGAAAGTGAACAGAGCGATTTGGCTCTCTGCAGAACCAGTGTTCTTAGCGTCATTGCCATACTTAGCAAAGAGTTCTGCCTTTTTCTCAGATGTCAAATACATTTGTAATTGATATTTAATTAGTTAAACAATTATGACCTCGCATGATGCTATGATCCAAACGATGTCACATCTATAGTAATTATGAATTTTGAATTAAGAATGATGAACCCCCACTCCAAAATTCGGTGCAAAATTACTGCTTTTTTCTGATATACGCAAATTTTTCAACAGAAACTTGCATTTTTCTTCTATTATTGATGAATTTGGAATGGGAAGGAGCCAATCAGTTCGCCATCAACAAAGAAGTCTGCGTTGTACCAACCTATTTGCAATATCTCCTCCACAATCCAATAGAGCGAACCCGAGATCTCCTCACCTGCGTACTCAAAATCCTTAGATACGGAATAAGCTATCTCACTATTTTCAAAACTGAACACGTCGTTCACACTCTTCTGCATCACTTCTCCGTCTGGACGAGTGATACGCATATAGAGCGTTTTCATGCCTGGCTGATTGGTGATATTGCGAGCTACCGTATAATCAAACTGTAGTTTCTGTATCTGATTGTAAATAGTCGTCTTGCGGTCGCGTTTGTTGAGAGGTGTCATTTGAAAATGATTAATCTCCAACATTGAAGCACGCGAGACTACCTCAGCCAATTGGGTGCGTTCTTCCTCCAACTGTTGCGCTTGGCGAGCCACTTCTTGATACTGTTGCTTGACCTGCTGATTCTCAGCCACTAAACGTTTGTTAGTACGATCCAATGAGTCAATCTGATGCACATAACTCACCATGACTTGGCGAACGGTTGCGAGTTCCTTTTTGAGTTCAGCGATACGGCGAGCATTGGTCACCTTAGTAATACGCAACTCCTCACGCAAGTCCTGAACACGTTGTTGTTCCTTAGCCAGGAGTTCCACCAACGAATCGTTGTGAATATCCTGCGTTTGAAAACCATCGAACTGGATAGCCAATTGCTCGTACTCGTCCTCCAGTTGCTCTTTCTCAAACTCCATGATTTCAACCATCTCCTTCATCTCGGTTTTCTGCTGGAGATTCATCCATACGAGTAACAGAGATACTATAGCAAGAGCTGCTACAAGAGAAATAAGAACTACCTTGGTCGTATTTTTCTTCGTTGAATTTTCGGTCATAATCTTATAATATATCTAAGAGATTTTCCATTTTGGTCGAGCGCGAGCCTTTGAGGAGGATATTTTTGCCTTTCAACGGATTCGCAACTAAATATTCATGCAATTGTTCTACAGTCTCAAACACGGGGTAAGGCGATGTAGTTTGTAGGTATTCTTCTCCTACAAGAAAGACCGTATCCGCTTTTCGCTCTGCCAACATATTGACGATATTCTGGTGCTCCAAGTGAGAGTATTCGCCGAGTTCACGCATAGCACCAAGAATGTATGTATCGCCCTTGAAGGCGTTGATAGCCGCCTGCATAGAGGTAGGATTGGCATTGTAGGCATCAACAATCAGATGGTTATTAGGTGTTTTCATCGCTTGCGAGCGGTTGTTGGTAGGCACATACTGACGAATAGCTTCCAACGCCTCTTCGCGAGAGACATCAAAACACGCTCCCACACAAATAGCAGCAGATACATTCTCCGCATTATACTCACCAACAAGATGTGTGCCAGAAGGAAGCGTTCCAGTAGTATAAACAAAATTCTTGTATAATTGCTCTGCTTTGACTTTGTATCTATAATGCGTATCTATAGCATTCTGATGCATACGTAACAGATATGGATTGTCTGCATTGCGGAAGATTGTACCATAGTGCTTCAATAGATAGTTATAGAGTTCTTGTTTGGTGCGTTGTACACCCTCAAACGAACCAAAGCCCTCTAAATGCGCACGACCCACGTTGGTGATAAGTCCAATATTAGGCTCTGCAATCTCCGCAAGTTCCTTAATATCGCCTGGGTGAGATGCACCCATCTCTACAATCGCAAGCTTATGCGCGCGCGTGATTTGTAATAAGGTGAGAGGGACACCAATCTGGTTGTTGAGGTTGCCTTGCGTGTAGTGGATATTGTATTTAGTAGAGAGAACAGCCGCCAAAAGCTCTTTGGTGGTTGTCTTTCCGTTGGTGCCCGTGATAGCAATGATAGGCAATCCTAACTCGCGACGCCAAGCGCGTGCGAGGTCTTGCAAAGCACGGAGCGTATCCTTGACAAGGAGTGTACCCTCAGGAAGAGCATATTCTGGATTATCTATCACCGCCAAAGTTGCACCTTGCTCAAGCGCCTGTTTGGCAAACTTATTGCCATCGAAATTAGCCCCATGAAGCGCAAAGAACACGCAACCTGCAGGCAGGTTACGTGTGTCTGTACTAATAGAGAGGGATTCTTTATTTTTTATTAGGAAGTTCCAATCCATAGCCTTTCTTCTTGTCTTCTACCTTCAAAGCGAGGCTGAGCAAGAATGCCAGTACGCCGAATGAAGCAAAAACAATCATTGGTACTACATAACCGTTGGTTGAAACTCGAAGTGAACCAATCAACATTGGCACCAAGCACAAACCGATATTCTGAACCCAGAAAATCAAGCAATAAGCAGAACCCAAGATCTTCTCATCAATAATCTTTGGAACTGAAGGCCACATGGATGCAGGCACCAAAGAGAAACTTACGCCCAACACCAAAATAGTGCAGAGTGCCAAGGTTTTGCTTGGGAAAGCTGGCAACACAAACGCGAAAATACTATGACAAATAACCATAATAATCGCACCTACCATCATCATAGAAGCACCTTTACCCTTATAGTCAATAAACATACCAAGGAATGGTGTCAATACCATTGCCAAGATAGGGAACCATTTGAATAAGCCAGATGCCTCCGCATTGCTGATCATGAGGGTTTCCTCAAGGAAATTAGTCGCAAAGCGTTGGAATGGGAAGATAGCCGAATAGTACAATACGCACAAGAGAGCGATAATCCAGAACATCTTGCTGGAGAATATCTTACCCAAGTCAGATACATGGAACTCATCCTCTGGATCGTGCATATCGGTAGCCTCGCCAATAGCCACAAGTTGCTTGTCAAACTTGGTGTCCATGATGGTGAACACAAAGAAGTTGAGCAAGCCTACAACGAGCAAGAGTGCTGCGAAAAGCAAAGACGCCACTACAGATGGCTCACCATTAGCAGCAAAATGCTCGCTAATAGCAGGTGAGAATGCCATAGCAGCGAACACACCAATACGAGCAATAGCCATCTCAAGACCCATAGCGAGTGCCATCTCCTTGCCTTTGAACCACTTAGCGAGAATCTTGCTAACAGTAGTACCTGCCATCTCGCAGCCACAACCGAAGATCATAAAGCCGAATGCAGCCATCTTAGCAGAACCAGGCATAGCCGTCCACCACGAGTTGAGCCATACGATATTGTTGGCATCAAACCAGTCGGAGATACCGACATATTTGATAGAAGCACCGAGCACCATCAAGCCCGCAGAAAGCAAGCCTGTGAAGCGAACGCCCATCTTATCCAAAATAATTCCTGCAAAAATGAGGAAACCAAAGACGCAAAGAATATACTCAGCAGAAGCGTATGTACCGAAGACACCTTGATTCCAACCGAGTGTGTCGTTAAGAACAGATGCCAAAGGCGAAAGGATATCCACGAACATATATGCGAAGAACATCATCGATGCTACCAGCACAAGGACAGTCCAACGTGCAAGAGCAGAGTCGCGGAGAGTAGATTGCAATACTTTTGTCATTGTAGTTAATAATTAATAGTTAATAATTAATATCTTGCTTCTCACCTATTTACAAGGCTTCGTCCTCTGGCTTTTCAACCAAGGGACGAGGCACTATTTTTTTCTTTTTTTTGAGCCATGCTGCTTTACGACGCTCGTATTCAGCATAGTGAGATTCCAGATAGCCGTCAGCCATTATTGGATACCCAACTCTTTCTTAACCAATGGCATAAGATCAAGAGCAGAAGGTGAAACATAATGCAACGTCATAGCTTCCAACACATAATCACATGCTTGCTCTTCAGCTACCTTCTTCACAGCATCCATCATCTTTTGTTGGATAGGCATAAGGAACTCTTGTTGTTTCTTTTGGATATCCTCTTGAGCAGTTTGACGGAAAAGATAGATGCGTTGCTCCATCTCAGCAATCTCTTGCTGACGGAAATCACGTACACCAGCAGTCATAGTAGCTTGATCCTTTTGGAATGCAGCCACTTTCTTGTTAAACTCCTCTTGCATGTTGGCAAATTGAGTCTCATACTGAGCAGCCAAAGTATCCAACTTTGCTTGTACGGTTTTCAACTCAGGCATTGTAGCCAAAAGTTCTTGTGAATTGATGTGTCCAAGTTTTTGCGCGCTTGCAAGCATTGGCAAAACCAAAGCAAGCATAAGAATGATTTTTTTCATTGTTTTATCTTTTATTGTTAATATTATTCTTTTTTCAATGGTTCACACGGGGATACAGATTCGAAGGGAATTGTATGGTTATTGTGTGGTTATTGTATGGTTATTGTGTGGTGCCGATTGCTATTTTGCTCCTAACTTCTCCAGCACTTGGTCCGAGATATCCAAGCGACTGGACATATAAATGAGACTGGGATCCGCAGAACGGTCTTTGACAATATCGTAGCGCTTTTCGGTGGCAATCTCCTGCACCGCGTTATAAATCTCCTCTTGAATTGGTTTGAGCAGAGATTCGCGTTTCTTATACCACTCACCTCCTTCGCCAAAATATTTGCGCTTGAGTTCAAGTACCTCTTGTTCCTTGGCAAGAATCTCATCCTCACGCTTTTTCTTCATATCAGCAGAGAGGAAGATCTGTTCCGTTTGATAGTTACTTACCAAAATTTGTGCCTCTTGATTAGCGGTATCAATCTCTTTTTGCCAACGCTTAGCAATCATGGTAAGTTGTTCGTTAGCTGTTTCGTATTGTGGCAAATTCTTCAAAATATATTGCATATCAAGATATGCCGCGGCAAACTTCTGTGCTGCCGTTTCAGGAGCAAAGAAAACCAAAGCCAAAATTGCAATTAACAGAAATCGTTTCATATCCTTATATCGTATTATAATTCTTGTCCAAGTACAAAGTGGAATTGAGATCCACCATATGAATTAGACCCATTGATAGGGTCGAATCCCCAACCCCAGTCAATACCCATGAGTCCGAACATAGGCAGGAATAGACGCACACCTACACCCGCAGAACGCTTGAGTTTGAATGGGTTGTAGTCTTTGATATCGGCAAAACAGTTACCTGCCTCCACGAATGCCAAAGCCCAAATAGTAGCATTTTGCTCCAAAGCGATTGGGTAGCGAAGTTCCATCGTGAATTTGTTGTACACATAACCCATATTGCGACCTGTAGCAGCATCGTATGGAGTAAGCGAACCAGACTGATAACCACGCATGGAGATATATTCTGTAGAATAGCTGGAATAGCCCGACATGCCATCACCACCCATATAGAAACTCTCGAAAGGCGATTTAACATGCTTGTTGAAGTGTCCGAGATAGCCAAAATCGGCACGCGCCATCAATACCAATTTTGAATCAGGAGTGAGCGGTGTGAAAACCTTGCCCGAGAATTTCCATTTGTGATACTCGAGGAGATTGTACTTCTCGGAAGTAGTCATTTGGGCAAATTGCGCATCGGTGGTACCCTTGATGAGCGAATATGGCGGTGTTATCTTGAGTCCAAGCACAAACTGAGAGCCTCGGCGTGTGTATATAGGATTGTCAATACTTGAACGCGAGAGCTGCAGATTGAGAGCAAAGTTATGACTATTGCCATCCGTAAGAATCATGTATGGCCAATCCTTCATCATATAGAGTTGATAACTCAACTCACCATAGAAAGCGAAATAATCATCTGGCCAACTCAGTCGTTTACCATAACCCAAACTTACACCAAAGGTACGAAGATATTTGTTAGGGTCTGCCTCAGACTCTTGCAGTTGCTGCAAGTAGTTGGTATTGCCCGAGTAAGCATAATAATTGTAGTAAGTATTATAGAGGTTTTGGTATGCTTGGTAATAGCGATCGGAATAACCCGTCTGCGATGCAAAGAAAATGCTTGCACTCAACGAGTTAGGTCGTTTTCCGCCCAACCAAGGTTCGAGGAAACTAACCGAAGCTGAGGTGTAATACACACCATTGGTGCGGGCGTTGATACTGAACGTTTGTCCCTCGCCCTGTGGCACAATACGATAACTCTCTGCGTTGAAGAGGTTCTGAATAGCGAAGTTAGTAAACTTCAAGCCCAATGTACCCACAAGACCTGTTGCTCCCCAACCAAGCGAGAACTCGATTTGGTCGCTGGATTTAGTCTCAAGTTGGTAGGTAATATCCACTGTTCCATTTTCAGGATTAGGTTGGATATCTGGTACCAATTTCTCTTGATCAAAGTGTCCCATCTGCGCCAACTCACGGAGCGAACGCATGATATCTGACTGACTGTAGAGCTGTCCTGGTTTAGTATAGAGTTCACGGCGTACCACATGCTCATACACGCGCGTGTTACCTACTATATTAATAGCGTTGATAGTAGCAGGTTGCCCCTCATACATTCGCATCTCAAAATCAATCGAATCATCATTGATACGCACCTCCACAGGATCAACACTGAAGAACAAATAGCCTTGATCGGTATACAATTTAGAAACCGCATCATCATCTTCATTCAGACGTTTGTTGAGTTCCTTTAGGTTGTATATATCGCCCTGTTTGATACCTAATACCGCATCCAAATACTCATAAGGATAAACTGTATTTCCTACCCATTTAATATCACCAAAAAAGTATTTTTTACCCTCATCAATAGTCAGATAGACGTCTACTCGAGTAGAGTCCTCAGGCGAACGCACCACACTATCCGACACGATAATCGCATCACGATAACCTATCTCGTTGTACTTTTCGATGACGGTCTTCTTGTCATTCTCAAACTCTGTGGCAACAAACTTCTTTGGACGAAAGAAATTGATGATATTGTTATCATTGGTCTTTTTCATAGCAAAGTTGACCTGATTATCGGTCAATGCCTCGTTACCATTGATATAGATACGCCCAACCTTTGTTTTGATCTTTTTATCCACATTCACAGCTACCTTGACATAGCCTGGGTTATCTTTATCATCATATTGCTGCACTGTGATGGTAGCATCATAGTAGCCCTTTTCCGCCAAATACTTGGTTATCACCTTATTAGCTCTATCCTCAAGATCTGGAGTCATTTGCCCATTTTTTTGAATGCCGATTTTCACTTCAACATCCTCTATCTCACTCTTTTTCAAACCGTTATATGCCACTGCAGAAATACGAGGACGTTGCTTGAGTGCAATCTCCAACCAAATCTTGTCCCCTTCTATTTTTTGTGCCTTGATCTTCACATCCGAGAAGAGTCCTTGCTTCCAAAAGCGCTGCAGTGACTTGGTAATCTGGTCACCTGGGACTTCTATCTTATCGCCGACTGCCAATCCCGAAAAGCCGATGAGCACAAAATCTTCATAACTCTCAGCACCTGTAACGCTTATACCTGCAATCTCATAAGTTTTGCGCTGCATGGTATATTCAATTACGGGCAATGCCGCTACTTCATTAACCACAGAAACGGTGTCGGAAGCTACCGACACTGTATCGTTTTGTGCTGCCACAGGCAACATAAAACTCATACATAATAATATACTAACGAACTTGTTCACTGGTCTTTCCAAATCTTCTTTCTCTATGTTGATAATCCACAATAGCACGATAAAACTCTTCTTCCGTAAACTCAGGCCATAGGCAATCCGTGAAGTACAACTCAGCATACGCCAACTGCCACAATAGGAAATTACTGATACGCAATTCGCCACTGGTACGAATCAACAAATCAGGGTCGGGCATCTGATTAGTCGCCATTGATGCAGAGATGAGTTCTTCGTTGATATCTTCCACTAATATAGTGCCTTGCTGCAGTGCCAACGCAATATTACGAGTTGCTTGTATAATCTCCCAACGTGCACTATAGCTGAGAGCAATTACTAAATTCAGCCCAGTATTACCTCTGGTTTCTGCCATGCAAGCACGAAATTTGTTTTGCGCATTCTCTGGCAGACGATCCAAATCGCCTATAGTTGACAAACGGACATTGTTCTTCATCAGAGTAGGCGTTTCCTTAGCAATCGTATCCACCAATAGGGACATCAAGGCATCCACTTCCTCCTTTGGACGATTCCAATTCTCCGTGGAAAATGCATACAAAGTAAGGTACTCTATACCCAATTCTGCAGCCACCTCTGTGATACGATGCACGGTTTCGACGCCTTGGCGATGACCGAACATGCGCGCCAATCCTTGGCGCTTCGCCCAACGACCATTACCATCCATAATGATGGCAATATGACGCGGAATGCGATTAGGTTGTATTTGGGTTTTATAACTCATATTATTAACCACATTATTCCTCACAAAAATAACACATTTTTTCTCGTGTACCAAACTCAAAAACCACACCTATGGTCAAAGAGGAGGTCAAATCATTATTGAGGATATTAAAGCCGTTCATGTCGTTGGAATTATTCAAAATACTTGGATCACTGGTCGTACCATCTATTTTGTCATAACCCGGCATATATCCCTCAATATTATCGGAGAGATAAATTTGGTGTTGCCAAGAGGCATGCAACTGCCAACGCTCAGCAAACTTCCACTTTACACCTATAGCAATCGGTATATAGAAACCACCAAAAGTTATACCATCTTCATTATCCTTTTTATTAATCTGTACGCGAGGATACACCATATCTTTTATGCTATAGTGAGTGGCTGTTTTGTTCGACATCGTAAGTCCCACACCTAAAGCGATATATGGAGTTATCGGTTTGATACGCGAATCATATGGGTGCAACCCAAAACGAAAGAAGTTATACTCCGCCATAACATCAAAGTGCCACATCGGGTTTTGAAACTTAACGCTCAACGGGTTTAACACCTCAGCCGTAGGTTGAGGCTTATACGCGTATACTATTCGCTGACGCTGCGTTTTCACATGCATTGCCCAACGCGAATCAAAATTATATCGCGCATGTGCGCCAAACACTTCGCGTGTATTACCAAAAAGCATCTTATTAGCATCACCCACATAATAGCCCACGCCCACTTGCACACCGACCTCACATGGAAACTCCGTGATAGAAGCACGTGAGATAGCGGAGCATACAACACCCCACCATATCAACAATAATATTAATTTACTATGCGAGTTAATAATTGCTCTTAGTAATTAACCATCACACCAGCACGGCCGTTAGATGGAAGGTTGTAAATCACACCGACTGTAGCCACCACATTATGTGTACTGGCTGCTTTATATTGCACTCCTTCGAATGACACACCGCCACCATTAGGATACACCTTCTCACCTTCAATCTCAGTTCCCACACCAGCTGTGCTACCATCTACATTACCATTCAACACGTACAAATCATACTGACATGCCACCTTAAGCTGCCAATTTGATGCCATACGCAATTTCAAACCAGCTCCGAATGGAATATACAATGCAGCAGCCAAATCACGCGCTTTCACCGCTGGGTAGAAGGTATTTCTCTTTGTGCCAGTTGCTCCTTCCAAATGCTTTGCATTCCAACGATATGTAGCATGTTCATTGTACAACGAAGTACCTATACCAACCGCCACATAAGGAGTTACAGTATAAACCTTAGCGTTGCGATTCTCCACAAAACCATATTTCAAAATATTGAACTCAGCCATCACATCGGCATTCCACATACTATTGTAAAAATACAGAGGGTCATGACCTTCAACACTCTCCTTAAAACGCATACGCTGACGCATTGCTTGCGCTTGGAGCGTCCAACGATAATCAAAACGATAGCGCACAATACCGCCGTAAGATTCGAACGCAGGCATACCCTCACTATCACGCATCCACGCAAACTCATTCACGCGGGTATAGCCAGGCGTAGGTAGCTCATCCAATCCCAAAAAGAAACCAGCTCCTACTTGCAAACCTAACTCTACATTCTCTGTTTGAGCCATCGCAAAAATGGGAGCTAACGCCATCACCAAAACAAGAAAAAATCTACTCTTCTTCATAATGAATATTTTATTATTTTTTATATTATCACATTTGACCTGCAAAGGTACAACTTTTTTTTGATATATGCAAATTATTTTTGGAATAAAATTTTGAACGCCTCCGCCACTCGACTCACCTCCACCACTTTTATCTTTAGATTGTGCGCATTATACTTCTGCCCCGACGGAACAATAATCCGCTGAAAACCAAGCTTTTCAGCCTCTCTAATCCGCTGATCAACACGATTAACTGGGCGTATTTCTCCTGCCAATCCCACTTCACCCGTAATACACGTTTCTTCATCCAACGCAATATCCATATTTGAGGACAACACCGCTGCCAATATCGCCAAATCTATCGCAGGATCATTCACTCGTAGCCCACCCGCGATATTCACAAATACATCTTTTTGCAACAATTTGAACCCAACTCGCTTCTCCAACACCGCCAACAACATGTTCAATCGACGTGCATCAAAGCCTGTGCTACTACGTTGCGGCGTTCCATAAGCCGCACTTGCCACTAACGCCTGCACCTCAATCAACAATGGACGAACACCCTCTACTGCTGCAGCAATAGCAATTCCTGACAAACCGTCACGATTATTCGACAACAGCAACTCGCTCGGATTAATCACCTCGCGCAACCCATCTTGCTGCATCTCAAAAATTCCCAACTCGCTCGTACTACCAAAACGATTCTTTTGTGCACGCAAAATGCGATACACATAGTGTTGGTCGCCCTCAAACTGCAACACCGTATCCACTATATGCTCCAACACCTTTGGTCCTGCCAACGAGCCTTCTTTATTGATATGTCCCACTATTACAAATGGCACATTTTTCTCCTTCGCATATTGCAATATCCGCGCAGCACACTCTTTCACTTGGCTCAGACTACCGATACTCGCCTCTATCGCCTCAGTGCCAATCGTTTGAATACTATCCACCACCACTACCTCAGGCTCTATATCCGTCACACTCTCCAATATACGCTCCAAGGAGGTCTCCGCTATAATATACAAATTCGAAGCATCGCCAACCAATCGTTCTGCTCTCAGTTTCAACTGTTTAGCGCTCTCCTCACCACTTGCATACAGCGTTTTTTTGTTGCCCATCTTCAGCAGGACTTGTAGTGCTAATGTGGACTTTCCTATACCTGGCTCACCACCCAATAGCACCAAACTGCCAGGAACCAATCCGCCACCCAACACACGATTCAATTCCGAAGAATGCATGTCTATTCGCATCTCTTCCTTTGCATCTACCTCGTGCAGACGTTGAGCCTTAGCACCACGTCGCAGAGCAGCACCGCCTTTCTTGACAGATACAGCCGCACTCACCTCCTCCTCGTATGTCCCCCACTCGCCACACACAGGACAACGACCTATCATCTGCGGCGCCTTAGCACCACAACTTGAACATACATATTGCGTAGAAACTTTCATTTACAACTCTATCGTTTCACACTCCTTCGCCAACACCGTATTCACAAACACTTCCTGCGCTTCGTTCAAAAATACGGTATGATCATCTTCGCGAGCACTATAATGTCCTATCACCAATTTCCCTACACCCGCCAACTTCGCTATTTGCGCCGCCTGCTTAGCAGTAGAATGAGTATATTTTTTGCATTTATCTGCGTCTTTTTCTGTATATGTGGACTCATGAAACAATACTTCCACACCCGCAATCTGCTCCACTATCTGCTCGCGATAAGCGGTATCCGAACAATACGCGTAGCGCTTGCGTGGCTCTGTATCGCGATGATGCTCCGTAAACAAAAAACCACAAGTCGGCACTTTATGCTTCAACGGTATAGTCTCTATTGTCAGTGTCCGATCCTCAAAAATCACCGCTCGCTTGCGAGGGTTAATCGCATGAAAAACAACCTCATACGACATATCCTGACAATGATAATCCAACCACGGACGCATCAGCTTCTCCAAATCGGCATGCGCATATATATGCAACGGTTGCGTTCTGCCCATCATACCCAAAGTGGAGATTAGCCCTATCAATCCAAAACAGTGATCACCATGCAAATGCGAAATCAGCACGGTGTACAACCGCGCTGTTTTCACGCCTAACTGTCGCATCTTCAACTGCGTGCCTTCGCCACAGTCCACTAAGAACGACTTGTCGCACAATTCCACAATCTGACCTGTAGGCGAATTCTGGAATGTCGGCATGGCACTACCACAACCCAATATCGTTAATTTACCCGTCAACTTCTCAAACTCAGATAGATACGCGTAAATACATTCTTAGTATATTGTGGAAAATCACCTTGCTGAATCCAGCCATAATAGCCAGTATCACGGCGGAACACATCCACCACGCGCTGACCTTTATATTTGCCAAAGTTAAACACCTCAACACCCTGTGTATCATACGTAATACGCCCTGCAAAATCCGCAAAACGCGCATTTCCCGCAGTAAATTCAGCCAGACCATCCACATCCTTTGGAATATCATATTTCTCCAACTGCGCCATCAGCACTTCGTAGGTCGCCATCGTATCGGCATCTGCCGAGTGCGCACGGGTTAGGTCTTTTCCGCAATAAAACTTATAGGCAGCCACCAAATTGCGTGGCTCTTGACGCTGAAAGATAGTGAATACATCCACCATGCGTTTTGCCTTCAGGTCAATATTCATTCCTGCTCGCATCATCTCCTCCGCCAGCAAAGGCAAGTCGAAGTGATTGGAGTTATATCCTGCCAAATCAGCATCTTCCAACACACTCACCAGCTCAGGTGCAATCTCTTTAAAGGTAGGACAGTTTACCAAATCCTCGTCATATATACCATGTACGGCACTCGCTTCTTCCGAGATATGCAACTGTACTTCTTGCCCTAACATCATCTGTACAGGTTTGACACGGAAGGTCTTTCCCTCCGATGTTCCATTGGGAAAGACCTTATAATAACTCAACTCCACTATCCTGTCAGATGCGATATTTAATCCCGTAGTCTCCAAATCAAAGAAAACCAACGGACGAGTTAATTGCAACTTCATAATTCAATCATACATTTTGTAGTTTATTTTGAGCAGATTGCTGAGCGAATTGAGGAAGCAATGCAGGACATTGCGACCAAAGTCAACCAGCGGGATGCCAAAAGAAACACAAAATTAGTCGTTGAGCAACATTGGCATTAATAAGATCAACAAATCTTGTCCCTCATCATTCTCTGCTGGAAGAATCAAACCTGCACGAGCGGGATCTGCCAACTGAAGAACCACATCTTGCGAAGCTATATTCGACAATATCTCAATCAAGAAAGGTGCCTTAAAGCCAATAGCCATTGGCATGCCATTATAGTCACATGGGATAATCTCCTCCGCCGAAGTCGAGAAGTCAATATCTTGTGCCGAAATCTTAATCTGATTCTCGCTCAACGCCAATTTCAGCAGGCTGGTACCTGTATTCGCAAACACAGCCACACGCTTGCAGGCATTCACAATCGTTTGACGATCCACCAACACTTTGTTCGTATTGTTTTGTGGAATCACCGCATTGTAATTAGGGAAGCGGCCCTCGATTTGACGGCAAACTATCACGGTTGTGCCAAACTCAAACTTCGCATTCTTTTGACCAAAGGTCACTTTCACTTCCTCAGCCTCTTTTTGCAGTACTTGCTTGAGCAATTGCGCAGGTTTCTTTGGCAAAATGAAACTTACTGATTGCGAACCCTTCACGCCCTCGTTGATATAACGCACCAAACGATGTGCATCGGTAGCCACCAACGCAATCTTCTCCTCGCTCAAATCAAAGTAAATACCATTCATCACAGGACGCAACTCATCATCCGCGGTGCAGAATATTGTCTTGTTGATTGCATCCAACAGTGCATTAGCAGGCATAGAGAAGGTGTTATCACCCTCTTCTACTGGCATTTCTGGATATTCCAAACCATTAGCACCTACGAAACTATATGTACCATTAGCACTGGTAATATTCAGGCCATAGTTCTGCTCATCTATCTGGAAGGTCAATGGTTGCTCCGAAAACTCCTTCAGTGTCTCCAACAGCAACTTGCCACCTACTGCTACTTTACCTGCACCTTGTGCATCCTCCACGGTCAAGGAAGTGCGAATGGTTGTCTCACTATCAGATGCTGTTAAGGTCAGCACATCGCCTTCAAGGTCAAACAACACAGCTTCCAAAATCTGCAAACTATTCTTTGCAGCAATCACACGACTCACTGCTTGCAATTGAGCAAACAATTTCGAGCTTGATACATTAAATTTCATATTCTTTCAGTTTTAATTTATACTTTTTTGATTTTGCCTGCAAAGTTACAAAAAAAATGCCATTTATGCAAATTATTTGTGCATTTTATTTATTTTTTGTACCTTTGCACCCAAAATACGTATCTTTCAACTGTAAACTGAAAACTGAAAACTGCTTTGATTGGTATTTTCGACAGCGGCTACGGCGGACTGACCATTCTCAATCACATTCGCCAACATCTCCCCCAGTATGAGTATCTCTACTTGGGTGATAATGCGCGTGCGCCCTACGGAACACGCTCGTTTGATGTCATTTATGAATATACCCTTCAGGCTGTCAACTACCTGCACCAGCAGGGTTGCAACCTCATCATTCTCGCCTGCAACACCGCCAGTGCCAAAGCGCTCCGCACGATTCAGCAACGCAATATCAATCCCAACGAACTCCGCGTTTTAGGCGTCATACGCCCTACGGTAGAGGTCATTCCGCAACGCACACGCACCAAACATATTGGCGTACTGGCCACCCCTGGCACTGTGGCTTCCGAGAGTTACGTCATCGAACTTCTCAAACAAGATCCCACCCTAACCATCACCCAGCAAGCATGCCCCATGTGGGTACCGCTGATTGAGTCAGGCGAACACCTTCATGCAGGTGCCGACTACTTCGTAGAGAAATACCTCACCGAACTCCTCACCCGCGACCCGCTGATTGACACCATAATATTGGGCTGCACCCATTACCCACTCTTACAAGACAAAATAGAGCACTTCTTAAAAAGAACCAACCGTTCTATTTCGGTTATTGAACAAGGTCAAATAGTAGCAGATAGTTTAGCTGATTACTTACAACGTCACCCTGAAATCGAGGAACGCATTTCCTCGCCTTCAAAAAGAAATTCTGGAGTCCGCTTCCTCACTACAGAATCGGCTACAAAGTTTGCCGAATCCGCCTCGCTTTTCTTATCTGAAGCAATTGAGGCACAACATATTGAATTGTGATGAAATAAAAAATCGTTCCCTTTCGAGAACGATTTTTCATACTTAGCAATATTATCTGCCGATTATTTCACTATAAACGAATTACTTTCGCCATTTACTTCAAAGAAGTACATGCCACTTGGATAGTCTTTTACATTGAGTTGGAGTTCTTGTTTGCTCTTATCCAAGAACTTGCGTTCTACCAGCTTGCCTTGTATGTCATAAATCTTCATGGATGTTGCGCCATTCGCCTCATAAGGCAATGTCACTAAATCAGTTGCAGGATTGGGATAGGCATTGCGTTTTACTTTTGCAGGTACATTCTCCACACTTGTTGTAACTTCGCCATTGCCTGGGCAAGAGTAAACATATGTCTTGCCTCCCTCTTCGTCCATAACAAACAATTTATATTGTTCTCCTACTTTTTTCAGAGCAAGCATTCCATAATGTATAATACTAATTATACTACCTGTTTCATTAATTAACAAATAACCACTCCTATCACTATTTGGTGTAATATAACAGATTGTGCCGTCATTTGTAAATATATTCTCTGCTATCATACCACCATTCCATGCATCGACATTATCCAAAGTTACTCTATGAGAAAAGTCAGCATTAAAAATTTCTATGGAATTACCATTTTGCACCATATATACACTCTTCACATGAAAAGGCTCTATATCAGGATTATTAACCAACCCATATCCATCAAACACATGCTCCAACTCAATTTGTGCATTCATTGTTGCTGCGGTTACCAGCATGACTAAACCAAGTAAAATCTTTTTCATAATCATTTTATATTTATACATTTATCCCTACTCACTTTTGGCATTTCGGGTTACTCCATTTTATTCTTTGCAAGACTTATATTTACACAAACATACGCACATAAAAAAGCACGAACTTTTGCAATATTCATCCTCAAGGTGTTTGGCGTAACCTACCGATAGAATAACCAAAAGCCCGTGCTTGTCACACGAGCATTTCGCTATATTCCTATCGGTTTCTTTCAGTCGCCAAACTTTAGAGGATAGAATTAAGCAAAAATGCTTTTTCTTTATTTCACGATGTGCGTATCAACTACACACTACTGTTTCATAGGCAATTTATTTTCAAATTATGTATTAAGCATCTTATTTTCAACATGGCAAGGCGCAATGTTGGCGCCGCGCAGATGTTGACTAAGTTGTCTTTATATAATATCACCTATCAAATTCCCAAACTTGCTTTGATAGCAGGCACTTTGGTTTCTGCTTCTGCGGTAGCTTTGTCATAATCCGCAGGAGTTGGCATCGTAGCTGGAATCTCAAAGTAGAACTTGATCTTTGGCTCAGTACCACTTGGGCGAACGGAAATCTTCAAACCACCTTCGGTAAAGTATTGCAGCACATTGCTGGTAGCATTGAGTGCCATCACGATAGGTGTCTCCACCCACTCACCATTCACCAATTCGCGTTGAACGAGGGTCTTGAAGTCCTTGGTTTTCACTACTTTCTCGCCAGCAATCTCCATAGGAGGATTTTGACGGAAGTTCACCATCATTGCTTGAATCTCCTCTGCACCTGACTTACCAGGGCGAACCACATTGATAGTTGTCTCACGTTGGAAGCCATACTCCATATAGATATTCAGCAGGTAATCATACAGAGTCATGCCATTATCTTTTGCATACGCTGCAATCTCACAAATCAAACAGATAGCCGATGGAGAACATTTATCGCGCACCGCATCATATGGCAAGAAACCAAAGCTCTCCTCGCCTCCACCAATGTATTTGCGTGTACCTTCCCACTCACGAATACGGTTAGCTATCCACTTAAAGCCAGTATATTCATCAGTCAGAGTCACACCTTGTGCATCTGCTATCTTACGAATCAACTCGCTGGTAACGATAGTTTTAACCAAGAAATGCTCTGGACGAAGTTTGCCCAATTTCTTCATATTATTGATAATGTAGTAGCAGTACATCATACAGGTTTGGTTACCATTGATGATAGTCCACTCACCTTTATCGTTGCGGCATACAATAGCCAAGCGGTCAGCATCAGGGTCACTGGCAATCACAAGGTCAGCATTCAAACGAGTACCCAAATTCATACCCATCGTCATTGCCTCAGCATTCTCAGGGTTTGGACTTTGTACCGTTGGGAAATCGCCATCAATCACCATTTGCTCTGGTACCACATGAATATTCTCAAAGCCCCAAGAGCGCAAACACATAGGCACAATATGACGACCTGCACCATGCAATGGAGTGAATACAATATTCAAATCTTTTTGACGAAGAATAGTCTCTTGATCAATCATGACGGTCTTAACCGCTTGCATATAATCGTAGTCCATCTCGCCGCCGATAATTTCAATAAGGTGCTCATTGCCAGTCATTTTCACATCAGCGAGAGTAACCTTATTCACCTCGTCAATGATACCTTGGTCATGTGGTTGAAGCACTTGACTACCGTCCTCCCAGTATGCCTTGTAGCCGTTGTACTCTTTAGGATTATGGCTGGCGGTTACGTTCACACCGCCTTGAGCAGAGAGATGACGGATAGCAAAACTAACCTCTGGAGTTGGGCGCAAACTCTCAAACAAATACACCTTAATACCGTTAGCTGCAAACACGGCGGCTACGGTCTCAGCAAAGAGGCGACCATTGTTGCGGCAGTCATGACCTACTACGACACTCACAGTATCGCCCTTCAGAGTCGCAAAACCACCCTCTTTTTGCACTTTCAGCAAATAATTAGCATAACCTTGTGTCGCTTGTGCCACAATATATTTGTTCATACGGTTGGTACCTGGACCCATCAGTCCACGCAAACCACCTGTACCAAACTCCAAAGTGCGATAGAAACTATCGATCAATTCTGTCTTGTCTTCAGCCTCAATCATTGATTTCACCGCATCGCGGGTCTCTGCATCATAAGGCTCTTTGGTCCATTGTTCAGCAACGGCCAATACTTTTTCCAATTCTTCGTTTTTCATTGTTGTATTGCTTTAAATAATTATCTGTTCATACCTATAACCAATAGCCCATAACCTATTGCCTACTTTATCGCCTACAAAGGTACTACTTTTTTTTCAATTACGCAAGCAGAAATCCATTTTATGATATATTTTTCTATGTAAAATATATTTTCACTTGCAAATATCCCAAAAAAGCAGTACTTTTGTACCTTAATTTGAAATATTCTTCATCCCATGCAGAGTGTAACCGTCAATAATCTCATCTTCGATGAGTACTTGTCCCAACAGGAGATTGCCACCATCGTATCCGATGTGGCAGAGCGTATCAACCACGATTATGCAGGTCGCGAACCATTATTCATCTGCGTACTCAATGGTGCATTTATCTATGCTTCCGACCTATTTAAGCACATTACCCTACCCGCTGAGATCACCTTTGTGCGCCTCAAATCCTACGAGGGTACTGCCACCACAGGCAAAGTGAATATGCTCATTCCACTGCAAACGCCAATCAAAGACCGCGACATTATTGTCATCGAAGACATCGTAGACACTGGGCTTACCATGCACGGTTTCATCCAACAACTCAAAGACGAAGGCGCACGCTCAGTAGAACTCACTTCTTTCCTCTTCAAACCCGACTCCTTGCAATATCCTGATGCCACACCCAAATACGTAGGCAAATCCATTCCCACCAAATTTGTTTTGGGGTACGGACTGGACTTTGACGAGAAAGGTCGCAACCTACCTTCCCTTTATACACTGAGAAAATAGTCCCCTTTTTGCTCATTAGGAACTACAAAAAAGAGTAATTTGAGGTTATTTTTCATTTTTTTGCCAAAATATTTGGTCAATTCAAAAAAAAGCAGTACCTTTGCACTCGCTTTCGAAAAGAAGCAATGGTCCGTTAGCTCAACTGAATAGAGTACCACACTACGGATGTGGGGGTTGCAGGTTTGAATCCTGCACGGATCACAAACAAAAAGAAGAAATCACGCAAGAATTCATTCTTAAGCGTGATTTCTTTTTTTTTGTTTGTAAGACATCGCATCAAAGGGCGATGGATTACGAAGAAATCCTACACCACCCTACAAGTGCCTTACAATATAATACGGCACATCCAGTGCCTGCACTTCTCGTTCATACCAATCAAATAGATATTCGCGTATAGTAGGGTTCTCGCGAACAGGATCAGGTTCCCACGGCAAATCGGGATAACATAGCAGATACACATCCATCGGATATTTTCGCAATGCTTCCTCCACAAACTGAGGGCATTCGCCATACTTATGTTGCAGCCACACCTTCGTGATTATCAACTCCGTATCAAAAAAAGCTACTCCTTCCTGCTGAGACAACTCACGCAGTTCCTCCACCTGATACGCAGCTATTTGCAATACATCCTCGCGCGTGTACGCATACGCGCACCCATATGCACGCGCCCGTTCCTCTAAATATACGCGCGCGTACTCTGGCAACAACATACCACCATAGCGCTTGGCCAAATAGTGCGACAACGTACTTTTACCCGTAGATTCAGGACCAATAATTCCAACCTTAAACATTATCGAGTGAGCATAAGTTTGATATTGATACCCACATTGTCCGCTCGCATTGGATACGAAGATGAAATCAACGGAGTAGTACCTTGGTGATCATAGAACAATTGCAAATTGATCTTTTGTGACAATACATAATCCGCACTCACCTTAATACCAAACACCTTGTTACCTGAGCTGGCTTGTGTGATACCCTCCTCAACTTTGCGCAAAAGGGTCTTGATGTCCTTGTAACTCACATCCACATTCAACTTCAAGTCGTTGCTTACCTTCTTCTGTCCTCCCGACTTCGATTTGGCAATAAAACTCAAATCCTTAATGGTGTATCCCGCACCTATCACAAACTCATCTGTATGACCCTCGCTAATTTGTACAGAGTTAACATTCAACGAGATATTGCGCTGCTTACGATACTCCACTTTAGCTGAGAGCGAGTTCTTCATAGTCATATTTACACCCACCAGAGGCGAGAAACTCTCCGACAATGTCACAGACGAAATATCGTATGCTGACGATGGAATTGGATTTTCAGTCTCTACATCGCGAATAAAACCAACATGCTTGTTGCTCAAGTCGCCAGCTGGTGTCCAAGTAGAGTAACTGGAGTAACTACCTATTGCGTACTTACAGGTATAAGCATGTGTGATATTCACCGACTTAAAGTTGTCACGCATCCATGGCAATTTACCCAAACCGTCGAATGTTACCGACCAGTTAGGTAATATCTGCAACAGACTCATAAACGGATTCAGCTTCACGCTATATGGGTCGCGACCCGTATAAGCAGCCAAGAACGCTGGTACCAACACATCAGCCGTATTATTGCCCACAGCACCATACTTACGGTCATATTTCTTACCGCGTAACTGAGCAGGAATCATCTGACTATTCGGATAAGTCATACCCTCGTATTGATCTTGCACACGACTCGTCATAATCTCTCTATTGGTCAAGAACTGATCAAACACTTCAGATGAGAAGTTATCATCCGCATTACCAATTCGTTGGAACGCTGTTCCTATCGCCACTTGAGTGATATTAAACGAACCCGTCATATTCTCCTGCAACTGCTCAAAGGAGTAAATCACGGACGAAGATTCAGCTGCATAACGCTTTCCATTCATTTGAATCTTAAATCCTGGGAAAGGTTCCAACGTTACTTTCGCATCAAAATCGGCTGTCTTCGTGCGCGAAGCAGGTTGTACCACCGTTGTATCGCCTGACAACCAACCCTCTCGCTTAGCTTTCTCCACAAAGTCATCACCAAAGAATCCAAAAGCAAAGTCAAATCCAGGTGCATACAAGTCCTCTACCTTGCTTTGTCCCATAAACCCTACACTCTGGTTGAAGCCTGGCAAGGTAAGCGAAGTCGTATTGCGATAGGTCACTTGCACTTTGCGCAACATCGTACCAAAGTAGGCTGCCATATCCATAGCTTTCTCTGCGGCTGAGCGTTGGTTTTGATCCACGGTCTTAATCGTCAGTTTCACATTCTCCATACTGCTCTTGGCCACAATAGTCGCTTGCGTAGTGGTCGTGGACTTCACTTTCACTTTCACAGGCTTGCCGCTCTCTGTTTCAGCAGTAACCTCTATCATCTCACTACCCAATCGGTGAACAATTTCCTTTGGCTCACCTGCCACCAACGTTACAATCTCGTCATATGTCTTCGAGCGGAATGGACGACGACGAGTACGCTGACTATAACGTTGACTCATCTGTTTCCAGTATTTGGACTTGCCATACAATGTTTCAAAATTCACACCGCCATCCACTTGCCAAGCACGTGTACTGCTCACCACATTACCCAAGTTAGCCGTCTCTTGCATAGTCGATTGCATAGTACGGTTCCAATTGTAAGTAGCATTATACGAACCATTAGCCGTCAGTGCCTCCAAATACGGAATACGATTGAATGGCACATTCCACGATGCCGAGAACAACTGTTGATATGTATATGGATTACCCCAAGTAGCCAAACTGCGTTGGATAGTATCCTTCCATGCCTCGTAATAGTCATTCGTGAACGCATAGTCACGAATAATCTCTGGCGCATAATATCCTTCATCCACCGTTGAGTTCATGGCGGTTTGGAAGGTGAACTTCATATTCTTAGTAAAATCGTACTTGAAGTCAAAATTGCGATCCCATGTAAAGTCTTTCGAGAAAGTCAAATCCATATCCGCAGCACCTGTTGCCTCCACACTAAAGTCACGCATCTTCATGTGCGTATAAGTACGATGCATCGTCGTATTAAACGCCCATGATTGTGGCAGATAGTAGAAATTCATTTCTTTCAAGAACTTCACATTGTCCACGCCTTTCACATTCTTAAATGGCTCCCAAGGTTGCGGATTAAAACTATACGAGTAGTTGAACGAACCCTTTTGGTCTGTCACAATATCTTGTTCTATCTCAGGTGTATGCTGATTCTGTTTATTGTAACTTGCTGATATAGAGAAGTTAGCAGGATCATAGAACATATTGCGTTTCTTCGAGTGAATATCCACCTTCATGTTGGTCACCGAGAAACTGGTTGCCTCTTGCACCGTATTAGCCATCTCTGTTATGGAGTCGCGTTCCGCTTTCGTCTCGTAGTTCTCCAAACTCTCCGACAGTTTAATATCTGTATCCAATGGATCATAGTTCGGCGACAGGGTCTCGTTCGTGTATGATACATACAACGGAATCTGCAATTTTGCTTTCTCAGGGAACAAGCGACCTGCCTCCAGTGCGGCACTTACCGACAACTGATACATATTCTCCATATTTCGATCCAGCACATTCGACTCTATGCTTCCGTATCCCGCAGTCTCCAGTCGTCCTGCCACATTCACCTGGGCTATATCGCTGACGCTCAGCGCCGCATTAGCCATAGCTGCCACACCGCCTTGCTCATTGAATTGACTCAAACGCAACTCGTTCACCCAGACCTCACCACTCACCTCATGATTGGTATTATTGCGCACACCTATCATGATCGCTTGCACATCCTCCAAGGTAGGATTACCCAACACCGTAATCTTATTATCCAACTTCTCTGGGTCATACACTACATACGGAATCGTGTTGCCCACATTCGTATTGCCTGCTCGTTTGGCCTTGTTGCGAGCGGTCTTTGCATCGGTAAAGACGCTCAACGGGAAGTCAAAGGTATTCTCTTTCAACCACACCTTCAACCTATCCTCTGCACTCTCATCATTATAAAAGCCTTCTGGTGTCAGTGCCAAAGGAATCTCATACTCATAGTAGTTGTTCTTCAAATCCGAACCCAAACGAATAAAACAGGTCAAATCATGATCTTGGATTGGATCAAAATCAGGCATACACTCCGCGTGTACAAACATCTGCAAACGCTTATACTGGCGCATGTCATAGGTTACATTCTTATATACTGCGCGAGCATCTTTGGCGGGCAAGTAGTTCACCTTCAGCACCATCGCCTGTTCGTTCTGTGCAATCAACTGTGCTTGTCCAGGGTCTGTCTGACGCGATACACCAGGAGGCAACACATAGTTCACTGGCGTGCGATTTGAGTTCTCTTCTATATTCACAGCCTGAACATCCAATGTACCTATAGATGTATATGGATTGGCAATATTATACTGATTATTAGCCACATCCTGATACAATCCCTTTGTATAATTGCGCCATTCGCCACGCACCAAATCAAACGAAGCAAAGCGGATATGTGTCTCCTGCTTGAAGTTGGTCATAAAGATACGCGCAAAACGAATCGACTTAAAGTTGCGGATATTACCCACTTTTTGCACCATCGCGCTATCACCTTTCAACGGAATCTTAAACTGATACCACTTCACCGTTGCCATCTCATCGTTGCGCAATTTCACCGTCGTTTCCATGATGCTCGCTATATGTTGTTGTCCCACACGCATCATATCTTGTTTGCGCAACGAGATACGATAACGATAGAAGCGTTCGCCATCATTCAACGTATTGTCATTGTTAATATCCTCTATATCAGGGTACAACGACGCTGCACTACCATATCGCTCATTCTCCATTGCTTCAGGCGAGTTGCCCTCTGTTCCGTTATAACGCTTATAGCGCAACAAGATAGGTGTTTCCTCTGCATCATAATCATCACCACGATAATAGTGATAATTATCACCCGCAGGGTCATTGCGTGGAGAGAACTCATCTTCTGCCCACATATCCCATACCGTCGCATCCACTTTCGATTGCAAGGCAGTCAGATACTCCGCATATGGATTGCTTCCATTATAGTAGAGATACATAGGGTCTATCTCCTGATCTGTACTCAAACCATCCAATCCCACGTCTTGTTTCGCGCGAGCACCTGCCTCATTAGCAAAAGCCACCACCGTACTCGTTGTGCGTGGCGAACGTCCCCAAACCGTATTTTCCACCAATGACTCTTCCGATTCATTCAGTGGCAATCCATGTTCAAACGACTTCTTACCATCGCGTAGAATATCCTCGCTCACATCACCCAAATCGATATACAGGTCACCACCTTCATAATCCGCATCGGGGTTCGTGAGGAACGGATCCATCAACCAAAACTCTATATACTCTATATTCGCTTTCTCAAAGTCCGTATTGTCCAACTTACGCATGATACCGCCCCAACGCGAAGCAGGATCAGTCAGTTTACCATCTCTTCCTATCTCATCTGCCGAAATATTATACGGACCGCGCTCATCAGGATAATAGCTCAGGTTCAGTACTGGCAAACGAGTATCGGCATTAGCCATGACTTGCTTATTTGGATACACCTCTTGTTCGTACACGGTACGCGTGCGGTGGTCGCACATCAATTCAATATTATCCTTTATATGTTTAGGCGTGTTGCTCGATGGTTTGCCAAAAATAGGGTCCACCGTGTACCATGCCAACAGAGCACGATTCTTATTATACTGCGCATCATTGCTCAATGCATATTCTGGGAACCAATCCGAGCGTGGCGTAGATGCCAATCGCCAATAACTGGGGTAATGAATATCTATATTGGTCTTTGTTGCTTCAAAATCATCCACATACGCTGTACCCACTTGTCCCACTTCCTTTGTGTGACCAGGTATCAGATGCGCAAACTCCGCATTGACTTGGAAGGTTGAAGGTGCTGTTGCATTAATCCATGGCACCTTATCTATCAGCAGCGTCAGCCATTGCATTTCCGTCTTCCAATGCGCATTAACACCCCAAATAGTATTCGCCAATGGCTCGCTACCCGTATTCACCTTGGTGGTGATGGGTCGCTCGTTCATGTGCATAATGGTACCGCCGATAGTGAAGTCCTTGTTGAACTCATATTCCACGTTCGCGCCAAACAGCGACTTGCGCTGCATCGAGAACAAGGCCTGATTCTCCAATTTCACATCCACATTCGTACCCGACTCCAATATAGACTGATTCAGAATAGTCACCGTACCCATAGTGTAGTCCACCGTATAGTCCACATTCTCAACCAATGTCGCACCGCCTGCAGTCACCACCACACTTCCACGAGGAATATTCATCGCGTTCAGTCGAATCTCGTTGCCTGACGAACCCTTGTATTTACCCACCAACGCAAACTTATTCTTCTCCGTATACTCTTGCGCACTCACCAAGGTCGAGTCGTACAGTTCTTGGAATACATATTTCTCTGCCACGCGGGCATCTCCTATCTCTTTTGCCAAGTGGCTACCAAATGGCTCCAGCACAGGGAACACAATGCGACCCGTGTTTGATATAGCAGTATATCCTTCCACATAGTCAAAGCGACCGTCGGGCGAAGCATTGTTGCGCGAATCCAAACGGTCAAGACCCATCACGCGAATCAACTGTTTACCCTTTATAGCACCTTCCATCAGGTATTGCACATCCGTACCCACCGAGTCGTTGCGGTATTGCACATACAACTCAAACTTATCACTACTCATCTGGCTTGCACCAATGGAGTAGATATTCTTCATCATCAGGTCCCATGTACCTTTGTTCTTGGCGATAGGAGCGTTATTACTACTCTTCAACATCTTCAGCAGCAAGGCGTTAGGTGCTTTCAATGATTCACCTGCATCGGTTGAGAACTCACCCACCTGATACACTTGCCCTGCATAGGTATATTCATAAGCTACAGCCAGCACCTCATCTTGATTCAACGCCGCTTTCAACGAAATATATCCCAACGCGGCATTCAGTGTATAATCGCTACTGCTGAGCAATCGAGCCGACTCTATCTTCTCATAATCCTCACTCACATCCAGCATCAAATCCTGCATCACGCTACTAACCTGCTGAATATCACGCACGCCAGCATTATCTTGTGTCAAGGTTACATACAAATCATTGGCTTTATTGTAGGGGGTACGCGCACTGGCTTCGGCTTTCCATCTACTATTTTGGATATGTGCCGCATCATATTCACCCAAGTCGGTCAGTGCCACTATGTTACGCGCCTCATCATAACTCGCACGCTTATTGGTCACCCACACCTCTATACGATTAATCGTCACCCCACTGGCTATATAAGGCAGTGCCTTCATCGCTTGCTCATAGTTGTCGCGGAAATAGTAACTAAGGAAGAAGTGCCTATTCTCATCATAACTATCTATCGCCACCTCAAAATTGGTTGTCTGCGCACCGCCTTTGCTCGATACTGACTGACTCTCAGAGTTTTGCTGCGAAACTAACGCTTGTACACGCAACTTACCAAACTTCAAATCTGTCTTCACACCAAACAACGCACTACTTCCGCGTATCAGACTGTTGTTCAGCGTCATCGACACATTACCTGCCTCCAACGATTGAATAATATCGTCCTCTTGACCCTTGAAGTTCAGTTTCAAGTTTTGCTGATCAAAACTAAACGAGGCCTCGGTATTATAACTCATATTGAAGTTCAGTTTGTCGCCCACTTTACCATTGACGCTCAACTGAATCTTCTCATCAAAATCAAAGATATTATTATTTCTCGATCGCTGTGTAAGTGCTGGATTATCAATAAATTGGTGCTTAAATCCGAACAACAACTCCGCCGAACCTTGCATTTTCACCTGCACGCCACCAGGGCCGAAGATTTTATCTGCGGGACCGATATTAAACTTCATATCGGTTATATCAAACTTGCTTTCGTTGTCATGTTCCACCGTACTAATCTTCTCCTGCCAGTATTGCCCCATTTGTTGGCGTTCCGAGTATGCTTGATACTCTTCGGGGGTCATCATATAGGGGGTTGCAATCTCCACATCGCCCATGCGAGTACGCACCACATAGCAGTTGTTCACTGGGTCATATTCTATTGTAGTATTCACATTTTCAGGGTCTTGCAAATCCAAACTACTATGAACACGATTCAGATCATCATACGTCTTCGTTCCCAACGGTTTCACTTGCATGGGAGCCATAATGGCAGTATCTACCACCATTGCCAACGTATCATCTTGTGCCATTGCCAATAGCCCTTGGCCCATCACCAATAATATTACAATCAGCTTTTTCACTATATCCTTACCTTTCACTTTAAACAATTCTATTCTACAGCATCTTCAACGCCATCTTAATCACTTTCTCTACGCTGGCAGTTGGTTCTTCTTTCAATATCTTATCCACCACTTTTCCGCTGGCTGCTGCTGCAAAGCCCAACATGGTCAGCGCGCTCACTGCCTCTTGTTTCACCTCGTTATACAACTCTGAACCACTTTGAACAGCAGCATCAGCTGCGCTGAACGATTCTGAACCAACTTGGGCGTCTGCGCCCAAATCTATCTTCAGCACTTTATCTTTCAGATCCACGATAACGCGTTGTGCCGTTTTAGGGCCCAATCCTTTCACTTGCGACAATGCGCGCGCGTTGCCAGTGGCTATGATTTGTCGTATCTCGCTTGCCGAGTACGCCGACATGATCATTCTGGCGGTATTGGCTCCAATGCCACTCACCGTCATCAGCATAACGAACAATTCACGCTCACCCGTTGTGAAGAAACCAAACAAGTCATGCGTATCCTCACGGATAATTTCCGTAACAAATAGTTTGGTCACTTGTCCTTCTTTGCCCACGAGCGCAGAGTACGAAGTCAACGCTATATTTATCTGATACCCTACTCCCGCTGCTTCTATCACAGCGTAAGTAGGGGTCAAGAATGTCAGTTCGCCTTTGATATAATCGATCATATTAGTAATGTTTTTCGTTACGTGTTATTGCTTTTGAGCGTTATCTATATTATTTTTAGGCATCGTGTGTGCGCCTTTAATATAATCAGTTTTTACGCGCACACACGAAAAGCGTGCAAAGGTACTAAATTTTTCTCACATACGCAAGCAAAAACAACAAAATTTCTTTTTCTCATTTTTTTAGCCACCCCACCCACTCACTTTCTTTACCCGTTTCTTACTCCCTCCTACCCCTTTCTAACTCATTCCTAACCCCTTTCTACCCCCCTCCGAACCCCTTCCTAACCCTTTCCTAACTCATTCCAACCACACATTTTTCCTACTTCCCCACCCATTCTTCACTCAAAACTCCTTATTTGCTTCGTCGCATTCCCGATACATACCCGATACATACCCGACACATACCCGATACATATGTATACCCCATGAATACCCCACGAATATCCCATGAATATTCCACGAATACCCCAAAAGAAGGAACAAAGGGAGGTTAAAGGAAGAGAAAGCACCTCTTTTTCTTCCTGCTCTACGCACTCTTCCTTGCATATTTCAAAAAAAAATCGTACCTTTGCACACTTAATTCATAATTCAAAATTCATAATTCAAAATTACACTCGGGTTATGGCTAAAACAGCGATTTCTACATTAGGCGAGTTCGGACTTATCCGACACCTCACCAAAGACATTCAACATGTACAACTCTCCACCCAAAAGGGCATTGGAGACGATGCAGCCGTCCTTCACCACAAGGACAAACGCACCCTTGTCACCACCGACCTCTTGCTCGAAGGCATACACTTCAACCTCGAATATGTACCCCTCAAGCACCTTGGTTACAAGGCAGCCATTGTCAATTTCTCCGACATCTACGCCATGAACGCTACGCCCACACAAATTACTGTTTCTCTAGGTATTAGCAAACGTTTCTCCGTAGAGGACCTCGAAGAACTCTATAGCGGTATCCGCTTGGCATGCGAGCGTTACAACGTCGATCTCGTTGGTGGCGACACCTGCGCCTCCATGACGGGTCTTACTATCTCCATCACCTGTTTGGGCGAAGCATATGACTCTGACATTGTCTATCGCAATGGTGCCAAAGAGCACGATCTCGTTTGTGTCACAGGCAACCTCGGCACCGCTTACATGGGTCTCCAACTCCTTGAGCGCGAGCGCATTGTCATGAATGCCAACGAGAACGCCACCCCTGCTTTCGAAGGACGCGAGTACCTGCTCGAACGCCAACTCAAACCAGAGGCACGTCGCGATATAATTGAGAAACTCCACGAGGCAGGCATCAAACCTACCGCCATGATGGACATTTCCGATGGCCTCAGCAGCGAACTCATGCACATCTGCACCCAGTCCAATGTCGGTTGCTCTGTGTATGAAGACAAACTGCCAATCGACTACCAAGCTGCAGCTCTCGCCGAGGAGATGAACCTCAACATCGTGACTTGCGCCCTCAACGGTGGCGAAGACTACGAACTCCTATTTACCTGTAGTTTAGACGATTACGAGAAACTCATTCCTCTTGACGATGTGTATCTCATTGGTCATATCACCAAACCCGAATACGGCATCAACCTCATCGGCCGCAACGGCGAAGAGATCTCCCTCCAAGCCCAAGGCTGGAATGCATTTGAGCAGCACTAAACACTAAACACTAAACAGTAGCGCCGCAGGCGCGTTCACTAAACAATGAATATAGTCCTACTCGGCACAGCATATCCCTTTCGCGGTGGTCTCGCCACCTTCAACGAGCGCCTCGCGCGCCAACTCCAAGCGGAAGGACATACGGTGGAGGTCATCACTTTCACCCTGCAATATCCGTCTTTCCTTTTCCCAGGCAAGACGCAATACTCCACCGAGAAAGCCCCAACCGACTTGCACATTAGCCAACAGGTCCACTCCTGCAACCCGCTCAATTGGATCAAAGTTGGTCGTCATATTCGCGACAAGCAGCCCGACCTGCTTATCTCGTGCTACTGGATGGCGTTCTTCGCTCCCTGTTTTGGTACGATCCAACGCATTGCGCAGCACAATGGCAAGACGCGTTGTATCGCTTTGGTACACAATATGATACCGCACGAACCCAGCATACTGGACAAACTCTTCGCACCCTACTTTGTTCGCGCTACCGATGGCTTCGTGGCGCTCTCCGAAAGCGTCGTGCAAGACATTGACCGCTTAGACCGAACCCACAAGCCCAAGACCTCCTACCCTCACCCCATTTACGATCACTACGGCGACCCTATATCCAAAGAACAAGCATGCCATACGCTCCAACTTGATCCCGAGAAGCAGTACATGCTCTTCTTCGGTCTCGTGCGCGCATACAAAGGGCTTGACCTTTTGCTGGATGCTTTTGACAAAGTCAAAGACCAACTGCCTAACTTACAACTGATTATCGCAGGCGAATTCTACGAAGACGAAGAAAAATACCGCGCACAAATCACCAATAACCAACTGACAGACAGAGTGATTATTAAGAACGAGTTTATCGCTGATGCCGATCTTTGTAAGTACTTCGGCGCAGCCGACCTGATTGTCCAACCCTACAAATCTGCTACGCAGAGTGGTGTAACGCAAGTGGCTTTCCACTTCGAGAAACCCATGCTGGTGACGAATGTCGGTGGCTTAGGCGAAATTGTCCACGACCGCAAAATGGGCTACGCCGTCGAACCCAACGCAGACGCCATAGCCGAAGCCCTCTTGGACTACTACACCCACTCCCGCCAAGCCGACTACACTCAGTACCTCATTCAGCAGAAAGACCGTTACTCCTGGACAGGCATGGCACAAACATTTTATACCATTTACAACCAACTCTAAACAATTCTACACAATACTACACAACTCTACACAATACTACACAATATGAACGAAGTGAAATTATTTCTCACCGACGTGGACGGTTGCATGACCGACGGCGGTATGTACTACACCGAGAGCGGTGACGAGTTCAAACGTTTCTGCGTATATGACGGCATGGGTATTGTACTCTTGCGCAAAGCGGGTATCCCTTGCGGTATCCTCACCAGCGAGAACACTGCCATTGGCTTGAAACGTGGACAGAAACTCGGTTTGGAATATATATACACAGGTGTCGGCCGTGTAGTGGACGGCGTGAAGATGACCAAACTGGATGCTGCCAACGAGATTTGCAAGGAGTTGGGCATAACGTTGGAGAATGTCTGCTTTGTGGGTGACGATGTGAATGACCTCGACCTCCTCCAGCACGCTGGCGTAGCCGCGTGCCCAGCCAACGCAGTAGCCGTAGTCAAAGCCGTCCCAGGCATTATCCACCTCACCAAAAACGGCGGCGACGGCGCCATCCGCGAACTCTGCGAAATGATCCTCGCCGCTAAAGCCGAGAACTAAACTATATGAAATTCCATATAAAAAGCAATTCCAAATGAACAATTATATGAAATTCAATATAATTTGGCATAGTATTTGTAGTTTTATATGAAAAAGCATATACTTATACAACTATGACACCTTTAGCAGAATGTGTAAAGAGGCTTCGCAAGCAATACGGCTTGACGCAAGAGGACTTGGCTTATAAGTCAGGCGTGAGTCTATTCTCTGTTCGCGAGTTAGAGCAGGGAAAAATGTCTATGCGCATGGACAAAGTAAATCAAATATTAGGACTTTTTAACTACGAACTTGTACCACAGCGCAAAGATGCTTCGCAAGGCTAAAGTATATTACCAAGACCAATTGGCAGGTTGGCTTTTTGAGACAGAAGAAGGTTTTTCTTTTGTCTATGACACCAACTACCTTGCCCAAGTGAATGCGCAACCCATATCACTCACCATGCCACTCCGTCCAACACCCTACACGAGCACAGTACTCTTCCCTTTCTTTGACGGATTGATTCCAGAGGGATGGTTGTTAGATGTAGCACTGCGCAATACAGATGTGAGCACATTGGATCGGATGTCATTATTATTATTGTGTTGCAAGGACTGTATTGGTGCGGTAGGTGTAGAAGAAATAAAAGAAGATGAGTAAATGTTTGTATTGCCATAAGGAATTAAAAGCGCATGAGATAGATTTTCATGCCCATTGCTCGCGCACTTTCTTCGGCGATAGCGTTCCCCCGACGCTTAATTATTCGCACGATGAGATGGACTCCTTGGCTGCTGCTATCATTCAGTCGCAAACTACACTCACTGGCGTACAACCCAAAATCTCATTACACCTCAATCAGCACGAAGGCTCAAAACGGCTGACTGTCGTTGGATTATGGGGTGGTTATATCTTTAAACCACAAACAGAATTATATCCGCACCTTCCCGAATTAGAAGATGTGACCATGCACCTTGCAGAGGAGAGCAAATTAGCCGTTGTTCCACATTCGCTCATTCGATTGCGCGATGGCGAATTAGGTTATATCACGCGACGCATTGACCGAAAAGCAGATGGCAAAAAGATCGCAATGGAAGATATGTGCCAACTCACCGAACGCCCTACCGAATATAAGTATCGTTCTTCACACGAGCAGATAGCCAAAGCCATACGTAAGTTCTCGTCTGTACCTGATTTAGATGTCATGCAGTACTATGAATTAGTACTATTCTGCTATCTAACAGGCAACAACGATATGCACCTCAAGAACTTCTCTATCTACCAGCCCAATGCTGGTGAATATCGTTTGGCACCTGCCTATGACTTGCTGAATGTAGCCATTGTCAATCCAAAAGACACCGAGGAACTGGCACTCACGCTTAACGGCAAGAAACGCAAACTCACGCGCCACGACTTTGAGACGGCTATGCTCAGTAGCGGACTCAACGAGAAGGTCGTGAGCAATATTTTCCGCAAGTTCCTGCGCATTTACCCACAATGGGAAGCCACTATCCGCAACTCCTTCCTACCCGCCGACTTGCAAGAAGCCTACTGGCAACTCATCCAACAGCGCATTGCCATTATCAACGAAAAATAAATAAATTGTCAAATCGTAAATAAAACGTACATTGTAAATTGTCAAATCGTAAATTGTACAACATCGCCGTCATATTAGCAGGAGGCATAGGTGTCCGCGTGGGAGGTAATACTCCTAAGCAATTGTTGCCATTGCAAGACGACAAGAGTGTCTTGGAGCACGCAGTAGATGCCTTCGAGCAATCGCCTCATATCGATGAGATCTGCATTGTCATGCACCCCGACTATATCATGCATGCCGAACAAATGCTCCTCGCCAACGCATGGCAGAAAGTCCGCCACATCATCCCAGGCGGCAAAGAACGCTGGGAATCCAGTGTGAATGCTATTCGTGCCATTATGAACCAAGACAACTCCCTTCCCTTTAGGGAGGGGATGGGGGTAGGCATTTTATTGCACGACGCCGCCCGCCCCTTTGTCAGTCAAGACATTATCACTCGTGTATGCGAGGCGCTTGAGGAACACGAGGCAGTAACGGTAGCTATTCCCAGCATCGATACCGTCTATGAGATGAAAGACGGTAAGGTGGCTCGTATTCCAAATCGTGCTACCATCATGCGTGCCCAAACGCCCCAAGCCTTCCGCTTAGAGTTAATAGCCGAAGCATATACCAAAGCGTTGGGTGTAGATAGTCTAAGTGCAGAAGCATGCGCAGAGGCTCATCTACCCGCCACCGACGACTGTGGCGTGGTATTCAACCATCTGCCAGAGGTATCCGTCCACATCGTCCTCGGCGAAGAACAAAACAAGAAAATAACATTCAAAGAAGATATATAAACTATGCAAGCAGTCATATTAGCAGCAGGAATGGGTAAACGCCTTGGCGAACTAACCAAAGGCAATACCAAGTGTATGATTGAGGTGGGTGGCGAAACCCTTATCAGTCGTTTGTTGCGCCAATTAGATAAGCATTCTCTGTCTAAAATCATTTTGGTAGTAGGATACAAAGCACAAGAACTCAAAGACTATCTTGCAACACTACAAGTGCAAACTCCTATTGAGTTTGTAGAGAATACCGTTTACGACAAAACAAACAATATCTACTCACTCTATCTTGCTAAAGACTATCTCACTACAGAAGACACCTTGCTATTTGAGTCAGACCTCATAATGGAAGATGCTGTAATCTCCAAACTGATTGAACATCCTTATCCAGATTTGGCATTAGTAGATAAATACGAGAGTTGGATGGATGGCACCGTGGTAACATTGGATGAGGAGAATCGTATTCAACGCTTCATTCCCAATAGCCAATTCAAATACGAGGAGATTCCGTCCTATTACAAGACAGTCAATGTCTATAAATTCTCCCAACAATTCTCAGCCAATATGTATGTTCCTTTCTTGGAAGCATATTGTACCGCATTAGGTAAAAACGAATATTACGAGCAAGTGCTTCGCGTCATCACCATGCTTGACAACTCAGGCATGCGTGCCTTGCCTTTGACTGGAGAACAATGGTATGAGATTGACGATGTCCAAGACCTTGATATCGCAGAGTCTATCTTTACAGATCGAACATACGACTTACTCTGTTCTCGCTATGGTGGTTATTGGCGCTATCCACATATGTTGGACTTCTGCTATCTGGTCAATCCCTACTTCCCGAACCAACGCATGCGTGACGAACTATCCGCCAGTTTCAATCGCTTATTGACCGAATACCCATCTGGGCAACGAGTAAATAGTCTATTGGCAGCCAAAGACTTTGGTGTTAAGCAAGACTACATGGTTGTAGGCAATGGTGCTGCCGAACTCATCAAAGTACTCTTCGAGCAGGTACTTGGCAAGGTGGGCGTAGTGCGTCCTACCTTTGAAGAATACCCTAATCGCATGATGCCCGAGCAGATTGTAGCATACGAGACCGTCGCGCCTAACTTCTCATACACCGCAGATGATTTGATGGCATATTTTGAGGATAAGAAAATATGGACACTTGTACTGATCAATCCAGATAATCCAACGGGTAATTATATCCCATACGCAGACTGTCTGCGTTTGGCTCAATGGTGCGAAGAACGCAATATTGTATTCGTTTTAGATGAGAGTTTCATTGATTTCTCAACCGAGCATCCTACGTTCTTCAACAACGAACTTTTGGAACGCTACAATCATTTAGTAGTTATCAAGAGTATCTCTAAATCGTATGGTGTACCAGGTTTGCGTTTAGGCTTATTGGCAACTTCCAATTACCTATTGATGACCAACCTTCGTCGTTCGGTATCTATCTGGAATATCAATTCATTTGCTGAATTCTTCTTGCAGATTTTGGGCAAATACGAGCGTTCATATGCACAAGCGATGGATGACTTCCGTGCAGAGCGCGAACGCTTTGTAGCAGGACTACAGACTATTGACTACTTGCGTGTCATTCCTTCGGAAGCGAATTACTTGCTTTGCGAAGTGCTACCACCTCATACTCCTCGTGAATTAGCCATCAACTTGCTCAAACAGCACAATATCCTTATCAAGGACTGCACTTCCAAGTGCCATGCACCATACATCCGCCTCGCCGTAAGAGATACAAAGGATAATAATTGTTTGATCGAAGCGCTTAAAACATTGTAATGCTTGCGATAAAGCAAATATGCATTTGTGGTGGCGGAGGATTAGGACATACCTGCGCGGCTGTTTTATCTTCACATCCAGAAGTGGAAGTGACGATGTACACACAACATCCTGATAAGTGGCAACAACAATTCATAGTGGATGATCCTGTAGGAAAACAATATATTGGAAAGTTAACAACTATCAGTAATAATCCTGCAGACATAATTCCTACAGCTGATATTGTCTTATTTTGTTTGCCTGCATTTTTGGTGGAACAAACATTGGAAACCATAAAACCATATTTATCCTCTAAAACAATCATAGGTTCAGTAGTAGGTAATACGGGATTCTTTATTTTTGCTCACAAAGTGCTCGCTGACCAACCAATAGGATTATTTGCTTTCCAGCGAGTTCCTTATATATCTAGAGTGGTAGAATATGGGAAAAAAGCATCTCTGTTAGGATACAAAGATAAGCTTCTTATAGCGACAGAACATATTTCTAAACCACAGGAATTCTGCAACGATATAAGTATGTTATTCTGCACCCCAACCATACTATTGCAATCTTTTTACGAAGTAACATTGAGCAATAGCAATCCTATTCTACATACGGGACGATTATATTCTATGTGGAAAGATTGGGATGGAGAACAATTTACAAAAAACTCCTTATTTTATAGCAGTTGGACAGACGAGGCATCTGATCTGCTAATTAAAATGGATATAGAATTTTTCTGCCTATTGGATAAATTAGGCGTTTCCACGGAGCACCTCCCTACATTATTACAGCATTATGAAGTTCAAGACGCAGAGTCGCTAACTCAAAAAATAAAGAATATTCCTGCTTTTTCCAACATCCTTTCTCCTATGAAACAAACTCCCAACGGATGGGTTCCAGACTTCGAAAGCCGTTATTTCACAGAAGATTTTCCTTTCGGTCTGCGTTTCATTTATGAGTTAGCACATCTTAATAATATCAACACCCCGAATATTGACAAAGTGTATCAATGGGGAATTAGTAAAATACGTCCGTAATATGAGAGACTTACTTGTTAAAATAGCAGTCCGACTTGGACTATACAAAAAAATAGTAGAGTACATCAACTATTTCAAAGCTGAAATTCATTCTCGCCGTATCCAAAAAAACGGTTTGCAAATGCTATCGGCTGCAGTTCAAGTTTTTGAAGAAATGAATGTTCGTGCCTTTCTTACATATGGTGTACTCCTCGGTTCATACCGAGATCATGGATTCATTTCCTATGACCCAGACATAGACCTTGGTGTATTATACCACGAACTACCCGATAATCTACATCAAAAGATGGCCGATGCTGGTTTTCATCTACATCATCAAGCATATTTCAAAGATACAAACACTGTCTTTGAAGAAACATATATCTACAATAATCTCCACTTAGATATCTTCTATTACTTCCAAGAAGGAGACGACTATTATAGCGTCATCGCTCGTAAACATGAAACCAAAGAATGGAAAGACGCCAATGCTACCGATGGTTTCCCATGCGATAGAAGCTACGTACCTGCATGTGATTTTGAAAAACGAGATTTCTTAGGCGTTCAAGTATATATGCCTACCGACACCGATGGTTGGCTACGCGCCATATACTCTGATTCGTACATGACACCTATCAAAAACTGGAACGCCCAAGATTATAAAACACGTATCGTTCATACAACTGAACGCAGTCACCGAAAAACTTTCTAACCCATGGAGAAACTTCTTTTTATATGGTATAAACGCTCCAAAGGAATTTTGGAAGGTGGAGGACAATGCAGCCTACGCAACTACAAAATGCTTTGCGAACTCTTAGGCGAAGAACAAATAGACTCCTACTATATTCATGACGAATACCAAAAGAAAAGCCTTTGTAGTTATGCGCAAGGTATAGCATTATTTCCTTTCCACTATTTTTATGGACTGACGCCGCAACGAGTAGAGGAAATCGTCCTATTAGCACAAGCATATGACTACATCTTCATAGATCGAAGCGTATTTGGTATCATCGCGAAAGCATTAAAAGAAGCAAAGTATCCAGGAAAAGTCATTACCCATTTCCACAATGTAGAAACCATCTACTTTGACGCAGTTACTCCAAAATACTTACCTGGACGACGTATTCTACTGAATGCTGTTGACAAAAACGATGCTTATGCATGTCGCTACTCCAACGAAATAATCGTTCTCAATCAACGCGATGAACTTATCTTGCGTGAGAAGTACCCTTTTGTTGGACACACGACTCGTATTCCAATCGCTTTACCTGATAGAGGCACCTCCATTCTGCAAACCACAGAACTTACTCGTAAAAAGCCTACATGCCTATTCTTAGGCAGTTATTTTGCACCAAACAACCAAGGTATTTTATGGTTTGTAGAACACGTCTTGCCTTATGTAGATATCCATATGAAGATAGTAGGTAGAGGTATGAGTAAATTAAAAGATGAGTCGCCTGCTTTACGAGATATAGAAGTCGTCAGCGATGCTCCTGATTTATTGCCGCATTTGCAAGATGCAGACATTGTTGTGCTGCCCATATTTTCTGGTAGTGGCATGAAAGTCAAAACATGTGAATCACTCATGTACGGCAAAAATATCATCGGTACGCCCGAAGCTTTCGAGGGATATGATATAGATTACTCGCTTGTAGGGGGCAATTGCAAAACAGCACAAGATTTTATCGAGTGTATCAAAAACTTCACCCAAAACCCTCGTCCTCGCTTCAATGAATATGCACGCAAAACTTATTTGCAGAAATATTCGTTAGATGCTATAAAGCAGTCATTTAAAACAATTCTATAAATAAGAAAGGGGCTTTATGAAGTCCCTTTCTTATTATATATATCACTTCTTTACTTTCTTTCGCCACAAAGGATAAGTCAAACCGCCTGCACTTAGTATCAATGCCAAAATCAAGATTGCCACACACCACTTATCCGTTTGCATAGCGTGTGGACGGAACTCCATCACAAGTTGGTGAAGACCAGCAGGAATAACCGCAGCTCGCAATGTATAATTCACACGAGCTAAAGGCAACTCTACTCGTTCTCCATTCGCATTCACGATATATAAGTGCCAATCGTATGGATAGTAAATCTCTGAGAATACAGCCACTTGATTACGCTCATTCATGGATTCGTATTGCAAGCAGTTAGGAGCATAGGAAGTCAACACAATGCTATTCTCCTCAAAAGCCATCAACGGAACAAAATCGGGTTTCGTAACATCCAGCATCTCAGCAAATTTCTTGTCTGCCACCGCTTGTTTATGCAAATCAATCTCGCCAAGCAAAGCGCACTCCTCATCTGGCGTATCCACCATGATTACCTCATCCACAAACCAACAGTTGCCCATCGCATACGGATTTTGTATAGGAATTTGTTGTCCACCCTGCAATGGTACTACGGCGTATTTCATATTGAGCATATTGAGTACAGGGAAGTCTTTTCCTTCGTTCTCATCGGGTTGCAAGAATCCTTGTGTTTGCATAATCGTTTGCATCAATGGGTTCATTTCCTTAGAGATATGCTCATCTATCAAGTCTTGATAACGACGCAACTTGGCTGCTGAATAACCACCAATGGATTTCAGTCGGTAACTCGTGCGCGCGTCATTAAAGGTATTTGTCGCTAAGTTCAATACGCGGAAGTTTGGATCTTCATCTTGCAATATCTCCTGTTCGTATGGTTGCATCGCAAAATACGCATCCGCATCTTTAGCCTTCACAAAATGGTCATTACCAAAGAAACGCTTATTCACAGGCACCATATCAGCCAACACCAGCACTGCCAATACGCCATATAATATATAGGAGTATTTCTTCTGTTCCTCTTTCTTACTCTGCCACGCATACCAAAAAATAACTGCAAAGCCCAATGCGATAAAGATAAACGAACGCCAAGCATCCGCCTTAATCATAGCTACGCGCTCGTCATAGATAGCATCTCTGAGCCATGCTGGCACTTGGCTCACCCATTGCGCATCATAACTGCTGGTAACATCTACCATGCCTGCAAACAATGCGAACACCAGACATATGCCTGCAGTCACTCCACCTGCAATAAACATATTCACACGCAGTTTCTCCCATGCCACTTTCTTATCCACTATCTGTTGCAACGCGAGAATACCAAGCAACGGCATCGTGATTTCTGCCACTACCAATATACTCTCCACCGCGCGGAACTTATTATACATAGGGAAATAGTTGAAGAACAGCTCCGTTAGCCACATCATGTTTCTACCCCAAGCCAATGCCACGGAGAAGAGTGTTGCTATGAGCAACGCCCACTTATATGGTCCAGGTACAATCAATAAGCCTAACACAAAGAGGAAGCAAATGATTGCTCCCATATACACAGGACCACTGGTAAAGGCCTTCTCACCGCGATAGGTAGGTACTTGCTGGCAGAATTGCTCCGCAGAGCGTTTAGGTACACCATTATCCCTCATCGTTTGGCATAGTTGCGACTTCTCGCCCACATTATAACCACTTGCTCCACCTTCCCAGTTAGGAATAAGGAAAGTCATCGTTTCATCTACTCCATAGCTCCATGCAGTAGCATAGCCCAAGTCTAACCCTCCGCCTTTCGCCTTATCGTCTTTCGCCTGCGGGGTCCCCGAAAAATCTGCTGATTTTTGGGGTGCACTTTCGCCTAATTCCGAGTGTCCACCTCGCATAGTCTCCTTGAGGTAACTTTGGTTCATTTCAAGCCAACTAATCTTGGTACCCAACACTAATAACATGCTCAACAACAACACCCCTACACCAACACCTAATTCTTTCCATGCCTTATCTTTGATATGGATATACAACTCTGCACAAGCCAACACTCCTATCAGCATAAAGATGTAATAGGTCATTTGAGGGTGTAAATTCAAACTTATTATCCCATAAATAGTCATGAGCGGTGCTCCTAACCAATATTGTTTGCGAAAAATGGCATAGAAGCCTCCTATCACGGGAGCAAGATAACCTAATGCAATAGCTTTAGACATATGTCCTGCAGGAATGATTAAGAAGAAGTAAGTAGAGAATCCTATTGCCAGTCCCCCAACAATACTCAGCCACGGATTAACTTTGAAACAACGAAGCATCAAGAAGAAACCAAAGAAGTAGGCAAAAATAACACCTACTATTTCCCAATTACCAATCAATCCCAAATGGCCTATTGTTTCCATTTTTCCTCGCGCTTCACCTGATGGAAGACTACCTGTAATTTGGTACGTTGGCATACCACTGAACATAGAGTTTGTCCACCATGTGCGGGTACCATTGGCGCCGTAGAAAGCACGTGCCTCTTGTGCGGCACCTTTCCAATTATTTATATCACCTTGTACCAGAACTTTGCCTTCCAGCAGAGGGGCACAATATACAACCGCGATTCCTACAAACACCGCGATTCCTACCATATAAGGTAATAGTTTTTTCCAGTTTATCATATTGCTCATTTTTAATGCATTATATGTGGCTATACCGCCTAATTATATCTTTTTCTCAGATGTTATATTAAAAAATTAATCCTTTAGAAGTTTATCTACTACTTGATGAATATCATTCAACGGTACTATTTTTACCAGCGCATCCATCTTAGCTTTAATCTGTTCGTTGCACAAATTACCAATAGACCCCTCATGGGTATATCGCGATAATGTGTCCTCTACCGTTGCTTCGTGTTGGAAAGTGCCATTCGTAATCTCATCTGCCACCTGGCGATACGCATCGCGAAATGCTACACCATTCTCCACACGGCGATTCACTTCCTCCACGGAGAATGCTGGCATATACAAAGGATTGGACATCACATCGACCTTCACCTCCATATTCTCCACGGCGTAAGTAGTGATCTCCAACAAACTATTCATCTCCTCAAACAATGGAAAATACACTTCTTTCAGCAATTGCATATCACGGAAATAGCCTACGGGCAGATTGGTTGTAATATGGCGAATCGTATCAGGCAAAGCGCAGATACGATTGGCGTGCGCACGGATTAGTTCAAACACATCAGGGTTCTTCTTATGCGGCATGATGCTCGAACCCGTAGTCATAGTATCGGGCAGTTTGATAAAACCGAAGTTCTGTGAATTGAACATACAGCAGTCCATTGCCAAGCGTCCGATTGTTTCTGCTACAGAGGAGTAAGCAAAAGCCACGGTGCGTTCCATGCGACCACGGTTCATCTGGGCGTAGATGGCATTATAGTCAAGGTCTGCAAAACCAAGCAGTTGCGTAGTCATAGTACGGTTGAGCGGAGCCGATGAACCATAGCCTGCAGCTGAGCCAAGAGGATTAAGATTCGCCTGCTCAAAGGCGGCTACTAATAGGCGCATATCGTCTGTAAGTGCCTCTGCATAAGCACCTAACCATAATCCGAAAGATGATGGCATGGCCACTTGTAAGTGGGTGTATCCAGGCATAAGGAGTGCTTTGCCTTCTTCGCTACGCTTTTGCAGAGTGTGGAAGAGTTGCTCAACCAATCCCATCGTCTTCTCGATCTCCGCGCGGGTGAAGAGCTTGAGATCCACCAGCACTTGGTCATTGCGCGAGCGACCTGTATGCACTTTCTTGCCTACTTCGCCCAATTGGCGGGTTAGTATCAACTCGACTTGCGAGTGTACATCTTCGATACCTTCTTCAATGACGAAGTTGCCAGTCTCCGCTTGTTTATATAATTCGCGTAACGCAGGCAAGAGAACATCCAAATCCTCTTTGGATAGCAAACCCACATGCTCCAACATAGTGACATGCGCCATAGTACCCAATATATCATGGGAAGCAAGTAGCAAGTCCAATTCTTTGTCTTTGCCCACGGTGAAACGCTCAATAGCGTCGTCAATCTTATAACCTTTATCCCAGAGTTTCATGTATAATTTTGAATTATGAATTTTGAATTAAGAGTTTCTTTAGCAATGTGATTGCTTGCTGAATTTCGTCGATGTGGATATATTCGTCTGCTGTGTGTGAGCGGGCGGAGTCGCCTGGTCCGAATTTCACTTTTGGGCAAGATAGCAATGCCATATTGCTCAACGTAGGTGATCCATAGAGTGGAATCCCAAATGCTTTAGCTCGTTGCACGACAGCAGTCTCAATTGGCGTAGATGTGGCATTGAGGCGTGTAGAGCGTGGGGCTAATGTAGATTGCACTAAAGGTTGTAATATAGCATGTATCTCCTCATTAGAGTACAATCCATTGGAGCGAATATCTATGACGAATTTACATGTATCAGGTACTACATTGTGTTGTGTACCCGCTTGAATCATTGTTGTAGTCATCTTCACCTTGCCGAGGAAGGGCGATACTCTGTCGAACTCATAGTTGCGCAGGGTTTGTATATCATCCAGAGCAATGTATAAGGCATTCACGCCCTCTTCGCGTGCGGCATGTCCCGCTTTACCTTTGGCTTCGCCGTCCAGCACCATCAGTCCTCGTTCGGCTACTGCCATCTCCAACGAAGTAGGTTCACCCACGATAGCATAATCGATATGACCAATATGTGGCAACAGCATTTCGATACCGCATCTTCCGCTGTTTTCCTCTTCGGCGGTAAGGGTAAGGACAATGCGTTTACCAACTATAGGTTGACGATAGATATCTATGAAAGTAGCCAACATGGCTATCACACTACCACCGCAATCATTAGCTCCTAATCCGTATATTGTTTTACCATCACACTCTCCACCAAACGGATCACGGGTATAGGATGCCGATGGTTTGACCGTGTCGATATGTGCGTTGAGTAGCACAGTTTCAGATCCTTCTCCACATTCCGCCCAGAGGTTGTTGCTAACACGATGAACTGTAATGCCCTCTGCCGTCATCCATTGTTCCAGCATAGTGCACACCGCATCCTCCTGCCCCGAAATAGAGGGAGTTTGAATCATGCGTTGCAGTAGTGTGATGTATTTGTTATCCATTATGCTTGTTCAATAATCGTGCCACCTTGTATTTGGTTAGAATGGGTTATGCGAACGGATTGTACGCCATGTTCTATAGCAGCAAAGGCATTATCTATCTTTGGAATCATACCACCCGAGATAATACCGTCTGCTTTCAGTTGGGTGTAGGTTTCGGGCGTGATACGAGCAATTACCGATGCTTCATCGTCAGGATTACTCAAGACTCCTGCCTTCTCAAAGCAGAAAGTCAGTTGCACATTGCCTCTCGCCTCATCGCCATCTCGCCTCATCGCCTCAGCCATAGCGATAGCTGTTTGCGATGCTACAGTATCAGCATTGGTATTGAGTAATAGTCCTTCTGCATTAAAGGTAATAGGCGCAATGACAGGAGTTAATCCGTTGTCCAATAGTGCACGCAGATGAGCTCCGTTCACCTCCGTTACATCGCCTACATAGCCATAGTCGATACCGTTCTTGATTGGACGTTTTATCGACTTCATCCAACCTCCATCGGCGCCAGTCATGCCGATTGCATTTACACCCATCGTTTGCAGTTGTGCCACCACTTGTTTGTTGACTAGTCCGCCATAGACCATCGTGACGATGTTGAGGGTCTCCTTGTCAGTCACACGACGACCGTCTATCATGTGTGTCTCTACACCCAAACGTTCAGCCATGGTTGTCGCTAATCTGCCACCGCCATGTACCAATACTTTGGGACCTTCTATCGCAGCAAACTGACGCAGAAACGTATGCCTCTGCGTTTCATTCTCCAGTACGCCACCGCCTATTTTGATTACTTGTATCATTTCAATTTCTCCAACATGCGTTTCATTACAACTTGGATACTAGTCACACGATTGGCTGCCTCGGGGATAACAATAGAGCGCTCCGAATCAATCACTCCATCGCTCACGATGACATTGCGGCGAACAGGCAAACAATGCATGAAGCGAGCATTATTGGTTACCGCCATATGTGCCTCATCTACCATCCAACTTCGGTCGTCACAAAGGATCTTGCCATAGTTCGCTGGCTCTGTCACGCCAGGGCATGACCAGTTCTTGGCATATACAAAGTCTGCGCCTTCGAGGGCTTTCATCTGGTCGTATTCTACACGAGCATTGCCTGCAAAGCGAGGATCGAGTTCGTAACCCTTAGGATGGGTGATGACAAAGTCCACATCGGCTGCGTTCATCCACTCGGCGAAGGAGTTAGGCACCGCTTGTGGCAATGCTTTAGGGTGTGGAGCCCAAGTGAGAACCACTTTAGGGCGTTTGGCTTCTTTGTATTCGTCAATAGTGATGAGGTCTGCAAAGGCTTGACATGGGTGCACGGTTGCTGACTCCAGCGAGATGACGGGCTTGCCAGCATACTGAACGAACTGCTGGAGGATAGTCTCTTGGTAGTCAAACTCGCGGTCGGTAAGTCCTGCAAACGAGCGCACACCGATGATGTCGCAATAGCTTGCCATCACAGGGATTGCTTCACGCAAGTGCTCGCTCTTGGTACCGTCCATAATGACGCCAAGTTCGGTTTCGAGTTGCCAACTATCTTGCCCGATATTGAGCACGATAGGCGACATGCCGAGGTTGAGCGCTGCTTTTTGTGAGGAGAGACGAGTGCGGAGCGACGAGTTGAAGAACACGAGCATGATCGTCTTGTTCTCACCTAAATGTTTCCACGCATAGGGGTTGGCTTTCACTTGGCGAGCTTCCTCAAGTGCGAGATTCAAGTCGCCGATATCTTGTACATGAAAGAATGATTTCATATTTTCAAGTTATTTGTCTAGTGGGACTAGCAGTATAGTTAATTATAGTAGTTCCTTGAGGGCATTAATAAAGCGGTCGGCTTGCTCTTGGGTGAGGCACAATGGTGCGAGGATTCGGACCATGTTGGTGCCTGCGACGCCAGTGAAGATATGGTAGTCCTTGAGCAATGCTTGGCGGATAGGGGCTACACTATCGTGGAACTCAATGCCAATCATCATACCACGGCCACGCACCTCCTTGATTTTATCGCTCTTAGGTAAATTAGCAAGGATGTATTCGCCGACTTGGTGGGCATTCTCTACCAAGTTCTCTTGCTCCATCACATCGAGTACTGCCAATGCAGCTGCCATAGCCAAATAGTTACCACCAAAGGTGGTGCCGAGCATGCCTTTGGTGGCTTGGAACATAGGGGAAATCAATATACCGCCACATGGAAAACCGTTCGCCATGCCCTTTGCCATCGAGATTATATCAGGACGGATGCCATACCATTGGTGGGCAAAGAACTTACCCGTGCGGCCATAGCCACTCTGGATCTCATCGAGGATAAGTACCACACCATATTGCTCGGTGAGTTGGCGAAGCGACTGCATAAACTCGGTCGTTGGCACATGGATACCGCCACAACCTTGGATACCCTCGATGATGACCGCTGCTACATCGCCTTTCTGGAGTTCTGTCTCTACGGCAGCGATATCGTTGAGGTCAAGGAACGTGACAGGGTGGCATTGGTTGAATGGCGCTTGGATCTTGGGATTATCGGTCACGGCCACCGCACCGCTGGTGCGACCGTGGAAACTGCGGTGGAACGCAATCACACGGCTCTTGCCCGTATGGAAAGAAGCCAACTTGAGGGCGTTCTCATTGCTCTCCGCGCCTGAGTTATCGAGGAAAAGGGTGTAATCCTTGTAACCGCAGAGTTTGCTGAGGCGCTCTGCTAATTGCTCCTGGAGCGGGTTTTGAACCGAATTGGAGTAGAAGCCAATCTTACTCAGTTGGTCCGTCAGCACCTCCACATAGTGTGGGTGAGTGTGACCGATGCTGATAACAGCATGGCCGCCATAGAGGTCAAGGTATTCTTGCCCCTTGTCGTCCCAGATGCGACAGCCCTCAGCCTTGACTGGCGTCACATCAAAGAGTGAATATACGTCGAAAAGTTTCATAATTAAAATGCTAATGCTTTTAGGTTCAAACCCATTTTTTCATCTAAGCCGAACATGAGGTTCATGTTTTGCAGGGCTTGACCGCTGGCACCTTTGAGTAAGTTGTCGATTACAGAGGTTACTAAAAGGCGACCTTCGTGTACCTCAGTTTGCAATACGCACTTGTTGGTGTTTACCACATCCTTGAGGTTGACTTCGCGGTTGATGACATGAGTGAAGGCAGCGTCTTTGTAATATTGCCGATAGAGTTCGTATGCTTCCTCTGCCGTGCCATCGAATGACATAGTCACCGCAGCAATGATACCGCGAGAGAAGTCACCACGCATAGGGATAAATTCCACTTTCATGCCCGTATTACGCTCTATCTCCAGCAGATGTTGGTGCGTAAAGGCCTTATAGACAGACATATTATCGTTGCGCCAAGAGAAGTGGGTAGTGGCCGTTGGCTTTTGTCCTGCGCCTGTAGAACCTGTGATAGCCGTTACGCTGGCTTCAGTGGTCTTGCCAATCATGGGCAGCAACGCCAATTGGATAGCCGTAGCAAAACAGCCAGGGTTGGCGAGCTTGGTACAAGCACAAATTTTCTCACGTTGAAGTTCGGGCAAACCATATACATAGCCATCGTGCTCGTCACGATAATCTTGTGCGAGGTCGATGATTTTCAGTGTGTCAGGACAGTCGTTTTCTGCCCAAAAAGCGGTACTCTTACCATGGCCGGAGCAGAGAAAGAGCACATCGATGGCATGCAGGTCGTATGTCTCGGAGAAGCATTGCTCGGTGTCACCAATCAAACCAGTATGTACGGCATGAAAAGGTTGACCGGCGTTGCTTGTGGAGTGCGCGAAGGTGATCTCCACCTCTGGGTGGTTGACCAAAAGGCGGATGAGTTCGCCTGCCGTATAGCCCGCTGCACCTATTATACCTACTTTTATCATAAAGTTTCGTCGTCGTGGTTAGCGTAATATACACGTAGTGGGGTAGAGAGGACCTTGATAAAGCCTTTAGCTTCTTCCGAAGTCCAACCTTTTTGCATCTCGCCGTACTCGCCTAACTTGGTTTTAACGAGGTCGTCCTTTGAATCCACGCCTACGGTCTCGAACATGTATGGACGGAGGTGCATAGTCACTTTGCCGTTCACATTGCGTTGGCTGGACTCGAGCATTGCCTCAATATCGCGCATCACAGGTTCCATGTATTGACTCTCGTGGAGGAACATGCCATACCAGTTGGCGACTTGGTCTTTCCAATATTGTTGCCACTTGGAGAGGGTGAATTTCTCGAGGAACTTATGCGCAGAGATGATGAGCATAGGTGCGGCAGCCTCAAAGCCTACACGACCTTTGATACCGATGATGGTATCGCCTACGTGCATGTCGCGACCGATGCCGTAAGGCGCAGCAATCTCTTCAACGGCTTGGATAGCCTTCACGCCATCATCGTAGGTTTGTCCGTTCACACCCACCAACTCTCCGTTCTTAAATTCGAGTACGATATCCTCCTCGCCGTCTTTAGTGACTTGTTTGAGGTAGGCTGTCTCAGGCAATCCTTGTTTGCTATCTAAAATCTCACCGCCGCAGATACTGGTACCCCAAAGGCCCACGTTGTAAGAGTATTTGAGTTTCTCGAAGTCAGCTGCAAAACCGTGCTCGTTGAGGTAGTCAATCTCCTCTTGGCGGGTAAGGGCTTTGTCGCGTGTGAGGGTGATAATCTCTACGCCAGGAGCAGCTACGAGGAAAGTCATATCAAAGCGAACTTGATCATTACCCGCACCTGTCGAGCCGTGTGCAATGGCGTCTGCCTCTACTTCGCGAGCATAGCGTGCGATAGCAAGGGCTTGGAAGATACGTTCTGAAGATACAGAGATTGGGTACGTACCATTGCGAAGTACGTTACCATATACCATGTATTTGATACTCTTCTCGTAATACTCTTGTTGTACATCAAGGGTCGCATATTTGGTAGCACCTAACTTGTAGGCGTTCTCTTCGTTTTGGCGCAATTGTTCCGCACTGAATCCACCAGTATCTGCACATACGGCGTGTACCTCATATCCCAATTCTTTGGCCAAGTACATGACGGTATAGGAGGTATCCAGTCCGCCACTGTAAGCTACTACCACACGTTTGCGGTGAGGTGGCTCAAACAGGAGACCAGTACAGAGGCAACGCTCAAAATTGTTACGGCAGAGCACGTCGTAGTTGATGCAGCTCTCACAACCTTTCCAGAACTTAGGATCCGTGGTCAAATCTTGGAAAGTGACAGGCTTGAAACCTAACTCGGTATTCATCTTCATCACGGCAGCACCAGTAGTGAGCGAGAATATCTTGGCATTGGGGAACATCTCTTGCGACAGTGCTACGATACGAGCCTTGATTTGTTTAGCGAGTCCCATCTTGCGATATTCAGGCTTTACGATCAGACCAGAGTTAGCAACAAAATGTCCGTGGTCCCAACACTCAATATAACTAAAACCAGCAAATTTATCACCGTTCATAGCTATTACGGCCTTGCCCTCGCGCATCTTCTGCGCCACATACTCAGGATTACGCTTAGCGATACCTGTACCGCGGTCTTTTGCTGCTTCTTCAATAGTTTGCAGAATCTCTGCTACATAAGGTATGTGCTTCTCGGAAGCCACCTCAATGTTAAAATTAATCATTGTATATTTATTTTTAACGTTTACTCAATTTTGCGTGCAAAATTACTCTTTTTTTTTGATATATGCAAGAGTGACACAAAAAAGATTGTACTTAATCCTTCTGTTGCCCTATAAACAACCCTTAAAGAACTCCGCGACCAACACTACCACCTGTTTGGTTTTGCGACTTCCATAAACTCTTGCTGTTCAGATTCCAAATAATATTTGCTTGGAATGTCTTTGTCCACATATAGTGGGTGTCTGGCTTTTTAACGCCATTAACGTGTAAACAATGCACGTTATTTTCTTTTTTCAACTCTTCTTCTTTGCAGACGTTAATGACATTTCGACGAATATTCGACTCTTCTCGTTGCAGCTGATTTGGGATATAGGGCTTATGAAGTGCGATCGTTGCTACCAGAAAAATATTTTGAGATTGCCACTACTTCTGCCGCTTGTTTGTTGTTAGACAACAATATCAACAACAATAACAACATCAATTCAACAACATTGCGCCCGAATCAACATCCTCGCGCGCTCAAGGACCTCTCTATTATATATAGTGGTGCTGAATCTTCGGCATTTTAGTAGTTTGTGCCGAAGATTGGAGTTTTTCGAGTGGAACGTAACAGATAAAGCATGCGAAAGTGACTGTACTATAATCACTTTCGCATGGGTTTATTTTTCTAAAAAAAAGTTTCTTCGCGCGAAGATTGTGCCGAAAATAGCACATTCAGTTGAATATTACGAGCGAAATTTATTTCTCTTTTAGTTTTTTTATTTCGCGGTCGAAATCGCTTTCGAGGAGTTGCATTTCGCGTTGGCGGTAAATTTCAAACTCTTTTTCGGCTTTCTCGATGGCTTGTTGATGAGAGATATTCCCTTTGCCCAATAGCACCTTGCGTTTGTGAGAAAGAATTTGATTGTCAAGTGCTTCTATCCAATTCTGCATGGTCATTGGATTCATCTCTAAAGCTTGGAACTCCGCAAAATCCAAGAAGCCCGATACTAAGAGGTTGAGGCGTTGAAGTTCTATTTCTGAAAGATAGTTTTTGGCTATCTTCACATCATCTTTGGTCACATAGTTACCTCGGAAGTTGGTCATTCCAACAAAAGGTTTCTCGTTGTCCACGCGTTCATAGATTACTTCGGCAGCAGTGTGTTCGTGTACTGCATAGTGCAATTTATTTTGGACGGTAGCGAAGAATATCTTTGTCATTTCGCTGCGTGGATCATAGTCCACTGAAGTGGCGTAAATATCGGTTATTTGTTGATAGAAGTTGCGTTCGCTGCTGCGAATATCTCGGATACGTTGCAGCAACTCACGGAAATAGCGATTACCACCTTGTTTGAGTCGTTCGTCATCCATGGAAAAACCCTTTTGGATATACTCGTGCAAACGCTGTGTAGCCCAACGGCGGAAGCGTGTCGCGACTTGCGATTGCACACGATAGCCGAGCGCAATAATCATATCCAGATTATAGTGGGCAATGTTACGTTGTACTTGACGATTACCCTCTTGGCGAACTAACAAGAAATCTTTGTGAGTTGCCATAGGAGTTAATTCACCGTCTTTGTAGATATTGTCAATATGCAGACTGATATTCTGCTGAGTTGTACAATAGATTTCGGCTAACTGATTCTGTGTCAGCCACAAGTCCTCATCCGCGAAGCGTACAGACACACGAGTAATATCGTTGTCGTCTTGATAGAGGATTATTTGATTTTGGTTGTCCATAGTCTTTTAATTTTCCGCTGCAAAGGTAGTATATCAAACTGCTAAAAGTTGACATTCCTTTGTTTGTTCTGATTTTCAACTATGTTCTGCTGGTACTCATATATTTTTTTTAATTTAAATACCTATTTAAGATTTCGCTCTTTTTATTAGCAGTTTGCGCCATAACGGCTTTTGCTTTTTTTATCTCAGTTTCATATTGTTCTACTAAAGCAATTGCTTGACGTTGTGCTTCTATAGGTGCGACATCTATTGTCAAACTTGATATACGATCAATCGAGGCTCTATAGCTGCGTTTAAAACCTGCGCGTTCGCCTTCTTTTTGCAACAGGTATGCCATATATTTGGGAAGTACATCATCTGTTTTTATTCTCAATACTCCGCAATGATCTGTTGGATAAAAAGGCGTGTTTGCAGGTATTACATTTACCATCCAGTCTCCATCAATTCCCCATAAAATGGAATCTTTTGAGAAATCTGTAAGCAACTGCTTATTTATCATTCCAAATGGCTCAAAAACATTTGCACTATATACTGGTGTTGTATACTCTGAACTAACTTCTGAATTTAAGACACGTTTTCCAATACTAATGTCAAAGATATTTTGATTACTCAATTTTAATTTACCCCCCCCCGTTATAACTTGCAGATTTTCAAATACTTGCAATATCTTCTTGCGATATTCTTCTATTGCCATCCTGCTTGTGTTATATTCTTCGTCCACTTTTTTACATTCAGAAACCACTTTTTTCATTAACTTCTCATCAATCTGTGGAATTAATAATTCTGCTATATCATCTGAATAAACATGCGGTTGAGCAGCTCCCTTTTGTAAATAGTAAATTTGATCTTGTATAGAGTGTAAAAAATGATATAAGAATAAAGTTTCTATGTCGCTTTTTCCTCTAACCGTAGTACAATCAGAAGCAAATATTGGCTCTGACCAGAAATTTACGAAACCTGCATTTGCTCCACTAGCGCTGATGGTAATCGTATTTGCTTTCCTATTTGCAACGTTGTGTAAATAGGCATAATTTGTTCCACCAGCTACAACTTTTATATTACCCTCAATTGTTTGTGCTTTTGTAATAGACTTACCCTTTAACACTTCTGCTATGGTACCTAATTTTACGAGTGGGTATTTACTTGATATGAGAATTTTTTTATCTGCCGTTAATTTTATTTCTTTATTAAACGTTGGTCTTGCAAATTCTATCATATCTTGTAATCTCGCAAAAGTGTAATATTGTTCCCTTGCGGGAATGGCAGGTTGCATCTCATTATATGCATGCCTAATGACAGTTGCCAATGTATCTGTAGCATATCGATTTTGATCATTATATAACATACCGCCAGGGGTATGAATTTGTATGCCTTCATTACCTCTACGATTACTCCAATCATAACCTAAGAAACGTTTCTGTTCGTCATTAGTTGATGGTGCTGTAATGATCAGTGTATTTTGTTTGTATATCAAGGCAAAATAATATAATTTTTCTTGTTCTGCTACCATTTGTTGGATATAAAACAAGTTTAACACCATCTTTTGTTGATCTGTATTTGTTGCGTTTTTATAGTTTCTAGTGGTTTTTAACTTTTGCAAACGTGTGGAAGCAAGATAGTTTATAACATATTCAGAAAAATATGGAATAGCTTTTAACTCTTCTATTGATAATCTTTGATTTAAAAATGCCTTATAATCTTTTTCTGTTACATCGATCTTTTGCAAATATGCATCAAAAATTTCTTTATCCTCCCAATCACTACTGATTTGATCATTCAAGATTGCTTGAACAGAATCTTGAATTTGTTCTTTCCTTTTGGGTGGCTCGTTATATTTTTCAAGAAAAAATACTATGGTACCTGTATTAGTTGCCCCAAATGTTTTACCACCAAATTGAGCAATAGCCCTAATATTAAAATTCTGCAAGATTTGTTCACGTGCAGCTATTTCACTATTACTATCATTACTCAAAATGGAGATAGGCAATATCACTGCTGCTATTCCTTTTGGCCGTAAGAGTTGTGCAATACGCTCTACAAAAAGTGTTTCAATTTCACTACCTGTATTGCTAATAAGCGGTAATATTTCAAAAGTATTATTTTTAAGCTTAAGATGTGCTTTGAAAGCATCTACAGAATATGGAGGATTTGCAACGAGTATATCAAATGTACCATTAGTAATACCTTTTTCTGGATATTGTTCAAGACCATCACCAAATATGATTTGTCCTTTACCCGCACCATTCATATGCAAACAAACTTTTGCTACTCGTGCCAATCGGTAATCTTTTTCTATACCATAAATACATTTTTCCACCCAAGCATTTTCTTCTACTTGTTCTGCACAGTCTTTATGCCTAAAATATGTATTGATTGCTTCTACAGCTTCAGTAAGAAAGTGTCCTGCTCCACAAGCATAGTCAATCACCTTGGGAAGTTTATATCCCTCGTTAGTATGGAGAATCTTATCAAGAGGTAAACTATCCCATATAAAACGAGTAATTGGCATTGGAGTGAAGAATTGTCCCTCATTTTGCTTAAATCCTTTGTTAAGCAACTGCTCAAAAAGATCCCCTAAGAATTGATGCTTTGCAGAATAAACAATTCGATATTTTTCAAATAGTTGCACTACCTCTACAAGAATTTTACCATTTTGATAGAACAACTCTTCATTGTGAACATCTTTAAATGTAAAATCATTATTCGTATAGTATTTCAATATTCGAATGGTATTTCGCAGGTCATCTATCGCACTTTGGCGTTTGCTTTGTGATAGCTGTGCAAAGACACGATCTGCATATTCATCATCAATATAATTGATTTCTTCTTGCATAAATTCTTCCATACCGATTTTATGCAAACGTTGTAAACGATCTTGCAAACTTTCGTAAGTATCAGTTCCCACTTTATATTGGAATTCTACCTCGTCATAATCGTTTTTCTTGATTTCATCTACAAGTTTGCAAATAAAGAGAGCAATCAATCGATTGAATGCGTTTTCTTTATCGCTAACATTGTTATGGCGTAGAATTTCTTCAAAACGATTTACTATTTTGTCATCTGGTGTAAAATCACGCAAATCTCTTTTTTGCAAAGGACGGATACCTATTTTATATGCTTGCGTATCTTCTCCAAAAATAAGATTATCGTAAGTTGCTTGTAAATAAGTTTCTTTCCAAACTTCAACTAATTCCTCTACAGTGTGTGCGTTTTTATATGTTGGTTGAGACTTGTCTTTTTCTGCCATCTTGAGGATATTGGCATCATCAGAGCATTTTATGATAGTATTTTGATACTCAACATTGTTATCTTTCCAATCAGAACAATAAAGTACTAGCCATTGTGTACTTCTTTCTTGTTGCAGATAGGAGAACAATTGACCTCCATCTTGTTTCGTGTTTTTAAGCGCTTTATTATATTCTTGCCCCGCAGTTTTACATTCAATAATCAAGAGCATTTGATCGCCTGTTTCATTGCTAACACAAATGTCAGCTTTTCCTCCAGATGCATTATGACCTAGTTGCCAACGTTTCTCCAATTGTATATGCTCAGGACGATATCCCTTATCCATAAGGCGCGTAACACATTCCAATACAACAAAGTTTTCTGGATGTTCGAAATTACCGCTACTAGTGGCATCCCACACCTTTAATACTTCAGGATAGATAATCTTTTGTGCGTTAAAATCAACCTTTAATTCTGTAAAATTAAAGTGTGGGTATTGTTTAGTGAAAATATTGGGATTATTTTCCTCAAAACCAATTTTGAGCAATAAACTTTTGAAGCTTGGTATAGTCATAGTAATAAATTTTTCCTTTTCTGGGCGCAAAGGTAGTAAATTTTCATTAGATTTGCAAATATTTAGAAGATTTTCTTCTAAAATAGGGGAGTGTAGAGGCTCTTGGGGTAAGTCTTCTTGTGGTAATGCAGCAAAAGTAGCAAATTCAGGGAAAGGGATGGATAGAGATTGGGCGGTTTGCATACTAGGTGATTTTTGGGGGTTAAACATACAATCTTATAAAAATCGGCTGCAAAATTACTACACCAAACTGACAAAACCTGTCATAAGCTCAAGAAAAATGCAAAAAAATCGTTTTTTGGGTGATTTTTCTGGTGTAGAGTGTAGAATGTAGGGTGTATAGCGTAAAGGCGGGGATTTCTCGCGGGGAAATCCGCGAGCACTAAACAACGGTGGGGAGTAAACACATTACATTCGGCGGGAAATCGCCGAGCACTGAACCAATGATGGGGAAAGATAGCTGCAATAGCCCAAATAGCTGCAATAGTCAATAGAGGGCAAGGATATTGCCAGACCACTGGCAAAACACAACAGGTGGCGGGAACACAAGAAGACCCGAATGATATTCAGGGATAAAGAACAAAGAAAGGGACGGGTAGCGCACGCAAAAATGAGTGCGAAATGGACAACTTACCAAGCAACAAAAAAGCACCTACATGAGTAAGTGCTTTTTTGTTGAAATATACATTTACGAGATTATACTACGCCGCTAAAGCCCATGAATGCCATAGCCAAGAGGCCGGCGGTGAGGAGGGCGATAGGGGTGCCTTGCAATGCTTTAGGCACCTTAGCCAATGCCAATTGCTCGCGCATACCTGCGAACAGTACCAATGCCAATGCAAAACCAATAGCTGTTGCGATAGCAAACAACATACCTGTCAACAAACCTGGCTCTGCGCCCATAGGCAACTTATATGTGCCACTGGCTACCATGATAGCCACACCGAGCAAACAGCAGTTTGTGGTGATCAATGGCAAGAACACACCCAATGCTTGGTACAAAGATGGAGAGATCTTCTTGAGGATAATCTCAATCATCTGCACGAGGGCAGCAATCACCAAAATAAACAAGATAGTTTGCAAGAAGCCCAAGCCCCATGCGTTCAAGAGTTGTTGCAAGAGGTAGGTCACCAATGTTGCCAATGTCATGACAAACAACACGGCAGCACCCATACCCAGCGCAGTATTGATTTTCTTACTTACGCCCAAGAATGGACAGATACCCAAGAACTGGCTCAATACGATATTATTTACGAATATCGCAGAGATAAATATCAGAAAATATACCATAATCTTAATTTACAATTTGACGATTTACCATTTACTTCTTCAAGAGTTTCTGTACCAATGCCATCAAGTAGCCCAATACGATGAACGCACCAGGAGCAAGCACGAAAATCAACATACCATAGGTCTCGCTGTAGAGGTTCATGCCGAACAAACTACCAGTACCGAGCAACTCACGCACTGCACCAATCAAAGTCAATGCCAGTGTAAAGCCCAAGCCCATACCCAGACCGTCCAAAGCAGACAAGCCAACGGTGTTCTTAGCAGCAAATGCCTCGGCACGACCAAGTACGATACAGTTCACTACAATCAGTGGGATAAACAAACCAAGTACCTCATAGATAGCAGGCAAGTAGGCTTGCATCAGGAGTTGTACCATGGTCACGAAAGTAGCAATCACCACGATAAACGCAGGGATACGCACTTTATCAGGGATCAAATTCTTCAAGAGTGAAATCACCACATTCGAACAGATAAGCACGAAGGTAGTAGCGAGTCCCATGGACATACCATTGATAGCAGAAGTGGTAGTCGCCAAGGTAGGACACATACCGAGCACGAGAGCGAATACTGGGTTCTCGCGCAAGATACCGTTAAGAACGGTGTTTAATGCTTTATTTTTCATTGTTGGCCTCCTTCCTCTGTTGTTAATTGTGTAGCACCGCTCGTTGCCTCGATTGGCATAGGCTGTTGTGCAATACCGTTGTATGCTTTCACTACTACTTCAAGGAACGCGCGCGAGGTGATGGTTGATGCAGTGATAGCATCTACATCGCCACCGTCTTTGCTTACGCTAAAATTGGTAGTAGCAGGGTTCTTGCCCAAGATGTTGGATTTTGGTTTGTCAGGGTTGCAGAACCATGTGCTCATCAGCGCACCCAGACCTGGGGTCTCGGCTTGCTCCAATACCACATAACGAACCACATCGCCAACGCTATTAAAACCTACCATCAAACGGAAAGTACCGCCGAATGGCATGTTTTGGTTACCCTCGGTGCTTGCCTCTACGGCAGTACCGATCCACTCTTCGCCTACATACGCTTTGTAGAGGGTCACGCCATTGCTCTCCTCAGCTTCAGCAATACGGATATCGCCTTCTACCTCTGGGAGCACTTGCATGATAGCGCTTTGTTGCTTCTCAGTCATTGCTGCAGCGATAGGGTCTTTGGTCAGCATATATACGCCAGCCAAAGCAGCCGCAGCCACCAACGCGATGAGCGTCAGCGATAGCAACATATTCTTAAATGAACTTTGTAATTTTGCCATAATACTTATTGTTTTTGTTCAAAGTTGTTCAGTATTGTTCAATACGACTGCGTCGTGTTCAAAGTTGTTTTCTCAAGGGAGAATATTGAACTATGTTGAACTACAGTTGAACTAAATTGAACTATTTTTTCTTTTCGCCAAAACGCTTTGGACGAATGAGGTTCAACAATGGTGCGCAGGCATTCATGATAAGGATTGCGAATGACATACCTTCTGGGTAAGCACCCCAAGTACGAATCACCATCACAATCACACCAATACCCACACCGAAGATCAGTTTACCGCAGTTGCTCATAGGTGAGGTCACATAGTCTGTAGCCATGAACCACGCACCCAGCATCATACCACCGGTGCAGAGGCTGAGCATCACATACTCACCTGTAGCCACGCTCTCTGGCAACAGACCAGCCCAACCTGTCACCGCAGCAAACAATGCTACAGTAGCCATGATGCTTACTGGGATATGCCATGTGATAACGCGAGTAGCAATGAGGAAGATACCACCTGCGAGCAGGAGCAGTGCGCTCACCTCACCAAGACTACCGCCCATCTTACCGATGAGAATGTCCCACATCTCTGGCACAGCGCTCATCATGCTGTCACTTCCAGTGAGAGCCACTTTCATGGCTGCAAGAGGAGTAGCACCTGTAGCCGCGTCCACATAAGAGGTAGCAAAACCTTGTGGCACTGGCCAAGTAGTCATCTGAGCAGGGAAAGAGATGAGCAGGAACACACGACCCACAAGAGCAGGGTTGAAGATGTTTTGTCCCAAGCCACCGAAACTCATTTTCGCTACGCCGATAGCCACCAAGGCACCAATAATGACAATCCACCAAGGCAAGTTGCTTGGCAAGTTGAATGCCAACAACAGACCTGTCAATACAGCAGAGAGGTCGCCGATGGTGGATTTCTGTTTCAAGATATATTTCGCAATCAGCCACTCGAACAGCACGCATGCTGCCACGCTGATGGCGGTGGTGATGAGGGCACCCCAACCGAATTGCCATACGCTGACTGCGTAAGCTGGCAAGAGGGCGATAATCACCAACAGCATATTTTTCCGCACGCTGTCACCGCTATGGAAGTGTGGTGCGGGAGATACTATAAATTGTTTCATAATCGTTTTGTTTTTTGTTCAACGTCGTTCAGTATTGTTCAATACGACTGCGTCGTGTTCAAAGTTGTTTTTCTAGTAAGACAATGTTGAACCATATTGAACCACCATTGAACCATGTTGAACTATTTATTTAGCAGCTCTGCTGCGGATGATTCCTCCTACTTTCGCTTTACCCATGCGTACATAGTCAAGCAATGGCAAGTGACTTGGGCAGGTGAATTGGCAGCAACCGCACTCGATGCAGTCCATGATGTTGTGATCCTCCATCTCGTCCCACATGCTGTGCCATGCTTGTTTGCTGAGGAGCCATGGTTCGAGACCCATTGGACAAGCGCCTACGCACTTACCGCAGCGAACGCAGTTGGTAATCTCCTCACGCATACTCTCTGCCTCTGGCAAGAACAGCAGACCGCTCACGCGCTTGTTGCTTGGCATATCAATATTGCTCATCGCGCGACCCATCATAGGGCCACCGCCAATGACCTTACCTGTATCCTCAGGCACGCCACCTGCAAGCGCTACGACCTCGGTCAATGGTGTACCGAAACGCACATCGTAGTTACCTGGCTTAGCAAGACTCTTACCTGTGACAGTCATCACGCGAGAGATCAATGGTTTGTTCTTTTGTACGGCCTCATATACAGCATAAATGGTTGCTACGTTATCTACCACAGCACCTACCTCGATTGGCAGAGCGCCGCTTGGCACTTGGCGACGGATACATGCGTCGATAAGTTGTTTCTCACCACCTTGTGGGTATTTCAACTTCAATGCTTTCACCTCGATGCCAAGCACTTTGCTTGCGAGTGCAGTCATGTGCTGGATGGCGTCTGGTTTGTTGGCCTCGATACCGATAATCGCTTTTTGGATGTTCAGCGCACGCATGAGCAGTTGAATACCGATGATGATCTCCTCGCCCTTCTCCAGCATCAACTGGTGGTCACAAGTCAAGTATGGCTCACACTCTACACCATTCACGATGAGCACCTCTGCGGTCTTGCCTGGAGGAGGCATCAGTTTCACGTGGGTTGGGAAACATGCGCCACCCAAACCTACGATACCTGCCTCTTGCACTTTGTCGATGATGGCTTTTGGTTCGTAGTCTAATTTGCGAACGATGTCATTGCTGCGGTCGATAGTCTCGAGCCACTCGTCGCCCTCCACATCCATGAAGATAGCTGGCATTTTCATGCCCCATGCGTCGATGGTAGTGTCAATCTTGGTGATGGTACCGCTGAAAGGAGCATGGATATTCGCGCTAACGAAGCCACCTGCCTTGGCGATAAGTTCACCTACTTTCACTTTCTGTCCTTTCTCTACTACTGCTTGTGCAGGCGCACCGATGTGTTGCACCAAAGGAATGATTGCTTTGGCTGGCAAAGCGCACTCAGTGATGGGTTGATGAACAGAATATTGCTTATTATCATGTGGATGTACTCCACCTATACGGAATGTCGATTTCATGCCTTTGCCTCCTCGTTTTTAGGTTCAACATTGTTCAGCGGTTGTTCAACATTGTTCAAGGTTGTTTTCTCGGAAGACAATTTTGAACCATCTTGAACGGCGCTCTGTGCCTTTGAACCACTTTGAACTGGTGTAGCCGCAGGCTCTGCCTTTGGCTTGCGTGGTGGGAAGTTCACAGCGTGGATAGCACCTGTTGGACATGCATCCTCGCACTTGCGGCACAGACGGCACTTGTTGTAGTCGATGTATGCCAAGTTGTTCTCAATGGTGATTGCATCGAACTCGCATACTTTTTGACACTTGCTGCAACCGATACAAGCGTTGGTACATGCCTTGCGTGCTACAGCGCCCTTGTCTTTATTGACGCACATCACTACCATGCGACGGCTCTTAGGACCTTTCTTGCGCAACTCAATGATGTTGCGTGGACATGCCTTCACACACTTGCCGCAGCTGGTACACTTCTCGTCATCCACCTCTGGCAAACCGGTCTCAGGGTTCATGTGGATAGCGTCGAACTCGCAGGCTGCCACACAGTCGCCACAACCCAAGCAGCCGAACGGACAAGCCGTCTCACCCACATAGCAGTTATGCAGGATTTGGCAGCTCTTAGCACCGTCGTAGATGCTTGTTTTAGGTCGTGCTTCGCACGTACCGTTGCAGCGAACTACTGCTACTTTGGGGTCGATGTTTCCGACCGCCATTCCAAGGATCTCACCTACTGTCTTCATCGTAGGTGCACCGCCTACAGGGCAGAGAAGTCCATCGAGCGTCTCGGCTTTGACACAGCCTTCGGCAAAAGCACGACAGCCAGCGAAACCGCAACCACCGCAGTTTGCGCCAGGCAACGCCTCTTGCACCTCATCGATGCGTGGATCTTCTTCTACCTTGAATTTTTGGGCAACCAGATAGAGCAGCACCGCTGCTACTAATCCCGTCACGCCCAAAACGGCTAAAGAAATCAGAATTAAATTCATTGTGTTTTTATAATTTTGTTAGTTATTTTTCTTCCTTGCGGTAAAACTAAACTCTTTTTGCAGTTTGTCTTTGAACATGCCGAGTACGAGGTAGTAGAGTGCCATAGCGCAGAGTGCTACTGTGCCAAGTATCTCCTCGCGTACTGTCCAGATTGCATTGCCAATCAGCATCACCGCCAGCATCACAAAGAATGGTAACAAGTATGCCAGTACCACGGCTTTCCATCCCATTTTCTGTTGCACCATCACTTCGACTTCGTCACCAAGCTTGTATTGTTCAACATTGTTCAGCAATTGTTCAATATTGTTCAATGTTGTTTTCTCGGAAGAGAATTTTGAACCATCTTGAACGGCGCTTTGCGCCTTTGAACTACATTGAACCAATTGTACCGTCATCTCCTTCTCGGCGCTTTCTGCGCTGGCGCACATGGCTTTGGCTTTGCATGCTGCGCACGCGCTGGTTTGCACGATGCGCACGAGGGCGGTGCCGTCCTCATTCAACGCGATTATTATGCCGTCATGTTTGATCATTTTTCTTTTGCTTTGCAAAAAACGCGCAAAGGTACAAAAATATTTTGGATAAAGCAAGTATTATGACAAAAATTAAGCCGAAAGGTTGCAAATATCAACAAAAACTACTACCTTTGTCGCCAAAAAGTATTGGAACGCGAACAATGAACAGATAAAAATAGTTTTTTTTGATATCTTAAATGAAAAATAATTTGTGTATTCGCATATTTTTTTGTACCTTTGCAGCACCTTAAACACACACATAAACAAAATACCATGGAATTACCTTTTGCAGAATCGTGGAAGATTAAGATGGTAGAGCCCATCCGCAAGTCCACTCGCGCAGAGCGCGAACAATGGCTGAAAGACGCCAAGAACAACATCTTTATGCTCCGTAGCGAGCAAGTTTACATTGACCTTTTGACCGACTCGGGTACAGGCGCTATGTCTGATCGCCAATGGGCAGCATTGATGCTGGGCGATGAGAGTTATTCGGGTAGTAAGTCGTTCTTTGAGCTGAAGGACACGATTACTCGTATCACCGGTTTTGAGTATGTAATCCCTACCCACCAAGGTCGTGCAGCGGAGAACGTACTCTTCTCGCACCTCGTAAAGGAGGGGCAAGTCATCCCTGGCAATGCGCATTTTGATACGACCAAGGGACATATCGAGGCGCGCAAGGCACACGCGATAGATGTCACTATCAAAGAGGCAAAGGACACCCAATTGGAGATTCCATTCAAGGGTAATGTGGACCTCGTTTATCTGGAGCAGATTTTGAAGGATAACCCTGGCAATGTGCCATTTATGGTGCTGACTGTGACGAACAACACGGTGGGCGGACAACCCGTTTCGATGAAGAATATCCGCGAGACATGCGAATTGTGCCACAAGTATGGCGTACCAGTGAATATGGACTCTGCGCGCTTTGCGGAGAATGCGTATTTCATCAAGACTCGCGAGGAGGGTTATGCCGATAAGAGCATTCAGGAGATTGCCAAGGAAATGTTCTCCTACGCGGATAGTATGACTATGTCTGCTAAGAAGGACGGAATCGTCAATATGGGCGGATTCATCGCTACAAATCGCGAGGATTGGTACGAAGGTTGCAAGCGCTATTGTATCCCATTCGAGGGCTTTATCACATACGGTGGTATGAACGGTCGCGACATGGCTGCTTTGGCCGTTGGATTGGAGGAAAACACGCAGTTTGACATGTTGCAAACACGTATTCATCAGGTGGAGTATTTGGCTCAATTGCTCGATGAATACGGCATTCCTTACCAACGCCCTGCAGGTGGTCACGCCATCTTCGTGGATGCGGATAAGGTGCTGACCCATGTGCCTATTGAGGAGTTCCCTGCGCAGACATTGACCTGCGAATTGTACTTGGAGGCAGGTATCCGTGCATGCGAGATTGGTTATATCTTAGCAGACAGAGACCCTGTGACAAGAGAGAACCGCTTCGGTGGACTGGACTTGGTGCGTCTCTGTATCCCTCGCCGCGTTTATACGGATAATCACATGAAGGTGATTGCAGCTGCGTTGAAGAATGTGTATGACCGCCGTGAGACGATTACCCGCGGATTGGCGATAACGAAAGAAGCACCGCTGATGCGCCATTTCACCGTTGAATTGGAGCGTTTGGGCGAGTAAGGTGTAAGTTTTGGAAGACAACATAGACAACTCTTCCGCTTCGCCAACACTGCTCAGCGGCAAGGAGATATAACCGCCCACGGATTGCACGGATGGACACGGAAACAAGGAATCAGTTGGGTAAGAAGACAACATAGACAACATTCCGCTTCGCCAACACTGCTCAGCGGCAAGGAAATATAACCGCCCACGGATCGCACGGATAGACACGGAAACAAGGAATCAGTTGGGTAAGAAGACAACATAGACAACATTTCCGCTTCGCCAACACTGCTCAGCGGCAAGGAAATATAACCGCCCACGGATCGCACGGATGGACACGGAGACAAGGAATCAGTTGGGTAAGAAGACAACATAGACAACATTCCGCTTCGCCAACACTGCTCAGCGGCAAGGAATGAAAAAGCCACTTTGTTGAAAAGACAAGGTGGCTTTTTTTGTGGCGGGATTGCTCCTTGCCCGTTGGGCAGAAATCTTATAAATCTTTGCTCAAAAAGGAGACCTTACTAAGTTCTCCGAAATAGATTGCCACCGCTAACTTTCGCTTCGCTCAACCGCTGAATCTTAAGTAAATAAATGTATTACCAAAAGCCACTTGTCAGGGGACAAGTGGCTTTTTGGGGTATTGGGTATGGGATATGGGGTATTGGCTATTTTACAATGGTGCGGGTGTAGTGCTTGGAGTTGTCGCGGAGGGTGACTTCGGCGATGTGTATGCCTTGACTTGCGGGCAATGATATCTGATTGTAGAGCAGGTCGAGGGTCTTATGAGCGATGATATGACCAGCGATGTCATATATGGTCACCGATTGGATAATATCGTTGGAGCGGACTGTGATCTCGCCTGCTTGCTCGGAGTATGCCCAAACTTGTAGTGGTGCCACGTTGGGGTTGGTGGTGTTGGTGACTACACCGCTATTGGTGGTTCGGTCAGGACCTGTGATGAAGTAGCGTGTCGCGTGGTTGAGAGGCATATCTACTTCGAGTGTTAAGCTATCCGTAATCAGCGTTTTAGAGCCTGTAAGGGCATCGCAGAAGTAGCACTCTTTCTCCCAGTTCTCGGTGAGGTGGAAAGTGAGGGTAAACTTATCGGTGCGGTAGTAGTCTTGGATGAGTAGCGCCATAGGTATGGTGTCAATATTCTCGCGGATGTCTACCATCAGCGGTATATTGTCGGACACGGTGTACATATTCACGGGTGAGGTAGCCGTAGCACTATTGACCTCAGCCTCTACGCCTGATGAGATGAAGAGGGCATCTTCGCCTAAGGCGTATGTATCTGCCATGCCAAATTTAGCACCTACAAGGCAACGTGCTTTGGTGCCATAGACATCGGCATAGATGGTCATTAGTTGCAAGGTATTGCCACTCGCATTGCGTCGAGGCGCGATATTATTGGCCTTCGCCTCTGCAATTTTCTCTGGAGTAGTGAGGTCCTCTGCTTGCAAGTCAATCTCAGCGGTAGTGCCTGCGGTAGGCAGAGTCACGAGTACAGAACGCATAGGTTCGAGATAGCGATACGCCTCGTCCTTCTCTAAAGACACAAGAGTTCCTGACACCCATCCGTCATTCACCATTTTATAGATTGTTGAGCCTGCGGGCAAGCACTTGGTCAGGTCAATCATCGCCATGGTTGGGTTACCGAACATGAAGGAGTAGCTGGTGCGTTCATTTGTCAGTGTGATAGGCACATCGGGCGAGTATGTTAGTTTGTTCGGATTAGCGCCACGATTGATGGCTACTCTCTGGCCTAACACGCCCTCGGCGTCATAGTAGGAATATATATTATCGGGTTTTGGCAGTCGAATAGTCAATGGTTCATTGGCTGCAAAGTTACTTGGACCATATCCTAACAACTGATAGCCACTACCAACCTGCATAGGTTCGTCCAAGGCATTGGTAGAAGCAAAAGCGGTTGTACTGGTGGAGATGGTGGTGCCTGTCTTATCTGGGTTTTCGTTCACTCGTTGTACGGTCTTGTTATAGACAGACATCCAGAATGGGAAGGCAGACTTGCTGTGGCGTGCGCCTTGGAAACTGCCCACCGTGAATGGTTCCGTTTCTGCCACAATAGCGCCATTGTTTTCATTACCACTGTGTGGGATATACATATCTCCGCTCACGATACTGGATATTGGTACCGCCACGGTGTTCCATGTTTGGTTTGGCACTATGAGATCCACCAATGCTTTGTCGTGCTGCAAGAGGTGCTGATTGAGCATCATTGCGCCCGGCTGGAAGTATATCTGTCCGCAGGTAGGAGTGAGGGCGAAGTTGGCATCCAATGGATAAGGGTGTGGGTCTGTACTGGCAATGACGGTCAATTCGGGGGTGGTGACTTCTGAACGTTGGGTAGCAGAAGGGATAATCACGCCTGAGCCAGCAATAGGGGCATAGTGGTAGTTCTCCACATCATCTCCGTAGCCAGTCCAGTTGGCGTCGTTGTGCCAACTCTTGTCAGGAGTGGTAGGCGTCCATTGTACGATGTCGGGCAGGATAAGCAGTTTGACATATACTTTACCCACGTCGCAATTATCGCCAGCAGCTCGGTGTTGGTCCTTATTATCGCGCATACGAATACACATTGTATATTCCTTGCCTATTTCCAGTTTAGTGTTGTTGCTGGTTGCAGGCATGAGGACAATCGTATTGTCAGACTTTCTTGCTATGTATTTTACCGCTGTAGGATTGGTGATATTGTCATCGTTGGTTTGGAATAGATAGGCATCTGCACCCATAAAGTGCACATCATATTCGTCTTGGGACGATTGATGAATAGGGATTTGGATGGTGTTATTGACCATGCGTGCGAGGACGCGTGCGTTAGGGAAGATATTGCCATATCGAGGGTCGGCAGATAAGTCATCGGCATCGTGAATATCCAATCCGGGTGCCAGATTAACATAATGGTTGGAGTGCTTGGTACTGACTTGCACCCATCGTGGTTCGGGGCAGTCGTGCAATGGGGTCTCGCCATCCGTTGCCTTGGCAGAGTTCTCGATAGGGAACACCCAATAGCGTGCTGTATCTTGCGAACCGAGGTAGAAAGATACGGATGAGGTAGCCAGTTGCAGCCACCCCTGATTGTGCAAGTATTTGAGTGTCTCGTAGTGCTTGGACTTGGATTCGTACTCCTGTGTTGGAGAGGTGTCGTAGTCAGAAAACTCTGTAGGATCAATCTCCGCAAATGTTTTAACACTGTAGTTGGCATTGCCATCATCTGGGCGACGGAGGTCGAGGAAGGCATCGGTGACTTGTGCGCGTGAGCAGTGATATACTTCTGCAAATTTTATATCCGCAGCATCTTTAGCCGCATGCTCTACATCATCGTTTTCGTGTGGATAATCCATGCGATAGACTTCATCAAAAGCGTGCCCGTACATCCAATCAGCAAGATAGGTACCTTCGGCTTTACCTGCATCGGAGTATGGGTCGGAGTCTTTGCGTATGAATGCCTCGATGGTGTAATGCTCGTTAGGACAGTTGTTGGTAGAGTTGCAAAGGAACTCCGTAGTTTCTATCTGATCACTCATTAGGCGGTAGAGCGATTCTTGGGTAGAAGGCAAGTCAATCTCAATGGCACAACTGAGATTTGTTTTTATTAGGTCACTGGCCTCACTTGTCATACGGAGGGTATATTCGCAATGCTCTTGCAGGTAGTTCTCTTGTACTCGGTTGTCGTGGATATTTGGAATAATGTGAACAACATACATGTAATAATGACCTGGACTTTCATCGGTAATCTCTTCTTGTCTCTTTGCCACGAAACACTTGCCGCAAAGCGGTGCCGTTTTGGTTTCCTTGGTGTCTAAATGATATGCTTCCAACAATTTGCCCACTAATTCAGATGGATTAGCGAGAGTCTCTGCTTGAGTTGGTGTATAGTTAGCCGCCTTTATCTCAATGGAGCCATATTGCTCTTTGGTTAGTCCTTCGGCTGTAAAGTTTTTATTCTCATCATAATATGGCGAGAGGGATGTGCTGGTCAGAACGAATGGTTTTCTCGTTGTTTTGTTGTAGATTTGGTAGTATTGGTAATCTGTACTTGATATTGTAGTCGCTCCATAGTCCACGCGGAGTACGGCAGCGGTGAAGGTAGTTCCATCGTGATCAGGCGAGCAGCACAACTCCGTTTGCAATTGGTAGGAAGACATTGGCAGTTTGTCGGCATAGATGCAGAGGTCGTCAAGCAAGAAGTCGTTACCATCACCACCTGTACCGAAGTTGTAGATTTGCACACGACATTCGGAATAGGTTTCTGGACTAACAATGGGGAAGTTTACTTGTTGCCACTTCGATTGATAACCGACTTCTCCGGCAAAATAGACCGCCACATCTTCCCATGGGGTATATGTACCATCCGACAATTTGTTTCGCCCTTGTACATTGCAACGGAAGATAGGCTTATAAGAACCGTCATTACTTGGACGCGGACAGCGCAACCATACAGAGCAATACATGGTGCGTTCTGCGCAAATAGTTACCTGAGTAGAGATGCTGGCTACCACCCCGGGTTCGGTGGTTCCGTCCACATAAAGAGCATAGCCCTGCTGTGCAGCTTGATCTTCATTTGTGATGCCATCTACGTGATTGGCGCTTTTTTCCCAATAATCATCATCTGCATTGGTGGCTCCAATTATATTAACCAATGCATATTGACCATAGTAAGGGAGTCCGAAATTATTTGGTTCTATGATGCCATCGCTTGGATAATAGAATCCGTAAGTACTTTCGTCCTTTGGTAATGGTGAAGATATAAATTGCTTTGTACTGCTATTAGGTGTCTGACCAAAACTAAAGTTGTTGTATTCTAAGACATCGAACTTTGCATTCATCTCAGCATAAGACATCAATGCCTTTGCACTGCCGTTGGTACCCGTCTCTTTTACTGGTCCATAAGTGTTCTTATCCACATAGTTAACCACAAATTTTGCTATATTATAGGTTTTTGCGCCAATTTTTGCTTTTAGGTAATAGGTTACTTCGCCAGTAGATGCAGAATTTACCGTTTGGAAATCTTTTGCATCATATTTTTTTGTTAGTGTGTTATTTCCTCTATACCATGTAAGATTGCTCGCAGTTATGCGTGTAGGGTTAGACGCATTATAGAAATAGTTATTCTGCGTGCTTTCACTTAAGGAGTGATGAAATTCTGTGGCAAGATACACATTCGTATTTGTAGGAGCCGTGTAATAATAGGTTTCTAAATAGGTATCTCCTGTACATGCATCCACTCGTGCTGCCATCTCTGATGCAGGTCGGAAGTGGAAGAGTTGGCGGTAAGAAAGTTTGGGTTCGGTGATGCCTACTATATTACCTTCTACACGTGTAATGGTATAGTTGGTGTATGCACTCACATCACATGCTATGGTGCGATTGCCTGTCCAACCAGTGGTATTAATTTCGGGGGTTTTATTGCTACCGTCACCTGATGCTAATACACCATCGGTAGTATTGGTATTCCAACCGAACCAGCCGAGGTGCGCAGTAGTTCCTTTTATCTCTACGAAATTACCACCGTTGCCACGAGGCGCAGTGTCCCAAGTAATGCCATCTCCTCCATCTGTCGCATAATCATACCAACGCATATAACCAAAGAAGTTGGTTTCTGCGAGGGTGAGGGGTATGGAGGTAGTTGTGTTGTCGTAATAGATTGTGCGTTCTACGGTGTGTACGTTTTGGTAGCCACCCGCACCTAAAGCGGAGTAGAAGCCTTTGACGTGGGTGACAGACACGGTAACGACAACGTTCCATGTATGGGTTTTCCCATCAAAAGGCACGCTATGTGGGCCAACCACAGCACCTTTCTTGACCTCCAGTTTATAAGTACCATTGCCTAAAGCAGCAATAGGAGTAATGACCAATTCGTTATTAACTATAGCAGCTGTAGTAGGAATAACAGCTCCACCCGCATTGGTCAGTGTAATCCAATCTGCAATTTGGTCGGGGTCATGGGGGATGCTCATAGCGACTGTAGGATCCGCAGCAGGAATAGTGATTTGCTCCAAACGCTCACCCACCTCGAGTGTAGCAGGTTGTACAGCATCGAATTGGTGGGCATTGACGGTCCATTCGTAGGATGCGGTAGCAAAGTCTCTTCCATCGCTACTTTGGATTGCTCCTTGTTCAATCGTCAGTTTATATGTGCCTTCGCCCAAGTTGTCTGGAATGGTGATTTCTAAAGTGCGTGCATCTGATCTCTTTATAGTAAGACCCGAAGTGGGTTTACTTGTATCTGTTTTAGTACCATCATTGAATTCAAATAGAACCTTATCATTGTTTTCTTGTTGATAAAAGCCAAAGCGGAGTTCTTCTTCTATATCAGCATTTGCAGTCAGTATGATAGTATTAAATCCGTTTGTTGTACCAGCAGCAGGTGAATATAAAGTTAATTTGTGAAGGGGATTATAATTAACTTTTGTGATATCTAAAGTGGTACCACTATAATAATAATTTCTTGTAGTTGTCCAACCATTATTGTAGCGAATATAATAAGTCCTACTTTCAGAAGATACATATACATATACATAATTTTCATATCTTGAAATCTTTTGATCTGTTGTATTCAAAGATAAACTACTGTTATTTATCGTCAAATATTTTCCTGAAATAATCGATTGGAAGGTATAAGTACTGCCACTGACAGTCACACGCCAATAGCAATATTCATTCTCTGTAGTTCGATTTTGAATAGCAGTACCTTCATCATTTACAGCCAAATAGTTTGTTGTATTTCCACTTTTATAACTAATCGTTACAACATCGCCATTTGCTTGTGCTTCTGCATTTGAAACGAAAGCGAATAACGCGCACGCGCATGCGAACATTATATATAGAAGTCTTTTCATAGAGATTGAATGTTTACTATATTATGAGAATGGTTATTTATGGATTTTGAATGGGTTATTTACACTTTTAGTAACTGATTGCATGTAGTAGCTAATTGCATTTTCTTTCGCTTGCGGTAGATGCGCAGCAGGCAATACACACCCGCCATCAACAACATTGGCAACAAGGCATCACCTACCGGTAAATCTGGATTGGTCTCACCAATAGGTGGATCATCTGGCTTAGCTGCAAAAGCACGATCTTTGGGTTCATAAGGTGCGGAAGGTAGAAAAACTGCCTCACTCACTTCCCTATGCATCCTCACAAACGAACCTACACCTTTGGGAATGGCATACTCATATACGCCACCCGTAGAGAAGGAACGAATCGTCTTATCCGATGTACGAACCGAGATAGGAGCAACAGTAGATTGGGGCTTCGTGCGGAAACTGCTACTGAAGCTGTTACCCAAACTGGTACTCACCACAAAAGACGACGAGTGGTGGCTCGACGACGCAGTCGTAGTGCTTGAAAAAGCAGCTGAACTGATGGGACTATATGTGGCTGTTGACTCCAACATTTTCAAAAACGAAAAATCGCGGGCAAAAATACAACTTTTTTACGAGAACGAAGTTCTATATTCGCAAATAAGTGTTTCATTTTGGCAAAATATCACTTTTCTTATGATTTTTGCAACAATTTTTAAGAAATAAACAGGGTTTTTAAGGGCAAAATCGGGTGATTGGCACAAGATCGCATAAATATGGGTACCCGAATAGCATTCGGGATAATGGACATAGAAATGGAGATAGAAAAGCGAAAAACTGGCACATTCAAGAGACCGTCTACGCGCGGAGCGCGAGAAAAAAAACGGACGGAAGAGAACGGAAGACACACGGCGGACCACCGCCGTGCACAGAACAGCCAATAGGAGCAAGGAATCACTCGCGGGGTAGCCGCGAGCACAGAACTGGCAGCAGAAACAAAGGAATACACGGCGGACCACCGCCGTGTACAGAACAGCCAATAGGAGCAAGGGTGCAGTTCCTTGTCTCTCATAGAGATTCCTTAGGTGGGGTATTCACGGGATACATGTGGAATATTCGTGGGGTATTCATGGGGTATACGTATGTATCGGGTATGTGTCGGGTATGTATCGGGTATGTATCGGGAATGCATAGAAACATAAGAAGAGCGGAAGAAGAGGGAAAAATGTATTTTTTTAGGGAAAAATTTGGTAGTGTCAGGGAATTTTAGTACCTTTGCAGGCGATTTAGAAACTATAGATATAGACAATTGGATCAACAATAGAGACAATTAGAATCAACAATAGAGACAATTATGGCAAAAGTTCTTCTTGATGCTCCTGTAGCAGCGGTGGCTGGAGCGATATCTAAACATCAACAAGTGATTTACCGTATGCGCAATGGTCGTACCCACGCATACGTAGTTGCACACCCTAACGAACAACCACCATCGGAAACACAAAAACGCAACTCGTCGCTGTTTGGTCAGATATCCAAACAAGCATACGCCGAAATGGCTGACATGGAAAAACGCGCCATGTGGGAAAAAGAGTTTGCAGCATACACAAAGAAACATAATCCATCGTACAAACGATCCGCTGCCTCCAATGAACATTTGCCCTATTCATCGCGCCGTAAGCCAGTAATCACCACACTATACGGGTATATATTCCATACACTATATACCCAAACTAAAGAGCAGGAATAAACAACAAGAATTATTGTAATCAACAACTTAAACAACTTAATCCAACAACAATTGCGCGCAAAACAACACATTGCGCGCTCATGGAAAATATTAGTAATAATCGTCTTATGTCAAAAATTACACCTTCTTCGCTATTTGCCTCAATCAACGGCAAGTTTACCCGCACCGATCGAATATATATCCGTGCGAATAAACATACAGGACAACTATACGGCATCGGCATGGATCACCCCAACCGCGTGGACAATCCTACTGAGGCACAACAACAAGCGCAAGCGCGCTTCCGCGACACATGGAAAGAGGTGGACACGCAGCTGGCTGACCCAACACAACGCGCAGCGTACGAAAGACAGTTTCGCCTGCACATAATACAAGCGCGAAAGAAGAAGAAACAACCATGTGCATCGCTGCGCACGTTTGTGTTTAGATTGCTGTATACGAAGAAAGGATAAAGTAAAGACAACTGAGACAACAATTCTTATCTCGCATTCGCTCGAACGATTATTACCGTGGCACCAACATTGTGCCACGGCAAGAGATAGAGAAGAACGACAATGGCGAGAATTGTAAAGCAATCCAAAACAAAATGAATATATAAACAGAAATAGGGATAAAGACAACAGAGACAACTATTCCGTGGCACCAACATTGTGCCACGGCAAGAGATAGAGAAGAACGACAATTAGAACCAACAATAGAGACAATTAGAATAAAGGGGAGATAATTAAACAAAGATAAAGCATGAATTTCACGTATCTGACATCTGTACTCTACCTCGTGATATTGGGCATACATGTGTTCATGCAATTGGCTGCTGCCTCATTGATCTATATCAAACACCATACACCCAACAATCATAAGTGGTACTACATATTCATCTTCTTTGCTGTTTCAGCCATTTCAAGCATCATTGAAATGATCATGGCATTCGAAAACAGCAATATACTGGATTCATACAAACTGTTCTCACCCATTGTTATCCTACCAGGATTCTATATTTTTTTCTTGCTGTGGTGCTATATTATAGAATTGATACGCCCACATTGGCTCACCATAAAACGAGCCCTACTGATACTACTTCCATCAGTGATTATAGCCATACCTATCATTGTATTAAGCGCAATGAGCGAAATGAGCAATATCTACAGTATCGCACAGCTGAGGACACATATTTCGGAACCCGAGGTGTATATTAGACTCGCCTTTGTAGCCCTATTCATTCCTTATTGTATTGGACTCATATACATGCGATACAAGCACAAAAATCTTGAAACGCAAAAATACATCGACCTGCTCATCGTTTGCCTCATTCTGATGGTTTGTTCCTATATAGTCAGTCGCTGCATGCAGTACTTTGTAGGATATATCATCCACGAGGTCTTTTATCTAATAATCTCCGTATACATCGTCTATGCCGAGCATTATGAGCGACTGCATGTACCGCTGGAAAAAGTGCGCGATTATTACGCTGCTGCCGAAACACCCGAGACCACCCAACAGACTATCAGTCATGTGGCTCAAAAACTGCAGGAGTTGATGGATGAACCTGAGATATGGAGAGACCCCGAACTGACAGGGGATAAGATTGTACATAGCGTGGGAACCAATAGGTCGTATATCCAATTGGCAGCCAAAGAGTTGGGATTCGAAAGTTTGTCAGACATGCTGCATCGCAGACGCATCGACTATATATGTCAATGTCTGTTGACCAACCCCAACGCCAATGTGCAAGACCTGTTCTACGACGCAGGCTATCGATCGCGCGCTACAGCATGGCGACATTTCACGAAAATCGTAGGACATACGCCAACTGAATTTATAAAGATTGGAGATTACCCCCCCCCGAAAACGCAGCGGTAAGTAAGTGATATACAAACACTTACAAGGCAGAATAAAATAAAGACAATAAAAACAACCATTCTTATCTCGCATTCGCTCGAACGATTATTACCGTGGCACCAACATTGTGCCACGGAAAGGGTTAAGAAGAACGACAATGGCGACAATGTTCCGCTCGTAATCAATAACCCTGCGAGCGGCAAGGGAATTGAATTAAGACAATAGAGACAATATATTAAATGGGAATTGTATGAAAGAGACCATTATTTTAGCGATAGAATCGAGTTGTGATGATACCTCTGCGGCAGTCATCAGAGATGGACTGCTCATGAGTAATGTGACTGCGTCGCAAGGCGTGCATGAGGAGTTTGGCGGTGTAGTGCCTGAACTTGCCAGTCGCGCGCACCAACTGAATATCGTTCCTGTAGTAGATGCCGCCCTCAAACGCGCAGGCATGACGGCTGACCAACTGAGCGCAGTAGCCTTTACACGAGGTCCCGGACTGTTGGGCAGTCTGCTGGTGGGTACCAGCTTCGCCAAAGGATTGGCACTATCACAAAACATACCATTGGTGGAAGTGAACCACCTGCAAGCGCATATATTGGCTCATTTTATTGAGGCGAAAGGCGAGAGGCAAAGAGCACCCCACGACACGAGTGTCGTCGGGGACCCCGCTAAGGCGAAAGGCGAGGATACTGGGCATCAGGCTCCGAGTTTTCCGTTCTTGTGTTTGTTGGTGAGTGGGGGAAATAGTCAGATTGTGCTGGTGAAAGACCACTACACTATGGAGATTATCGGACAGACCATAGACGATGCAGCAGGCGAGGCGTTCGACAAGTGCGCGAAGATCATGGGACTGCCCTACCCTGGCGGTCCATGGATTGACCGACTCGCCAAAGAAGGCAATGCGGAAGCCTTCCAATTCGCTAAACCCCATATACCCGAATATAACTACTCGTTCTCGGGACTGAAGACCTCGTTCCTCTATTTTCTGCGTGACCAACTGAAAGAAAACCCCGATTTCATCGAGGAAAATAAGGCAGATCTGTGTGCATCGCTACAAAAGACGATTATCGATATTCTTATCAATAAGCTGAAGAAAGCTGCCAAAGATTTGGGCGTAAAGGAGATAGCCGTGGCTGGTGGCGTGAGCGCGAATAGCGGACTGCGCGATGCGCTGATAGACTTGGGCAGAAGGCATCGTTGGAAAGTGCATATTCCGCCATTTGCGTATACGACAGACAACGCCGCCATGGTGGCGCAAGCAGGGTACTACAAGTACCTGAAGGGGGAGTTCTGTCCTGTGGATGCAGCGCCGTACGCGAAGACGAGGATATAGTTCGCTACCAAAATTAAATAAAGACAACATAGACAACTATTCCGTGGCACCAACATTGTGCCACGGCAAGGAATAATAAACAACAATAACGAAATATATAAATTGGCGAATGAAAGATTGGAAAAGACATATTGCTCCGTATGTGGACATACTGTTGTTCGTGGTGGCGTTATTAGCGGCGAACTTCTTTTGGAAATACACTGTGCTGGGTGACGAGGGGGGCGAACAAGTCACATGGTTCGGAATCGACATCACCGCACCATTCGACTTCTTAGCCACACATATCGCTAATGCTGTCTATTGGGTCGTACACCTTGTGCGCGATACCATTCATCAACTACCAAACAACATTCTGCGCTTCGAGAGCGGTTCGAGCGTGCGCATCGTGTGGAGTTGCACAGCACTGAAACAATCCTTCATATGGCTAATCATCATGCTGGTCGCACGCGGAAAATGGCTGCGCAAATTGTGGTTTATCCCACTGGGTTTCGTAGCCATATACCTATTTAATATACTGCGCATCGCACTCATCACCCTGATTATAGAACATCACCCCGAATTGTTCGAACTGATGCATACATACATCTTCAAGTACCTCTTCTACTTGATGCTCTTCGGCATGTGGGTATGGTGGACAAATAGCCTGTCAGGCATGCCCAAGCAACGCGACTTCAATCCTCCCACAGTAGACGGAGACGAAGATGCAGCGTACCCTATTCTATGATGAAAATACCATAGAATACGGACAGAAAATACCGATGAATTGGGCGAAAATCGCTATTCCTTGTCGAAATACTGGGTGTAATTATCGATGAACAATTGCACGGCCTCAGGCAGTGGACCATAGTACTCGCCACCTGAAGCATTGGCGTGACCGCCACCTCCGAAAATATCTTTGGCGAACACATTCACTGGACGGTTGCCCTGACTGCGCAGCGAGATCTTAATCTTGGTCTTGCTGCCACTTGACAATGCCACTTCGGTAGGATTAACCTTGTCCTCGCGCATGAAACAGGAGTAATGTATATCCTTGATCTGCAAAGGCAGATTGACGATACCCTCCGCATCGCCCGACTGGAAGTTGAAGCGATATAACTCTTTGCGACTGAGATAGATGAGTGCCGTATGGTGTTCGGGGAAAATCTTCATTTTTGAGTATAAGCAATAGCCCATGAGGCGCATGCGATCGGCTGAATAAGCATTGAAGACGCGGTTGTAGATCTCGTCTTTGTTTACGCCCAAAGACACCAATTCACCGACAATTTGGTACATCTCAGGGTAGTTGGAATTGAAAGAGAAATTGCCCGTATCGGTCATCATGCCCGTGTAGATGCAGGTGGCTATGTCAGAGGCGAAAGGCGAAGAGGCGAAAGGCGAAAGGCAGGAGATTAAGCGATAAACGAGTTCGCAGGTGGAGGGGGATGCAGGATAGGACAGGGTCAGATCAGGGAAAGAAGCAGGGTGGAGATGGTGGTCGATCATCATCTTCTTGCAAGTGAGTGTGAGCAACTTATCACCCAAGGAACCGATACGCTTAGGGTCGTTGAAATCGGTACAAATGACCAAATCGGCATGCTCAAGCAGAGCATCTGCTTCTGCGCGGTGCGTCTCGTAGATGATATCCTCATTGGCTTTGGGCAACCATGCCAAAAAATCGGGAAACGAGTTAGGCACAATCACCGACACCTGTTTGCCTAAGGATTCCAAAAAATGGCGCATGGCTAAGGAAGAACCCATGGCATCACCATCGGGCGACATGTGCGTGAGAATAACAACATTATTCGACTGATTGATAAAGTCTTGTGCGGTCTGAATTTCTAATTCAGAAAAAAGAGGTGTAAGCATTGTCATGGTTATTTGTATGAAATTCGCTGCAAAAGTACTACTTTTTTTGCATATATCAAATTTTTTTTGTAATTTTGCGCGCTTTATGTGAATTTTGAATTTTGAATTACGAATTTTGAATCAAAAAGAATAAAAAACAATGAAAAAAGTATTATTATCAATCATTTTGTTGGCGGGTGCCATGGTGGGCTTTGCCCAAGAAGACAAAGTGCTTATGACCATCAACGGCGAGCCAGTAATGTTGTCAGAGTTCTTGTATATCTACGAGAAAAACAACCAAGAGACCAGTCTCGAGAAGAAAAGCATGACCGAGTATCTGGATCTATTTATCAACTTCAAGCTGAAAGTGACTGAAGCCATTGCCCAAGGCGTGGACACCACCGAAGCCTTTAAGAAAGAGTTGGCTGGCTATCGTGCACAAGCCACCCCTAAATACATGCAAGATCATGAGGCTATCGACAGTTTGGTCACTCTGAGCTACAACCGTCAAGCGAATGTGCGTAGAGCAGCACATATCGCAGTGCAATGTGGTGCCGATGCTGACTCGGTGGCAGAAGCGGAAGCATTGGCCAAAATCAATTTGGCTCGTGAACGCGTGACCACAGGTGTGGAGAAAAAAGTGAAGAAAGGTCGCAAATGGATTACCGTACGCGAGCCAGAAGCTTTTGCCGATGTAGCACGCGAGATGACCGAGGACCCATCAGGCAAAGAGAATGGTGGCGAATTGGGTTGGGTACAAGTATTCCGCTATGTATATGCATTTGAGGATGCCGTATACAACACCCCTGTGGGCGAAGTGACCGAAGTGTTCCGCTCGCCATACGGCTACCATATTGCATTGGTAGAAGAGGAGCGCGCTTTTGAAGAAGTACATGCCGCACATATCATGAAGATGATGCCTCGTGGCAACGAAGGCGTGGCTTGGGATGCAAAGAAAGCTATTGATAGTCTGTATCAAGTAGTGAAAGAGGGTGCGGACTTCGCAGAAGTAGCAACAGCCCATTCGGATGACAAAGGTTCGGCCGTACGCGGTGGTGACTTGGGTTGGTTTGGCAGAGGTATGATGGTGCAACCCTTTGAGAATATCACCTTTGATATGCAACCTGGCGAGATGAGTGAGCCATTCCCTACCCGCTTTGGCTGGCACTTTGTGAAATTGTATGAAAAACGCGGTATTCAACCATTGGACAGCATGCGCCAACAATTGCTGATGCAAATGAAACGCGATGTGCGTTACCGAGAGGCTGAAAAGAGCTTTATCAAGAAGACTCGCGCCGAATACAATCTGCCAGCAGAGATGAGCGATGAGGATGTGAAGGCATACGCCGATGCACACTTGGAGGAGAAACATGCTGATTTGCGCAATTTGGTACGCGAGTATCATGACGGTATCTTGCTGTTTGATGTATCGTTGCGCGAAGTTTGGGACAAAGCCAACAAAGATACCGAAGGATTGGCAGCCTACTTCAAAGCACACAAGAAAGAATATACATGGGACGAGCCACGCTATAAAGGATTTGTGATTTATGCTAAAAACGAGGCGGTAGCCAAGGTGGCTAAACAAATCGCGAAGACTACTGCAAACCCAGATTCGGTGATGAGTCTTATCAACCAACGCGTGAATATTGACAGCGTACAATATGTGAAGGTAGAACGCGGTCTGTGGGTAGAAGGCAAGAACGGTGCTGTGGATAAATATGCCTTCAAAAACAAAGAAGCGGACTATACTGCCAGTGAGGAGTTCCCAGTGGTTTGGACTGTGGGCAAAGTGCTGAAAGCGCCAGAAGAATATACCGATGTGCGTAGCCAAGTAACTACTGATTATCAAGACCATCTGGAGAAGCAATGGGTAGCTACCCTGCGCGAGAAGTATCCTGTGGTGGTGAATGAGGAAGTGCTGGAGAGGTGATGAGGTGATGAGGTTAAAGGCGAAAGGTTAAAGGTGAGAGGTTAAAGGCGAGAGGTTAAAGGCAAGAGGTTAAAGACATGAAGTTTTGGAAAGGCATAGCGATAGTGGCGGCACTGGTGGTAGTGAACATACTGGTGCAACCATTGGTGGTGCGTTGGGATATGACCAACGACCGCCGCTATAGCATTGCCCCAAGCACGAAAAGCCTATTGCAGCGTTTGGATGCTCCACTGCAAGTGACCATACTGCTTGATGGGGAACTCAACGCCGGTTTTACGCGCCTGCAACGCGCTACCATAGAGATGGTGGAGGAGTTAGAAGCGGCGAGAGGCGAGAGGCTAAAGGCTAAAGGCGCAGAGATTGGCTATCGGGTGTCGACGGAGGAGATTCCGCAAGGGTTGCCACCCACGGTGATTCACGAACGCACCCACAAGGGGCAAACCGCACAAACAACTGTATATCCGTTTGCGTTGTTGAGTTACAAAGGCAAGACAGCCATTGTGGAACTGCTGCGCAACAACCGTGGGCTGAGCGGCGAGGAGAATTTGAACCATAGCATTGAGAATCTGGAATTTGCCTTTGTGGAGGCGATACACACCTTGACACGCGACAGCGTGGAGAAAATAGCCTTTTTGGAAGGACATGGCGAACTCAGCGAGCGCGATGTGTTTGACCTGAGTCAAGCCCTATCGCATTACTACCAAATTGATCGTGGTGCGTTGGGCAATGAGACAGGCGTATTGGACGACTACCAAGTGGTCATCATAGCCGATCCGCAAGAGCCATTTTCGGAGACTGATAAGTATATCCTGGACCAGTACCTCATGCAAGGTGGACGCATCATGTGGGTGCTGAATGGTGTGCGTTTCTCGTCGGACTATCTCTCCTCGCAGGGCAAGACCCCTATTGCGCCACTGGACTTGCACCTCAACGATATGCTATTTAGGTATGGCGTAAGGGTGAACCCAGCATTGGTGCAAGACCTACAGTGTCTGCCTATGCCCGTGGATGTGAGTAGCGACCCACAAAACCCAAATTGGCAACCTATGCCTTGGACCTATGCTCCACTGCTACTGACATCGCAGGCATCGCCTATCACGCGCAATGTGATGCAAGTGAGTGCTACTATGGCTTCGTGCATAGACTTTGTCGGCGGAGAAGATGGTATACGCAAAGAGACACTGCTCGCCACATCCTCTAATAGCAAGATAACCAATACACCTGCGGAAGTCGATTTGAGTATGTTTGAAGGTTCGGAGAGTGCATTTCAGTATGCCTTTATACCAGTAGCAGCCAGTCTGGAGGGTGTATTCGCATCGCTGTATGCGCATCTGTTGCCCCCTGAGGACGTGATACTGCATGCACCATTGCGCAAGCAGAGCGAACAGACCAAGCAGATTGTGGTGGCAGCAGGTAGCACCATTCGCAACGAGTGGCAACAAGGTCAGCCTTTGCCTTTAGGCTATGACCGATATACGCAAACGCAGTTCGGCAATCGCGACTTTATGGTGAATGCAGTACTCTACCTGACCGATGACACAGGGTGGATGGCACTGCGTCAGAAACAAGTGACCCTGCGTCTGCTAAACGATCAACGCGCTCGTGAGCAACGCATTGGCGCACAAATAATCAGTATTATCCTACCGCTGATTGTATTGGCGGCAGTAGCAATAGTAGTAATAGTCGTTCGCAGGAAGCGTTATATGAAACAAGTATGAAAACAATAGGGAACTTAATCATTATCCTCTTTGCACTGACAGCATGGGTACTGCCCGCAAAAGGACAAAAAATGGATTATCCGTTGGACACAATCAACGGACAACTATATTATCGCTACACGGTGGAACGCAGCGTTGGTTTGTATCGCATCAGCGTGAATTTTGGCGTAAGTCAAGAGGATATTCTGAAAGCCAATCCGCATTTGCAGCACCAAGGTTTGCGCTATGAGGAGGTGATATTGATTCCTGCTAAGACAGCACCAAAAGGAGAAGAAGTAGTAGTTTCCACTCAGCCAAAGGACCGAGCAGAGCGTTTGAAAGATAGGAAACGTAATCGATTGGTACTGTTTGATGATGAGCATTCGACCATCAAAAAGACTATCGACAATAAACCTCAATCACCCAAAATCGTTATCCAAGACACGCTGAGCATTGATAGCGTGGTGTTGGCGGATACGGTTGGCGTGGATTCGCTACCCAAGATCGATAGCACGGCTCTTAAGTTGGCATTTCTATTGCCACTGCATGCAGATGCTATCAAACGCGACAAGAGCATGGACCGCTTTTATGATTTCTATGCCGGTGCACTGATTGCTATCTACGAGGCACAAGCACGAGGACAGATGTTGGAGGTGTTCACCTACGACATCGGTAAGACGGCTAATCGCACCAAAGAAGTACTTGAGCAGCACCCTGAGATTAGCCAAGTGGATGCTGTGATAGGTCCAGCCTACTCGCAACAAGTGGCCATCACAATGGATTCGTTGTGCAAAGACAGCGTATGGATGCTGATACCTTTTCTATCGCGTGTAGAGGGCATCGGAACGCACCCCAACATGCTGAAATTCAATCCATCAGAGCAAATAGAGGCCGATACTATTGCACGTTATTTGGCTACGAAAGGCGATAGCATCAACTGTGTGTTGGTAGAATCAAAAGAAGGTGAGGTGGTTCCTTCGAGTATCAAGGCACTGCATGCAGCCTTGCAACGCGAACAAGTGCCATCTACCACCATCTCGCTCCGCGCACTGCTTACTGATTCGATCGAAGGCGGTTTTCGTGATAGTGTGGAGAATATCGTGATCTTCAACACGGAGCGCTATGCTAACCTGCAAACTGTTATGCCACACCTATTGAAGGCATGTGGTCAGTACGACATCACACTATATTCGCACTACTCATGGCAAAATGAGAAAATTATCTTGCCACAATTGTACGCCTCCGTGTTCAAGGAAACGCCTATCGTACCCGATGGTTATCAGACATTATTTGACACATATTTTGCACATACATTGAGTGCTAACCAACCACGCTACGACCTTTTGGGTTACGACCTCACATGTCACCTGCTACATATACTCGGTTCATCCGTTATAGCGTCTGAGAAGTTCTCCACAACATGGGAGGGAGTGCAAGCCAATATATGTTATCAACAAACAGCCGAGAATGGCGGCTACGAAAACCATATCATACATATTATTCATCAATGATACGATTGCAGCACATATCACTTGCCCTCTTGCTATGTTTGCTCAGCAGCATAGCGGTGGCTCAACCTCGTTTGCGAACACCTGAGATATATGTAGGCGCGCACGCGGGCGTGATGGCATCGACCATGCTATTTAATCCCAATATAGCCCATATCGACCTCATGCAATCGCCATTGACGGTGAACGGAGGATTGGTGTTTCGCTATGCGGGACACAAAGTATGCGCCATTCAAGCGGAAGTGAACTATATGCAACGCGGATGGCATGAGACCATTGCGCTGAGCGAGATACAAACGTTGGACTATACCCGCCAATTGGACTATATAGAAATACCCCTGCTGATGCACTTGTATTTTGGCAAACAGCGCTTTCGCGGTTTCTTCAACCTGGGTCCACAGATAGGATACTGTATTCGGGATATAGCGACTCCCCTGCCTGAGGGCGTCAGTGCGCCACACTATCAAGCCATTGAAAAGCCCTTTGATTGGGGATTGGCAGGCGGATTGGGTTGCTACTATCGTACGCGAAAGATAGGACTCTTTCAGTTGGAAGCACGGTTCAACTTTAGCATGGGTACAATATATAACAACCGCAAAGTGGACTACTTCAGTCAATCCAATGCGATGAATCTGAGTTTGAACTTTGCCTACCTATGGGAGATAAAAATCAAATAACTACTGAACTACTAAACTATAACATAATATGGGAAAAATCATTTCATTAGCAAACCAAAAAGGTGGTGTCGGCAAGACCACTACATCGATTAACTTGGCGGCTGCATTGGCAGCAGAGGGTAAGAAAGTACTCCTTATCGATGCCGACCCACAGGCTAACACATCGTCGGGATTGGGTATCAATATTCAGGAACTGGAGAACACTATCTACGAGTGTCTGGTCGTAGGTATTGACCCTCAGAGCGCTATCGCACACACCTCGGTGAAGAACCTCGACCTGATTCCTTCGCATATCGACTTGGTGGGTGCAGAGATTGAGATGCTCAATATCGACGACCGAGAGAACCTGCTCAAGAAGGTACTCGCCCCACTGCGTCCGTTGTACGACTATATCCTCATCGACTGCTCGCCATCCTTAGGCTTGATCACCATCAACGCCCTCACCGCCAGCGACAGCGTGATTATCCCTGTGCAATGCGAGTTCTTTGCGCTGGAGGGTATTGCCAAACTGCTCAATACGATTAAGATTATCAAGTCCAATCTCAATCCTGCTTTGCGTATTGAGGGCTTCTTGCTCACCATGTACGATGGTCGTTTGCGTCTGTCGATGCAGGTGCATGATGAAGTGCGTCGTCACTTTGGCGACTTGGTGTTCAACACCGTTATTGCCCGCAATGTCCGCCTGAGCGAAGCCCCCAGCCATGGTATGTCGGTGCTGGAATATGACCGCAACAGCAAGGGTGCAAAGAACTATATCAATTTAGCCAAAGAACTTATTAGGAGGAGCAACGCATGAAGAAATCATTAGGACTGGGACGCGGTTTGGACGCGCTTATTGACACCACCCATATCTCTACCGCAGGCTCATCATCGATTAGCGAAATAGCCTTGGACAAGATCTACCCTAACCCTGACCAACCACGCCGCAACTTTGATGAGGAGGCGCTGCAAGAGTTGGCACAGTCCATCAAGGAGCATGGCGTGATTTCGCCTATCACCCTGCGCAAGGATGCCAACCAACGATATATGATTATCGCGGGTGAACGTCGTTTCCGTGCCTCTAAGATTGCAGGACTGGATAGCATACCCGCCTATATCCGTACCGCCAAAGATGAGCAGGTCATGGAGTGGGCTCTCATCGAGAATATCCAACGCGAAGACCTGGATGCGATAGAGATTGCCTTGGCATACCAACGATTGATGGACGAGTATAACCTCACCCAAGAGCGTATGTCGGAGCGTGTGGGCAAGAAACGCGCTACGGTAGCCAACTATCTGCGCCTATTGAAACTGCCAGCAGAGATACAATTGGGTATTAAGGAAAAGAAGATTGATATGGGTCACGCCCGTGCGATATTGGGTTCGCCATCGCCAGAGCAACAACTCAGTATCTACAAGCGTATCTTGCAAAACGGACTGTCTGTACGCAAGGTCGAAGAACTGGTCAGCGACACCAAACCTGCCAAGAAGGAGAAGAAAGCCACCCCTACTTATAGCGCTCAAGAGACAGCACTGCAAGAGAAATTGGGCGGCAATGCCAAGATTAATGGCAACAAAATCACTATCTCCTTCCGCAACGAAGAGGAACTCAACTTCATATTGAGCCATATACATTGAAACGCTTAGTCATCTACATATTGCTACTCAGTTGTGCGCTACCCGCCTTGGCACAGCGTGAGAGCGAGGCAAACAACCTCGCTGACTCTGTTCCACTCACACAGAAAGAGATAGACCGACTATTCTGGAAGCCCGATCCCATGCGTGCTGTGTGGTTAGGTGCTATATTGCCAGGTGCGGGACAGATTTACAACCGCAGTTATTGGAAACTGCCTATCGTGTATGGCGGTTTCATGGGATGCATCTATGCCGTCACGTGGACCAATAACCAGTATATAGGTTATAAGGAGGCATACCGCGACATCTACTACGATATTCAGAATGGTACGGTCAGCAATAGCCCCGATAAATCCTATAACGCCATCCTGCCCGAGGGCTATACCATTCAAAGTATGGGTGGGGAAAGTGCCTACCAGAGTCGCCTAAAGGAATGGCAGAACGCTTCGCTGCGCAACCGCGACATGTCTATTCTCGTCACGGTGGCTGTATATGCATTGTCGCTGATTGATGCGTATGTGGATGCGCAACTGTTTGATTTTGATATCTCCAATGACCTTTCGCTGAATGTCAGTCCGCAAATCTACTACGATATGCAGAACCAGCGAACAGCAGAGGTGAAACTGGCGATACAATTTTGAATTAAGAATTAAGAATTTTGAATTAAGAATTAAGAATGAGACAACTACTCACGATATTTCTCTTTAGTATATTGGCTCTCATGCCTCAACGCCTGATAGCGTCGTTGGCCGATAGCCTCATCTCCGCGCAGCCCGATAGTCTACCAGTCGCCCTACCCGATAGTCTTGAACTACCTGTTTTCTTTGACGAGGCATTAGCGTGGTTGGATACGACGGAGTGTACATCCGACACGTTGATTACGGAGTTGCCAGACTCGGTCTATAAAGCCCGTTTGCAGGCACTGCCTTTTGTGATAGAGGTGCCTTATAATGAGGTAGTACGCCGTTATATATTGCGCTATGTGAAGCATAGCCCTCGCCAACTCGCCAGTTTGCAACGCAAGGCGGAGTATTACTTCCCTATCTTTGAAGACATATTGGGTAAGCACGAACTACCGTTTGAGCTCTGTTATCTGCCTGTGATAGAGTCGGCATTGAATCCGCAAGCGCGCTCATATATGGGTGCCGTAGGATTGTGGCAATTTATGCCTGCGACGGGTAAGAAATATGGGCTGGAGGTTAATTCGCTGATTGATGAACGTATGGACCCTATCCGATCGACTGAAGCGGCGTGCAAGTTTCTGAAGGCTTTGTATGCTATTTTTGGAGACTGGAACTTGGTGATAGCAGCGTATAACTGTGGTCCAGGCAATGTGAATAAAGCGATTCACCGTGCGGGTGGCAAACGCGATTTCTGGAGTATCTATCCGTTTTTGCCCAAGGAGACGCGCGGTTATCTGCCTATTTTCATCGCAGCATCCTACGCTATGAACTATGCCGATATGCATGGTATATGCCCATCTCATGACAACTTATATCCCATTACGGATACCATAGTGACCACCGAACGTCAACACCTCAAGCAGATTGCTGCTAACCTCAATGTGACGATTGAGGAACTGCGCCGACTCAATCCGCAGTACGCTCGTGATATTATCCCTGGCGGCAAGGAGTATGCGCTCTGCCTGCCAATGGCTATTTCGGGGGCGTATATTGATCAGCAGGATACAATATTGGCATATCAAGCCAAGGAGTTGATTCATAACCGCCGTGCGGAGATAGACCTTATGCAGAAGACAGGCTTGCATGGTGGCTATTCGGTGAATGGTGTCACCTATTATAAGATAAAAGAGGGCGACACTTTGGGAGGTATAGCTGCTAAGTTCCGCGTGAGCGTGAAACGACTGAAAGCATTCAATGGGCTGACCTCTGACATGATTCGCGCAGGCAAAACCCTCAAGATTCCGAATGTATAATGGCGAGCGAGAAGGTATATTATTCGATGACGGAAGCGCAAGAGATGACGGGGCTTCCTGCCAGCACGCTACGTTATTGGGAGCGACATTTTGCTCAACTCAACCCGCGCAAGGATGGCCATGGTAATCGCTATTATACCATGGCGGATATTGACTTGATTAAGCAAATTAAGTACTTGCGTAATGAGATGCACATCACACGTATTGAGGCCATTCGTCAGGAACTCAAGCAGGGAAAGCGTCAAGCAGACTTCCGTCAGCGTGCAGCTGATATATTGCTGCGTGTTCGCGCTGAACTGGTAGAGATACGGAGTAAAATATAGGGTATTTTTATAGAAAAAATTTGTATAATTCAGAAAAATGTTGTAATTTTGCAGCGATTTGACAAAGCGTTGTCAGTCATAAAATAGTTCACATAGCGTTATAAACCCAGACTTGATTTGTTGAAAACTGGACACTTTCAATAATCATTAATTACTCAAGCACGGTTTTATGTACGCTCACGTTATCAGCGTGAGTTTTCCGTGCATAAATTTGAGTAATTAAGGTAGTCCAGAATCCTCAACAAATCAAATTGAAGCGAACGAAAGCGCACGCTTTTTTGTGTGCAAATATAGATATATCAAAACAAAATAAATATGAAAATAACAAAATTATTATTAGTACTATCTTGCACTTGGTTTGGATTGATGCCATTATTTGGGCAATCGGTTACAATTACCAAGGCGTTGCAATTACATCCCTTTGCTTCTGCGTTGCCAATGTACAAAAATCAATTTGGCAAATGGGAGAAACCAGATTTAGACATTACATTTCCTTACTCAGTTATTCGTATGCATTTAGAAGGAAACGTTCGAGAAGTGACACAAGCAAAAGAACGTTTAACACTGTATATGGGACAAATGACCAGTGTTGAGGATCGATATACAGAAAACTCGAATGAAATATTATTCCTTGTCCCAGCCCGTCGGCCTTCAATTCTTATAGACTGTGGAGATGGCTGTGAAAGAGTACTATTGGTTGAAAATCAAAATCTTAAACCTAATGGTGTGTATGATTGCACTGTGTATTTTCAGCAATCGGCAGAAGTGCTTGCATTAGAAGAAGAAATAACTCTTCTCAAACAACGATTGGCACAATTAGAAAGTGCAGGAGCAACCCAAGAAGAAGTTCAAGAACAAGAATCAAATAAGTTGCAATTTACTGCGAACGGAGTTTCCTTTACAATGATTAAAGTAAATGGGGGTATAATCACATTGCCTAATATGGGGAACGACTCTATTGTACTACCCGATTATTACATCGGACAAACCGAAGTAACCCAAGAACTTTGGACGGCCGTAATGGGATATAATCCCAGCAAATTTCCCTACGGTCTAAAATTTCCTGTAGAAACAATAGATCAAGACGATGCTATTGAATTTATTTACCGCCTTAGTATCTTAACAGGAGAGAATTTTTATTTTCCTACTCGAGCAGAATGGACATACGCCGCTTCTGGCGGTACAACACCCAAACACATTCATTATGACACAGAAGATTTAATTTCAAGCGCGTGGTTTAACATGAACTCCGTATCTTCATCTCATCACGTTGCTTGGAGAGAATCAAATCGCTTAGGCATTTATGATATGATTGGTAATGTGGCAGAATGGTGTTTTGATAATAAAGGATATTATGCTTTAGGTGGAAGTTGGGACTCTCCGAAGGAGGATTGCACCACTTTAACGAAAAACAAAGCTATTGTTACCCTAAAAACATCTTCCTCTATAGGATTGCGTTTAGTCATGCACCCGAAGACAAAAATAACAGACAAAGGGTTACAAGGTCACATTGTAGATGCTGATAGTTCATTAGTTTTCCAAATTGGCAAAGAGTATTTCGATATGAAATATGTAGAAGGCGGTACTTTTATAATGGGACACCCAAACAATAAGAAAAATGAAAGACCTACTCATGAAGTAACGCTATCAGATTTTTACATTGGAAAAACAGAAGTGACCGAACGATTATGGCAAGCCGTCATGGGAAATAACAGAACTGCTTTTTTTGCTTTACCTAAAACAGGCATTAGTTACTATGATTGCCTCCATTTTATCATCGGACTAAATATAAAAACGGGCAAGACATTCCGTTTACCAACTGAGGCAGAATGGGAATATGCAGCTCGTGGCGGAGACAGAAGCAATGGATATAAATACGCTGGTAGCCATAAACTAAGCGAGGTGGCTATGTACCGAGAAGATGAACAAATTTATCTTCGACCAGTACAACAAAAACGCCCTAATGAATTAGGATTGTATGATATGAGTGGAAACGTTTGGGAATGGTGTCATGACTTCTATAATTTGTATAGTAGCCACGCACAAACCAACCCAATAGGTCACATCTATAACAAACAACGTGTGTTACGAGGTGGAGGGTGGAATAGCCATTCAACAGAGTGTCAAGTTACAACTCGAAGAAGTGCCACTCCTAATACAATGAACTCGGAAATTGGTTTTCGTATTGTGCTAATTCCAGATAGATACGAATAGGATACGTATTGGATAGAAAAGGAGAAATTACTTGCGAACAGTGATATGGAAGCAGGCTTGTTTGTGCTCGTACTTCACGTAGATACGCCCAGCGCGCTGTTCGTTGAGAAGAACTTGACCTAAGACCAATTTCAGATTATCTTGGTGCATATACTCGCGCGTGCGCGTTACTTTATTAAAACGGAAGTACGCCAAGTCAAAAGTGGTGCCATAATTGTGGCATGAATTAGTGGTAGCATTGATGTTACCACTTTTTTGTAGTTGCTTTATGTCTTCTTTGGTGCGGAGTACGCTGGTGACATAGAACTGATAATGTGGCAAACCATTGCGTTGCAGAATATCGGCAAAACCCTCGCCTATACGTTCCAGTTCAGCCGCCGCAGCAGGCACGAGATACGGAATAGAGTGCGTGAGCGAGTCTACGATATAGTTATCGTTGCTCTTAATGAGTGCTAACTGACTGCGCATACGCGCTGCCTCTTGGCGGTTCTTCGGCGGAGTGGATAGCCCAAGTGCTTTGGCAGCCTGCTCCTGCTTGGCTTGCGTGTCGCGGAACTTATCCTTGTAGCTAAAAGTGCGGCCAGGGTAAGACACCATAGTGTCCTCTATTAGGGTTTCGGATATCGGGAATCGGGAATCGGACTTTGTGCTGCAAGCAGAGAAAACAAAGATTAGCCCCACCAGAAGTAGGGCTAATCTTATGTTCAATAGTTGTTTAATATGGTTCAACATTGTTCAGAATTGTCAAAGACTCCACTCGAAGCCGTCTTTGGTATCCTTGATAGTGAATCCCAGTTCGGTGAGGGCATTGCGGATCTTGTCGCTGGTAGCCCAATCCTTGTTGCGCTTTGCCTCGAGACGCATATTGAGGAGCATGTCCACAGCGCCCTTGTAAGCGTCCATACCTGCGCCAGCATCCTGTGCACCATCCAATTGCAGACCGAGAATATCCATTGCGTAGGTCTTCCACACCTCGCGGAGTTCCTTGAGGTCTGCCTCGGAGATTGTGCCCTTGCCATCAAAAACAGTATTGATAGCGCGTGCCGAATCAAAGAGGTGTGAGATAACAATAGGCGAGTTGAGATCATCGTCCATGGCCTCTTGGCAACGCTCACGGAGATTGCCAATCTCTACGATTGGCAATTGGGTATTGGCAATTGGTTGGATCTTCATCAAGCGTTGGTATGCCTCGGTCAAGCGCGCAAGGCCTTTCTCCGCAGCCACGAGGGCATCGTTGGAGAAGTCCAAGGTAGAGCGATAGTGCGCTTGCAGGATAAAGAAACGCACGGTCATTGGCGAGAATGGTTGTTCCAACAACTCATGATTGCCTGCAAAGAACTGCTCAAGGGTAATGAAGTTATTGTAGCTCTTACCCATCTTCTTACCCGCGATAGTAATCATATTGTTGTGCATCCAGTAGCGCACGCTCTCTTTTCCCAAGGCAGCGCAACTTTGTGCAATCTCTGCCTCGTGGTGAGGGAACATGAGGTCCATACCACCGCCGTGAATATCGAACTGCTCACCCAGATACTTGGTACCCATAGCCGAGCACTCCATATGCCAACCAGGGAAGCCTTCGCTCCATGGACTGGGCCAGTGCATGATATGCTCAGGTGCAGCCTTTTTCCAGAGGGCAAAGTCGAAGCTGTGCTTCTTCTCTTGCTGGCCATCGAGTTCGCGGGTCTCAGTGACGATATCCTCGAGGTTACGACCAGAGAGTTTGCCATACGGATAATCCTTGGCATACTTCTCTACGTCCATATAGACGCTGCCGTTGCTCACGTAGGCATAACCCTTGTCCATGATCTTTTGCACAAAAGCGATCTGCTCGATGATATGACCGCTGGCATGTGGTTCGATAGATGGTGGAAGGACGTTCAGGAGCGCCATGTCGCGGTGATAACGGTTGGTGAAGTATTGCACCACCTCCATTGGTTCGAGTTGCTCGAGGCGCGCTTTCTTAGCAATCTTATCTTCGCCCTCATCCGCATCGTGCTCCAAGTGACCCACATCGGTGATATTGCGCACATAGCGCACCTTGTAGCCAAGGTGTTGGAGATAGCGGTACAACAGGTCAAAGGTGATAGCAGGACGAGCATGTCCCAAGTGTGCATCGCCATACACGGTAGGACCGCAGACATACATGCCTACGTGTCCTTCGTGCAACGGACGAAAATACTCTTTCTGACGAGATAATGTATTATAAATCTGAAGCATTAAAGCAGTGATTTAGGATCGAGGTTGTTCTTCTCAATGTCTTTGAAGTAGTTGTAGGTGCCCACTTTGATTTCCGCGCAAGCAGCCTCATCAGCAACGATGATACCGTGTTGGTGCAATTGCAGCGCAGAGATAGTCCACATGTGTGTGATAGGCTCTTCTACTGCGTGACGGAGCGCGCGCGCCTTGTTGTGACCATTGACCATGATCAGTACCTCTTTGGCATCCATCACAGTACCTACACCTACGGTGAGGGCGGTCTTAGGCACTTGGTTCACATCGTTGTTGAAGAAACGAGAGTTAGCAATGATGGTGTCAGTGGTGAGTTCTTTCTTGCGAGTGCGAGAAGTGAGTGAGCTACCTGGCTCGTTGAAGGCGATGTGACCATCAGGACCGATACCGCCGAGGAAGAGCATGATACCGCCGTAGTTCTTGATTTTCTCTTCATAGCGAGCGCACTCAGCAGCCAAATCCTCTGCGTTACCGTTGAGGATATTCACGTTCTCAGGACGGATATCAATATGTGAGAAGAAGTTCTTCCACATGAAGGTATGGTAGCTCTCTGGGTGATCCTCAGGGATACCTACATACTCATCCATATTGAAAGTTACGACATTGCGGAAACTTACTTTACCCTCTTGGTAAAGGCGAATAAGGTTGCGGTACATGCCGAGAGGTGAAGAGCCTGTTGGCAAACCGAGGACGAAAGGAGTACCCTCTTTAGGAGCGAACTCGTTGATGCGTTTTGCTACATAGTTAGCTGCCCACTCTGAAAGCAGGTCATAGTTGGGTTGAACGATAAGTCTCATGACGTCTAGTATGGTTAATAGTTAATAATTAATAGTTAATATCTTTTTAAAGGATAATTGATGGTTCGCATTTTTAGTCTATCTTTTGGAGTACGACTGCACTACGAGCAGGGAGGTAGAGTTGAAGCCATCCCTTGTTAGCAGGCAGATAACCTGTGTCGGGGCAGGTGAAGTGTTCCACCGTATCATCCGACAGGCCGAAGCCAGCGAACTCCTCAGCATCGGTATTGAGTACCACCTTGTATTTGCCCGCAGGAACAGGAATACCATAGCCCTCGAAGGACTTCAAGCCGTTCCAGTTGAAGACAAACACCAAGTCACCGCGTTGGAATGCCACCACTTGGTCACCCTCGTTGTCACAGAGTTTATCTTCCCAAGGCAGGTGTGTGCCGTAGAGTTTATCTTTGACAGGCGTTAGGTGTTCACGCAAGAGGTGTACCATCTTCTCATCGAAGAGATTCAGGCAGGAGAAGAAGTAGCGTGGGCTATCCACCAGACTCCACTGACGGCGGGCATATTTATGACTCCAGCCGTTGCCTTGACGTGGGAAGTCAATCCACTCGGGGTGACCAAACTCGTTACCCATGAAGGTGAGATAACCGCCATTGATAGTCGAAGCAGTGATGAGGCGAATCATCTTGTGCAGTGCTATACCGCGATCGACCATATAGGTAGAGTGTCCTTTCTCGAAGTGCCAATACATATCGGCATCGCAGAGGCGGAAGATGATGGTCTTATCGCCCACGAGCGCTTGGTCATGGCTCTCAGCATAGGAGATAGTCTTCTCGTCTTGGCGGCGATTGGTCATCTCGTAGAAGATATGACCAGCCTTCCAATCCTCATCGCGCACCTCTTTGATATATTTAATCCAGAAATCTGGAATACCCATTGCCAATCGGTAGTCAAAGCCCATACCACCGTCTTTGATAGGATAAGCCAAGCCTGGCATACCCGACATATCTTCGGCGATGGTGATAGCGTTCTTCTTTACCTCGTGTATGAGTTTGTTGGCAAGTGTGAGGTAGCAGATTGCATCGCCATCCTCGTTGCCATTATAGTAGCAGGAGTAGTCCACGAAGTCCTCGCCCAAGCCATGGCTTTGATACATCATTGATGTCACGCCGTCGAAGCGGAAGCCATCGAAGTCGTACTCGTCCATCCAATACTTGCAGTTGGACAGCAAGAAGTGGAGTACCTCATCTTTGCCATAATTGAAGCACAGACTATCCCATGCTGGGTGCTCGCGTTTGGGACCATCGTGGAAATATTGGTAAGTCGAACCATCAAATTTGCCCAAACCTTCCAACTCATTCTTCACCGCATGCGAGTGCACAATGTCCATAATCACATCCATGCCGTATGCGTGTGCATCGGCAATGAGGTGCTTGAGTTCCTCTGGTGTGCCTTGGCGTGAAGAAACAGCAAAGAAGTTCGACACGTGGTAACCAAAACTGCCGTAGTAAGGGTGTTCTTGGATAGCCATAATCTGCAAGCAGTTGTAGCCTAACTTGGCAATACGAGGCAGCACATCGCGACGGAACTCATCGTAGGAGTTCACCTTTTCCTCCTCACTGGACATACCGATATGGCACTCGTAAATGAACAATGGGTCGCCTGCTTTGCGGCGTTTGAAGCCCTTAATTTTGGTAGTCTTGGTTATTTTATCTCCGGCTGGTGCCCACACCTGTGCGGAGAAGAGTTTGGTCTGAGGGTCTTGCACCACGCGTCGTGCATAGCTGGGTATACGTTCCCCAGAGCCACCTTGCCACTCCACAAGCAGTTTGTAGAGTTGCTCATGCTTGAGCATTTTCTCGGCTAATGTAATTTCCCACACACCATTATCAGTAGGTTGTAAGCGATAATCCTCATTTTTCTTCCAATCGTTGCAATCTCCGATAAGGTATATAGCGGTAGCGTTGGGAGCCCATTCGCGTAAAACCCATTTTTTACCAACTTTGTGCAAGCCAAAGAACATATGTCCATTAGCCCATTCGCTGAGTTTTTGTCCGCCAGTCAATTTTTTCTCTTGTGCGATAGCATAATTATAGCGTCCTTCTATAGCTGAAGCATAAGGACGTAGATAAGAGTCTGATTGTATCAGTTTTAATGTCTTCATTGTTTTATATAGAGTGCCTACGTATCACCCTCATTAAATTAGCGCGCAAAGGTACAAAAAAAAAATGAGACACACAAGTAAAATCAAAGATTTTGCATAACTACTTGCATATTTCCCAAAAAAGCAGTACCTTTGCAGCCGATATTTGATTGCTAAATCAACTAAACAAGTAATTATATGAACAAATTAATCGTTTTTTCCGTTTCGCTTATGGCACTAACAGCATGCACCAAAGCCCCTCAATCGACTGGTATCTATCTGGAGAATCTTGATACGACAGCCGTAGCACAAAATGACTTCTACCAATACGCTTGTGGCGGTTGGATGAAGAACAACCCATTACCCAACGAGTACAGTCGTTTTGGTTCATTCGACAAATTGGGACTAAGCAACCTGGAGCAAGTCAACGGACTGATAGCCGACATTGCTGCCAAAGAACATAAGATGGGCAGTATCCCACAAAAGATTGGGGACGTGTATAACCTATCGATGGACACCGCTCGTCGCAACGCGGAGGGAATAGCCCCTGTGCTGCCTGTATTGCAAGAGATTGAGGATGTGACCGATAAGGCACAATGGTCAGCTGTATTGGGCAAGGCGATGGACTACGGATTGTGGGCCATGTATGTGGACGCCGATGCGATGAACTCCTCTATGAATATCCTCAACGAGTATCAAGCAGGTTTTGCGCTCAGTCAGAAAGACTATTATGTGGACGAGGATGAGCATACGAAGCATATCCGTGCAGAATATGTGAAGCATGTAGAAAAGATGTTTGAACTGTATGGTCAAGCAAACGCCGCAGAGAAAGCAGCGACGGTATTGCGTCTGGAAACCCGCTTGGCCAAGGCAGCATTTAGCAATGTAGAGTTGCGCGATCCTATTGCTAATTATAATAAGATGTCGGTAGCGGAATTGCAGAAACTGGTTCCTGAAGTGGATTGGAAAGTCTATTTTGCGGGGTTGAACATTGCGCCTGATAGTTTGTCAGTTGGTCAAGTGCGTCACTTGCAAGAGGCAGGCAAGATGCTCGCAGAGGAGTCGTTGGAAGACATGAAGACCCTGTTCACGTGGCAAGTGATTGATGGCAGTTCGGACTTTTTGACGGAGGAGATTTTTATGCAGAACTTTGAGTTCTATGGCCGCATCTTGAGCGGAAGACAAGAGCCTACTCCACTATGGAAACGTGCAGTAGCGATGGTAAACGGCACCTTGGGCGAGGCCGTGGGCGTGATGTATGTGGAGAAGTATTTCCCAGAGGAGAACAAGGCACGCATGTTGGATTTGGTAAAAAACTTGCAAGTGGCATTGGGCGAGCGTATTCAAGCCCTTGAATGGATGTCCGACGAGACCAAAGCAAAGGCGATGGAGAAACTCAACACCTTTACCGTGAAGATTGGTTACCCAGATAAATGGCGCGATTATACCGCTTTGGAGATTGATCCAGCGTTAACCTATTACGCTAATATTCAACGCGCTGCGAAGTTTGAGCAAGACTATTCATTGTCCTTCTTGGGTAAGCCAGTAGATAAGGACAAATGGTTTATGACCCCACAAACGGTGAACGCCTATTACAACCCAGCCACCAATGAGATCTGCTTCCCAGCGGGTATTCTGCAATATCCATTCTTTGACATGAACGCAGACGATGCGTTTAACTATGGTGCGATTGGCGTGGTGATTGGTCATGAGATGACCCACGGTTTTGATGACCAAGGTAGTCAGTTTGACAAGGATGGTAACCTGATCAACTGGTGGACAGAGGAAGACCGTGCCCGTTTTGAAGAGCGCACGAAAGTGATGGAAGAGTACTTCAACGCTATTGAGGTAGCACCTGGTGTATATGCTAATGGAAAATTCACTTTAGGCGAGAATATCGCAGACCATGGCGGTTTGCAAGTAGCATATCAGGCGTTCCAAAACGCTCAGAAAGTGGCTATTGGCAATGGGCAATCGGCTATTGGTACAGTGGATGGCTTTACACCAGAGCAACGCTTCTTCTTAGCGTATGCGAATGTGTGGGCAGGCAATATCCGTCCAGAGGAGGTATTGCAACGCACAAAGTCTGACCCTCACTCGCTGGGCATGTGGCGCGTGAATGGCGCTTTGCCACATATCGGTGCATGGTACGAGGCATGGAAGGTGACCGAGGAATCGCCTATGTATTTGGCACCTGAGAAACGCGTAAGTATTTGGTAATTTTGAATTAAGAATTATGATAAAGCATGTAGTATTTTTTCGTCTATTAGACGAGGCAGAGGGCAAAACGAAATTAGAGAATGCCCAGATTATTCGTGATGGATTGCTCGCATTGCGCGAGAAGGTAGATGTATTGGTGGATGAGACAGTGGGTATTAATATCCCCAATGCCAAGAACACAGACCACGATATTTGTTTGACCTGCACCTTCCGCACATGGGAGGATTTGGACGCATATGCTACGCACCCAGAGCATGTGAAGGTGGCGCAGTATATAGGTAAGTGCAAGTCAGCGCGCAGCGCTGTGGATTACGAGGAGTAGCGCAGTTGGTAGCGCACCACGTTCGGGACGTGGGGGTCGGGCGTTCGAGTCGCCTCTCCTCGACAGCAAAAGCACCTTTCGGGTGCTTTTGTTGTAGGATGATAGCGACGAGAACGCCACCAAAGGGGCCCCCGAAAATTTTTATTTTTGGGGGAAGAGGAGGAATGATGGTCGCCTAATGCTGCGTAGCAGTAGTCAATGCGACAAGTCCATTCCGACGATGAGTCGCCTCTCCTCGACAGCAAAAGCACCTTTCGGGGTGCTTTTGTTGTAGGATGATAGCGACGAGAACGCCACTTACTGCGGATCGACATCAATAGATACAACCGTACCCTTGCCATCTGATTGCCGTAGGACCACATCCAACTCGGCACGCAATAGCAGCTTGGCACGCTGCACATTCGCCCCTTGCTCCACGCGCAGGCGCAACTGACGGATATACTGATTCTGGCGGCGTGAGACCAAAGGTGTTATCACGCTCGAGACACGCTCGCCGAAGAGTTTTAGGAGAGCATTGTGTATCACCATGGCACTCTGCTCCAATCGGCGCTCATCTCTATGGCGCAAACTGAGCACAATTAGCCGATGGAATGGAGGATAACAGAACATTTCGCGCTCACTAACCTGCTGCTCATACAAGCCCCGATAATCATGCTTCGACAAGAGAGTAAACAGCGGATTCTTCGCATCAAAGGTCTGTATCATCACCTCGCCTGCCGTACCTGTGCGACCCGCACGCCCACTCACCTGCTCCAACATCTGAAACGCATGCTCCGCACTGCGAAAATCGGGTTGGTTAATCAGACTATCCGCTTGCAAGACCACGACCAAGGATACCCCATCGAAATGCAGCCCTTTCGTGACCATCTGCGTGCCGATCAATATATCCACCTCATGCTGCGCAAAGCGGTCTATAATCTGCTGATAAGCGTCCTTCTTGCGTGTAGAATCTAAGTCCATACGTGCCACTCGCGCATGCGGGAATAGCCCATGTATCTCCTCCTCCAAGCGCTCGGTACCTATGCCGCGGAGTTTCCACGCAGTGCCACATTGGGGGCAATGGGCGATGGGCAATGGGCGATGGGCGATGGGCGATTGGGTACAACCACAACTGTGGCAAACGAGGGTATTGTTAGCCTTATGGTAAGTCAGGCTGACATCGCAGTTCGGACACTTAGGCACCTCACCACACTGCGGACACTGCAAGAAGGGTGCGTAGCCCCTGCGGTTTTGGAAGAGGATGATCTGTTTGCCACGAGCCAATTCCTCGCGCATACGAAAGACCACGGGATCTGCCAAATGGCCATACATCTCCTTGCGATGATACTGGCGCTGCAAATCCACCATCGTGATGCGGGGCAACTGTAATCCACAGAAACGCTCCGTCATCTCCACCAATCCATATTTGCCCGACAGAGCATTGTGATAGGACTCAATGGAGGGTGTAGCCGTTCCCAGCAAGACCTTGGCACCATACCACTGCGCCATCATGATAGCCGCAGAACGCGCATGATAACGCGGAGCGGGGTCCTGCTGCTTATAACTGGGTTCGTGTTCTTCGTCCACAATCACCAAGCCTAAATTCGAAAAAGGCAAGAAGATCGCCGATCGTGCGCCGAGAATCACTTTTCCATTATTTGATGTCCGGAGACCAGCATCTGGGTGCCCAAACACTTCGTGATATATCTCCACGCGTTCGGCATCAGAAAAACGGGAGTGGTATACCAGCAATTGGTTGCCAAAGACGGCTTGGAGACGGTCGGTGAGTTGGGTGGTCAGGGCTATCTCTGGCACGAGATAGAGCACCTGTTTGCCCTGTTGTAATGCCTGCTGAATCAAATGGATATAGACCTCAGTTTTGCCACTGGAGGTCACGCCATGCAGCAGCACGACTGGCTTATGTTGCCAGTGTTGATAGATAGCAAGTAGGGCTTGCTGCTGTTGCTCATCAAGCGCATGTGGTGGTTGGGTTGGTCCAGTGTATTGTCGCAAGCGCGAGATAGGTCGCTGCTCCTCACATAAGATACCTTTATCAATCAAGATATGCAATACTGCACTTCCCACTCCACTGGCTTCTAACAACGCACGCCTTTCCACAGGCATTAGGTATCCAGTATTCGGAATTCCGATAGCTGTATCCCTACCCATTGCCAAAAACGTCTCCAACAACTTCTGCTGCGCTTTGGCGCGTCGCAGTGCAGTGCGTGTGAGTTCTTGTTGGCGCGGATCGGTTTGCGAAGGATGGAGCGTGATATATTGGGCAGTCAGTGCGGTATAGTCATCATCAATAATGCCAGAAGGGAGAGCAGCCGCCATGACTTCGCCAAGCGTACACATATAGTACTGTGCGAGCCACTCCCATAGGCGCAACTGATAGGGAGTCACCACAGGTTGTTCATCCAGGACGTCAATCACCTCGCGCAGTTTGACCGTTTCGGGCAGTGTCCCCTGGTGCGGGCGATAGACGATACCCGTGATAGTCTTACGGCCTAAAGGCACCAATACCCGCACTCCGAGGGGCGGGTATTGCATAGTGGCTGGGATGCTGTAGGTATAAACATCCGATATGGCCAAAGGCAGAATGATATCCACTAATTCGTTCACACTATTTCCTTCCCTTTTTAGTGAAGTTTCGTTTCTCTTTAGGGGTATTATCCGTGTTAGCGATAATCTCGCGGCACATAGCCTCGGTCAGTGTTTGGGTGTCCAGCGAGCGAGGCAGTTTATAGTTGCCTGTAGGTGTCTTGATGTACGCGCCATAGCGACCATGCAGAACCTGTATATCGCCAAATATATGGATAGGCAATTGTTGTTGTAGTTGCTTATCAATCAATGCTATAGCCTGATCGTCGGTGATAGTATGCGGGTCTATATTCTTAGGTATACTCACGAATACCTTATCATAGCGGACATATGGTCCGAACTTGCCAGCACCTATCACCACATCTTTGCCATTCCACTGTGTCAATGTATATGGGAAAGCAGTACGGAAGAGATCTAAAGCCTCGTTCAATGTGATGGTGAAGATGCTTTGTCCTCTTTGCAGGGAAGCAAACTTAGGTTTTTCGATATCGCTATCGCCCAATTGGATACATGGTCCGTTCTTAGTGATACGCGCCAAGACAGGTTCGCCAGTCTCGGGATGATTACCAATGAGTCGTGCTGCGACTTTGCCGACAGGCACCTGTTGGATCAGCGGGTGGAATGTATGGTAGAACGCATCCACGGTAGTTACCCAATCGACTTCTCCAGCGGCAATGGCATCAAAACTCTCCTCAGACTGCGCCGTGAAGTCATAGCTCAAAATAGCGGGGAAATGCTCCACCAAAAAGTCGTTGGTCACACGACCTAAATCGGTAGGCAGGAACTTAGCATTATCGGCACCTACTATCTCGGATTTGGTTTTGTCCGCTATTTTATTGCCCTGCAATGTCATCAGGTTATAGGTGCGTTTGGTACCCTCGACATTGCCTTTGACCACATACTGACGGCTCTGGATAGTCTCAATGACGGTAGCATAGGTAGAGGGGCGGCCGATGCCCAGTTCCTCCATTTTCTTGACCAATGTAGCATCATTATAGCGCAAAGGTGCCTTGGTAAAGGCCTCTTGGGCGGTAGCAATAGATAGTTGGCAGTTGGCGGTTGTGAGTTGAGCAATAGCCGCTTGCGAGAGGGTATTGGCCGTTTCGTCATCGGTACTCTGGGTATATACACGCATAAAGCCATCGAAGGTCACAACCTCATGAGTGGCCACCCATAGATAAGGTGCATCGGACATGGACACTTCCACACGCGTTGTATCCACCTCAGCATCAGCCATTTGGGTTGCCAATGCACGTTTACGAATCAAGTCATAGAGGCGGCGTTCATCGTTGCTATTACCCGCCGTAGCGACATTCATATAGGTAGGACGAATAGCCTCATGCGCCTCTTGTGCGCCCTTGGATGAGGTCTGATACTGACGCGATTTCTGGTATTGCGTACCATAGTCCGCCAATATCACCGCTTTGGCAGTATTGATAGCCAAACTCGATAGGTTGACCGAGTCGGTACGCATGTATGTGATATGACCAGCCTCATATAGAGACTGCGCTAAGCGCATGGTCTTAGATACTGTAAAATGCAACTTACGCGCTGCCTCTTGTTGCAAGGAAGAGGTAGTGAATGGAGGAGCAGGAGTACGACGACCTAACTTATGCGAGATAGAGGTAATGGCAAATTCAGTTGTCTTGCATTGTTCCAGAAAAGCCAATGCCTCTGCTTTGGTAGCAAAGCGATGATTGAGTTCGGTAGTGAAAGCTGCTTCTTGTCCAGTAGCCGTTTGACCGATAAACTCAGCCGTTAAGCGGTATTGCGCCGTAGGAACAAAGCGTTCGATCTCCTGTTCGCGCTCGGCAATCAAACGCACAGCCACAGACTGTACACGACCTGCGCTCAAACCAGTTGTCACCTTCTTCCACAATACAGGCGATAGCTCGAAGCCCACAATACGATCCAAGACGCGGCGTGCCTGCTGCGCATTGACCAGATTGTAGTCTATATCACGCGGATGCTGGATAGCCTCTTGGATGGCCGTTTGGGTAATCTCGTGAAACACGATACGGTGGGTACGCTCGGGCGATAGTTGCAGCACCTGTTGCAAGTGCCATGCAATGGCTTCTCCCTCGCGGTCTTCATCGCTTGCGAGCCAAACCTTATCAGCTTTTTTTGCGGCTTTGAGCAATGACTCTACCAGTGCTTCTTTCTGTGTATCAATAGCATAATGCGGCGCGTAGCCATTGTCAAAATCGATACCTATATTATTTTTACCCACGCCCTCAATGTCACGGATATGACCTTGCGAGGACATGATTTGATAATCCGAACCAAGAAACTTACCAATTGTTTTGGCCTTCGTAGGCGACTCTACAATTACTAACTGTTTACCCATTTTTATTGTCGTTTGTTTTACGCTATATATTAAGGTGTCGTTTATGATCTTCGTATGCCATAGCAGGCCGTTGATAGCCTATTGTATTATGGTCCATGGTCGAAAATCGCCTGCAAAGGTACTGCTTTTATTTTATATGTGCAAATTTATTTTTGCGTTTTTTTCCTTACTTATATAAAGTAAAGTTTTTTATTTTTGTCTCTTTCTCTTGCATAATTCATTTGTTTTTTGTACCTTTGCAGCGTGATTAAAAACACCAACTGTTAAACTAAAAACTAAACACAGATGACTTACTTAATTCTAACCATTATTTTAGTCCTATTCGGTATAGGATTGTTGTTGGCAGAGTTGTTTCTCTTGCCTGGTTTTGGCATTGCAGGAATTTGCGGATTAGCAAGCCTGATTGCGGCGGTAGTGATTGCCTACGTCAAGCTGGCTGTACTATGGGCTTGGGCAGGACATGTCACATTGGCGGCTTGCGTGGTGCTTTGTGGTATAGCTATATGGGTTTTCATGAAAGGCAAAACGCTGGAAAAGATGGCACTTGACACCAAGATCGAAGGTGGCATAGACATGCCCTCTGCAGGCAAGCACATGGAAGAGTTACAAAAATAACCCTCGCCTTTAAACGTTAAATCGTTAAACACTAACTCGTTCATTCGTTAAACATTAATCTTTAAACTACAAATATTATGGAAACTTTTGGTATTATTCAACTCGTAGGATTGGCTATAGTGGCCATCCTCGTGATTATTTTCTTCTACTATGTACCTTTCATGCTGTGGATCAACGCAGTAGTAAGTGGTGTACATGTGTCATTGATTCAGCTCTTTCTCATGCGTATCCGTAAGGTACCACCTACACGCATCGTCAACTGCCTCATCGAGGCGCACAAAGCGGGCCTCACCGATGTGAAGCGCGACGGATTGGAGGCGCACTTCCTCGCTGGCGGACATATTGAGCGCGTGGTTCATGCTTTGGTGAGTGCCAGCAAAGCCAATATGGCATTGACTTTCCAAATGGCTACTGCTATCGACCTCGCAGGTCGCGATGTGTTCGAGGCAGTGCAGATGTCGGTTAATCCGCGCGTGATTGACACGCCTCCTGTGACTGCGGTGGCAAAGGATGGCATTCAGCTTATCGCCAAAGCTCGCGTGACCGTGCGCGCTAACATCAAGCAATTGGTCGGTGGTGCAGGCGAGGACACTATCCTTGCTCGTGTAGGTGAGGGTATCGTCAGTTCTATCGGTTCATCGGATAGCCACAAAATGGTATTGGAGAACCCAGATAGCATCTCCAAACTTGTGCTCAGCAAAGGTCTGGACGCTGGAACAGCCTTCGAGATTCTCAGTATTGATATTGCGGATATTGATGTAGGTAAGAATATCGGCGCGCAATTGCAGATGGACCAAGCGCAAGCGGATAAGAACATCGCTCAAGCCAAAGCAGAGGAGCGTCGTGCTATGGCTATCGCTACGGAGCAAGAGATGAAAGCTAAGGCGCAAGAGGCAAAGGCAAAGGTGATAGAGGCAGAAGCACTGGTGCCTCAAGCGATGGCAGAGGCCTTCCGCAATGGCAACCTCGGCATCATGGACTACTACCGCATGCAGAATATTCAAGCAGACACCACCATGCGCGAAGCCATTGGCAAACCTGCTGGTGAACCTGCAAAGAAGAAATGAAAGTAGCACTCCTACAATACCCCATCGCATGGGCGGATAAGGAAACCAACCTCCGCCTCGCAGAACAGCGTATCGCTGCATTGGCTGGCAAAGCCGATGTGGCGGTACTGCCTGAGATGTTTGCTACAGGCTTCTGCACCGACCATCCCGAACTGGCAGAAACGATGGACGGCGATATCGTCCGTCGCCTGCAAGCGGTCGCCGACAAAACGGACGTTGCCATCGTCAGTTCATTCATCTGCTTGCCCGATAACCGATATCCGATATCCGATGTCCAAGCGAAGCTCGTCAACCGTGGGTTCATGATTACCCCTCATTCTGTCTATCCAAATAGGGAGGAATTAGAGGGTGGTTCTAATCTCCCTTCCCTTGGCGGGGTCCCCGAAAAAGCTCGCTTTTTGGGGTGCTCTCAGGGAGGGGACGGGGGTAGGCTGTTTGTCCAGGACAAACGCCACTTGTATGCTCATGGTGGCGAGGATTTGTTTTTCCAACCTGCTGAGAAACGCTGTATCTTCGAGTATCAGGGCGTGAAGATTCTCTTGCTTGTCTGCTACGACTTGCGTTTTCCTGTCTGGGCGCGCAATCAGTCGGGAAGTGACTATGATATTATTTTGGTGGTAGCCAATTGGCCCGATATTCGTATTCAGTATTGGGATGCGCTCATTGCAGCACGTGCTACGGAGAACCAGTGCTATATTGCTGCAGTGAATTGCGTAGGCGATGACGGCATGGGCTTGCATTATAATGGTCATTCCGTGGCGTATGATACGCGTTTGCAACCAATTGTTTCTTTCGCAGACGATGAAGAAGGCACCAAGATTGCCGATTTCGATATTGCCAAACTCCACCACTTCCGCGAGATACTACCGCTGTGGAAAGACGTGGACCATTTCGAACTCAAGAAGTAATGATGGATGACCGCGGCATTGGAATCGCGTGCAAATTTCTGACCTTCAAATCACCTTCACGTACTATGATATTACTATGATATAACTATGTGATTCGTAGCACTTCCATATCCCTTCCGTCTGCTATAATTACTAATACGGCAAGTGCCACTATCCCTACCTGTGTGATGTTTATCAGCGATTGCGATTTCTGCGATTTCTGCGAAAAGTGCGAATTCACGAAAATCACACTTTTCGCACATTTCGCAGTTTGCGCACTATCTTTTTAGGCTCCTTTTTTATACATTTGCCTTGCTCAACCCTTTGAATATCATTGGATAGCGTATATTTTGTCAGCCATCGTTTCATAGTATCAACCGATACTCCAAAGACTTGCGTTTGCTCAATTGCCTCCTGCTTCGTGGAGCAATCGTTCGAGTCCGTAGACGAGATAAGACGTCCGTGGGAAACATTTGGAAGAACTGACGTTGCAATATATTGCCTCCTATCTCACCCATAGGTGTGGCTTTCAGCCCGAATAAAGTGCTTTCTGTGGGTTTTCGAGTGCGAAGTTACGAAATTATGTACACTATTTATCAAAAAGATTTTGATTTTTCGTTTATTTTATGTACCTTTGCAGGCGATTACTAAATTAAAACTTAATATGCCATTAAAATTCGATGCTACAATTCGTTATCAAGCACTTGACAAATGTTTTAGTGATTATAGCAAATTTTACTTTATCAAGGATTTAGAGAAGGAAGTCAATGAAGCGCTTCAAAAGAATGGCCTTCAAGTTGTTTCTATAAGGACAATTCGAAATAACATCCGAGAAATGATAAACAATCCATTATGGAATGTCGAATTGATTGAACCCGCTCGTAAAAATGGACAGCGTTACTATCGCTATGTAGATCCACAATATTCTATTTGGAGACGTGACCTGAATGAGCAACAACTCTCTCAACTCAAGTCAATATTGTTAATGTTAAAGCAATTTGATGGTTTACCTCAGTTTCAACGAGTAAAGGAAATAATGAGACATTTGGAAAAACATTATAACTTTGACATAGATTCTCAGGAAAGCATCATTTCGTTTGATACCAATCAATACCTTGAAGGTCTAGAACATCTAAGCTTATTATATGAAGCGATCGTTAATCAGCAGGTAATCAAAATTGTTTACTGCCCATTTGACAAGCCTCAATATACGACCACAATTAACCCCTATTTTATTAAGCAATATAATAATAGGTGGTTCTTATTTGGCATGACTCTATATAAAGGTACTCCAAGAATAACTAATTTAGCTCTTGATCGCATTCAAACAATTGAAATAACATCTCATAAATATATTCCAAATACCTTTGAAGATTTCGATGAGTATTTTACAGATATCATCGGAGTCACTAAACCCAAAGATCAGGAAGAAGTAACAATTATTTTAGAGTGCACCAAGGAACGCCTTCCATATATCATTTCTAAGCCAATACACGAGAGCCAAAATAATAAATTCGCAGAAGAAAGATTGATTAAATTAACCTTGATTCCTAATAATGAATTTTATCAACGAATTTTGTCCTATGGAAGTGATGTTAAAATTATAGAACCAGCTTTCGTACAAGAAAAAATGGCCCAAATCATAGAGAAAATGAGCGAAAATTACAATAAAACTACCATTAATCAATAAAATGCAATTAGGTTGCACAAACATATAGTACTTTTGCATCAGAAAATGAAAAGAAACTTTTAAAATTTGATACACTATGGATCATACGTTAGATGTAAATTGTAATAAATCATTTGCTTCAATAGAAGATTACAAAACAATAATCTACAAATATTTGGATTCTCGCAAAGACTCTAATCCAGTTCGTGAGATTCTAAGAGTCGTGACGAGAATGATATTCCCATCAATAGCTGGACATATCACACCTATTCATGAGATTGTAGGACACATATATTTATCTTTAGCACAAGATAAAGCACTCCCTGCTATCAGAACATTTTTGGAATCGTCACCATTTCAAGAAGGTATTTTGTCTGATGACGAGATACAAATACTTATACAAAATAAAAAAGAAGTCGTTGATTTTCTTTGTTCTCTCTTATTACACTCATCGCAAAGAATAAAACGCAAAATTGCTAACATTCAACCTTATAACTTGGCAGATGTTGTAGTTGATACACTTAGAGATTTGCCCAAAGGTAGTGTTATTTACAATCCCAATGCAGGAATCAATACATATGCTATTTCAGCCCCACAGTTTCACTTTGTGGGAGAAGAATCCTATTTGCCTTATTGGATTCTTGGTCAAATACGTCTCTTCATCCACCAAATTGATGCTGATATAAAAATAGGACACTCTAGTAAGAAAGTCCAAAAAAAGAAGTATGATGCTGCAATTATTGATACCTTTTCTATGGGATGTGTAGGTTTTGGTGTAGGAAATATAGAGGATCAAATACAGTCATCATACAACTCTCTTAATGAGGGAGGAAAATTGATACTACACTATTCTTCAGAGATTTTATCTGATACTACAACAAATGGTGTTGCATTACATAATTTGCGTAAATGGATGATAGAAGAGAAATGTGTGAGTACAATTGTACTACTACCATACGACATTAATCTAAACGGACGCATCACCCATTCAGCACAAACCGCGCTAATCATCCTTGAGAAAAAGGCGCTTCCATCAATCCGTATGGTTGATGCGAGTGATGCATATATCCATATAAGGGGACGCGAAAAAACAATCAACAGTGAAGAGGTTATTCAATTAATGAATGCTGACTGCACTAAATTTCCCAACAAACTTATAGATGTGGCATACGATGAAATAAGTAAGTACACTAATCTATTGCCTACTTTCTATTCGCTTCAACCACGTTTACATCAACAAAAATTGCCAAATTTAGTGGCATTAAAGGACTTGCTAATTCCTTATAAAAACGACTATATTAATTCGGAAGATGAAGATATTCGTTTTGTATATACTAATGAGCTCTCTAACAATATTGCTACTGCAACTCAGGATTTTTTAGACATTGAAGTAAAAGAATGCTCAGAGAAAGGTACATTATTAGATAAAGACAATCTATTGTTAGTTTCTTTTTATTCCAATGTGCTCAAGTGTTCAATTTTTAAGAGAACTGAAGGTATAAAGGTTGTATGCTCTAACCAGATTTTGGTTTTTGAAGTGCACGATAGCATTTCGGATATAGAGTTTTTTGTAAGTGAGTTATTTGAGGACTATGTTCAAGAACAAGTAAAAGCACTCTGCTCACCATATCGCTCTGTTACAAGATCTCCTCAGTTCTTAGGAGATGTTATGATTAATATTGCACCAGATTCTAATCATACTGCTGTTAATCGCACGCTTGAGCGCAAACTAAAAGCACAAGAAAATATTATCAAAGTTACTGGTCTGCAATTGGAGCGATTGCAGAATAAAGAACTAAATGATTTTGTGCATACGATGCGAGTACGCAAACATGCAATGGCACAAGTTCTTAATTCTGTTGTACCAGCAATTAGGGTGCTCAAGTTGACTCTTGAGAAAAATGGGGGAACTCTAAAATCAACTGATGTTATTTTACGAAGGAGTGGCACCACATTGGAAGAATATTTAGATAGAATGCAAGGACAAATCGATAGAATAGCAACTATGGTCGATGCTCTAACTGATGATACTATATATGAAGCTCCTTCTGTAGTCTCTCTATACAAACTTTTGCATGACTATAAAGAAAAATTAATAGAGGATAGATTCACTTTCACTATCTTGCGAGATACTCATCAGTACATGGATTTTAAACTTTCTATTGCCCCCAAGGATATGTATCAGTTGCTTGATAATATCATATCTAATGCTAAGAAGTATGGCTTTGTTCAGCAAGATAAAGAATATGTTATCCAACTTTCTGCTGTTCCATACCAACTGAATGGTAAAGACGCAGTATTGATAAGCATTATGAATAACGGAGAAGCCTTAGCGAAAGGTATGACACCAGAAAAGGTCTTTGTCATCGGTGAACATGCAGGAAAGGGAAATGGTATTGGTGGATGGCAAATGAAAAATATTGTGGAGCATTATGGTGGTGCAATCAGTTTGGTGAATCATACAAACGAAGAATCCTATTTTAAAATTGAATATGAAATTGTTTTACCTATAATTGAAAGTTATGAAGTATAATGTATTATGGATCGATGACGATTCTCTAAAAGAAAATTTTAAAGTCTCAGAGGAATTCTTGCAAGAAGCTGAATTAATAGGGATAAATATTGACGCTGTTGATAACTATGATGACGGCATCAAGTGGTTAAAGCAAAATAAAGCGACATGTGATGCTGTTATATTGGATGTAAATTGTCTTAAACAAAAAAATAGTCCAGAAGATCCCTCTATGGATGTATTCACTGACAATATACATAATATCCGTCTCATTTGTGAAACAAACGAAAGAATTATCCCTTGGTTTGTATATACTGGTGGAGGTTACAAGGGAGCAGAAGCACTTAAAACTTCTATTCCAATACCAGATTGGAGAGATAAAAATGACACAAAACGCTATTTTTCTAAGCCAACGGAAAGTGAAATATTATTCGATACTATAAAAAGTTACGTTGATAAGTACGGCATTTTACCGTTAAAGATGAAATATAAAAAAGAGTTGGAAATATGTCCTGAGTATGCGAATACTATACTCAAAATAGCTAATAATATTAATAACTCTGAGACGGATTCCACTCCCTTGAATGAATTGCGCGACATCATGGAATGGATTAAAGAATATGCAAAAAATCACGGTGTATTTTCTGACAAAGTAATAACTTTATCCAACGCATCATCATTTATTAGACTAATAAATAATGTAGAATATGTTCCTGAATATATTAAGTATGTTTTCCAAGCAGCAAACAATCTAGTACAAGATGGAAGTCATAGCAAGAATGCAGGGGCGGACGAAAAAAAGAAACCAATCGTAAAGGAGTATGTTAGAAATGGTATCGCAAAACGATTAATAGAGACTACATTTCACAATGTTATGATGCTATTAGAGTGGTGCACTTATCTTCCTAATGAAGAAAAAGAAATTCAAGACATACGAAAAATTACGGACGCTATTAAACTCAATTATGATGATATAACTGGAATAGTTAAAAAAGATTACAAAACATATTATTGTGAAGATGATGAAGGACAAAAATGTGTGTTGGACTATAAAATAATAAAAGATCAAGGTATAGAACTTGAAGAACATATAGGAAAATTCGTTACTGCTATTGAGGTAGTAGATAATCGTCATAATAAAGAGCGTTATCCTTATTATGCGAGAAAATTAAAATTATAATGGAGTTGCTATCACGATTCTATCATAGCATAGTCAGATTATAAAAGCTGATTATGCTATTTTTTTACTTTTTCTACTTTTTCTCTTCAAAATGCAATTAGGTTGCACAAACTTATAGTACTTTTGCACCGTGAAAGTAAAAAAATATACTTTACTTTATATTCATGAAGTAGTAAAGGTTGTAACATTGTAAAACGATATGAAAAAAAATAAAAAAATCACATTCAAATGTTCTTTTTATGTTTTTTTTGCGTATAAATAATACAGAGAGTAACACTCAAACGAGTTTGATGGTATTCCATAAAATAAAAGATAGCCCTTTTGTACCTTGAAACTTTTAAAAAAACACTTTATATCTATCAAGTACCAACTTTTAAAAATAGCAACGACATGAATGCAAAAACACTCATCAAGGTTCTAGCCATCGTAGCAAACGTAATCACAGTCGCAATCCCTGTTATTAAGGCTACTAGCGAAAAGGATTAGGTTTGTACAAAACCTACCAAAACCTTTACTGTCATAAACTACCTTTTATTCTTTCTCAAAAGAAATTTTTCTTGTAAAATGCAATTAGGTTGCACAAATTAGCAGTACCTTTGCACCGTGAAACTTTAAAACATACACTTTATATCTATCAAGTACTAACTTTTAAAAATAGCAACGACATGAATGTAAAAACACTCATCAAGGTTCTAGCCATCGTGGCAAATGTAATCACAGTCGCAATCCCCGTTATTAAGGCAGCTTGCGAAAAGGATTAGGTTTATAAAATAACCTAATTCTTAACTATAATTACTAACCATTTTATTCTCAACAATATGAATGCTTTAGCAATTAAAATCTTGATTAAAATTATTAAATCAATGATAATCCATTGATTTGGTGTTAATATTTTGAACATTTGCAAAAGAGGACCATATGAACGAACTAATTAAACTAGCACAAGATTTATCCAACATCCCATCTGGGGATTGGGCAGTAGTCGCACAAGAAGGTGCCAAAGTAGCCTATAACGGCGGAAAGAAATTAGGAGGATATATCTCCGACTTCATTGATGCAATCTTTGACTAATAACATGTATAACAATAAAAGGAGGAAAAACCATGTCTAAAAAATTTATTAAAGGCGTAGTAAAAGTAGCTATTGCACTCATCGCTTTAGGTACAGGTGTAGAACTCGGCAAAAGAGGGGTGGGGGATATAAAAACGAACAATAAATAACTTAAACAATTTAACTAAACAACTATGGTACAAGTTTATTCAAAAAAAGAATTGCAAAAAGCAATTGCAAACAATGAAAAATCAATTTTGGTTTGTGGCGCTTATGCGCAAGAAATGAAAACCAAGTATCAACGACATAAAAAAGCAAAAAAAGGTAGTCTTATTGCAGGAGGTGCTCTTGCATTAGCTGGATTGGTTGCGATACCATTCACAGGTGGTGTGTCGGGTGCAGCTACAGCAACTGGAATCGGAATGATGGGATTGACTATAGGAACCGTTACACTCACAACTGCAGAATTGGCTATTATTGCAGGTTTTGGATTAGGGGTAATTGGAGTGGTTAAGGGCTTCAATGTATCTTTCAAACCCACAGGTGAAGTACTAATCGAAAAAAAATAAGATTGACTTTGTCAAAATTAAGTTTAAAACTATAAAGACAAAAGAATTATGGATTATGTAACAGAAAACAATAAAATTCTAAAGGATTGGCTTTTATCAAACCTTCGATATGGAGAAGATGACTTTGCCGACGATGGTATTCTCTATAAAGGTAAACCGTACTCGACAGAGTTTGGCTCATGCAAAGACGAAAGTGGTACAGAAAATGACTTATGGGAGCATGCTCCGCTACGAATATTATTTATTACAAAAGATCAAAACGCTGGCGGAGAAGGGGCTTGGGATATTCGTACAGAAACAGGAAGAGTGAGTTTAGAAGGCGATACAATTCCTCTCGCATTTTATAGAAATTTGATGTATCTGTTATATGGTTTGGTTCATACGACTGATAAACAAGTTTGCGACTATACATTTAGCAATGCCGATGCGATACATTTGTGTGATACCTATCCACTTGCGCGCATCAATGTAAAGAAGCAAGCTGGCAGCAAATCTATATCCAACAATGTTCTTCGCTACTATCTACAACGTGATAGAGAATTAATTTGTAAACAAATATCAAATTTGGATGCTGATATTATGGTCTGTTGCGGATATTCAGAGAGTGTGGAGAATACGGGTAATTTGCTATTGAATTTTCTCAATGAGAATGGTTATTCATTTGAACCATTCTCCAAAAATTGCTGGATCTATTACGACTCTATCCGCAATAAGGTAGCTATTAACACTTACCATTTGAGCGCACGCAAAAGTTCGGAAATGATTTTTACAGAGATGATAGCAGATTACCACGCATTTCTGCGTAAGAATCCACAATTTTTACAAAAAAACTAGAATCTACTAACAATTAACTCAATGTTGAACTAATAATATTAACTATGATTCAGATTCATTCTCTTAGCGAGTTGCGCAAGGCGACAGCAAACCATGCAGAGCAAATCCTAATCAACAAGGATTATCTCAAGACAACAAGAGCAAAGTTTAATCTCTTCCCACAAGCCAAGCTGACGGTCTTCATGATTGGATGCTTTTTTGCAGTAGGTGGATTAGGTGCTATGCTTCAGCATGGAGACAGTTTCAAGGCGGTTTATGTAGCAGGTCTATATGTGATGGGACTTGTCATAACCGTAAAACTACTTGAGATAATCGCTCAACTTGTTTTTGGTCTCATACTCCTAAGCTCCAACTTTCAATACAAGATGAGTCATCAACCATCAGGAGATATACTATTACAAAAGAAAATGATTAGTAACCATTAAAAACAATAATCTATTATGGCACAACAATTCAACCAAACGGAACTAGTAAAGTATCAGTCTAAGTTTTCAGAGTCTAAGTTTTGGACAAAGATAAAAACAATCATTACACATGTAGGAAAAGATTTGCTATATTTGGCATTGCTGCTATACTATGTGCTGCAGTCAGATGATGTGTCGTTACGACACAAAGCGACTATCATTGGCGCATTGGGTTATCTTATTCTCCCTTTGGATTTTATTCCCGATACGATTCCAGTAATAGGTTTCACCGACGACCTAACTGCCCTTACTACGGCTTATGAAATTGTAAAATCCTCCATCACGCCCGAGATTGAGGCACGAGCCAAAGCCAAAGCAGACGAGTTGTTATAAAAAAGAATCCATTGAGCGCGGCAGGATGTTGATTGCCGCGCAATTTGTTTAAGTTGTTTTTATTAAATTAAGTGTACTTATGTTACAATTTCACAAATGCCTCAAATGTGGCAACGAATTTCCAACTGGTGGTTTCATCGCAGAACCACTTCCCAAATGCCCACACTGCGGGAGCCGCCTAACCCGTCCAAAGTTATAAAAATGACAAATACTCTTGCAGGAATAGAAAATTATTTGTAACTTTGCCGAAAAATATCCACACACATGAAGACGACCAAATTGATTCACACATTCTGTGTACTATTTTTGGGATTGTTCCTTAGCGGACAAACTATCCAAGCACAAAACACTCGAATGGTACAAGTAGCCAACGAGATAGTGCGCATCAACCCACAGAAAGCTAACCAAATCGACTACTCCACCAACGGCGGACGCACATGGATTACTCGCTATTCAGGCACATCCTGCGGCGAGTTCATCGACATGGTGATATACAACGGCGAGCTTATCGCCATCACCAGCAAAGGCGTGTATTACTCCACCAGTAGCGGTCGCACATGGATTAACCGCTACTCGGGTACCTCTTGCGGCAAGTTCCTTTCCCTGATGAACAATGGTAAGGAACTCCTAGCTCAAACCGATAAAGGGCTCTACTACTCGACCAACAGCGGTCGCACATGGATAAAACGATAAAAATTACCTTTGCAGATAAATTGATTCACTACCATGCACACACAACTACCAATACATAACAAACCACAGGTAGACAACAGCAAACCACTACCTCCATTGTGGCTGTGCATACTGATAGATATAATTGGTATGCTCTCCTACATCATCCCTGGCATGGGCGAATGGATGGACACCGCATGGGCACCCATATCCGCCTACCTATTCGGCATACTCTTCGGCGGTACCAAAGGTACCATCATCGCCTTCTTAGAAGAAGTACTGCCCTTCACCGATATCATTCCTACCTTCACTATCACATACTTCCTGCGCAAACGCAAAGCAGACAAAGCGATACGCCAAAAGAATGACAACTTGCGTAAATAGAAAATAATCCTAACAATTTTTTATTCGTTTTCTTGCTTTTCTGCATTTTTTTTCGTACCTTTGCAGCCGAATCGTGACATACCAATGGAACATACGGCATTTGACTGCGGTGGAACAGGAGTTGCAACAGCAGTTGGAGCGCGAACTGAACATCAGTTCCGCTGCCGCGCGTATGTTGGTCGTACGAGGCATACAGACCGCCGATGAGGCACGCGCTTTTGTGCGCCCATCGCTGGACAATCTGCATGATCCGTTCCTCATGAAGGACATGGACAAAGCCGTAGAGCGATTGCACCAAGCCATCATACAAGGAGAAAAAATCCTCATCTATGGCGACTACGACGTGGACGGTACCACTGCCGTAGCGCTCATGTATCGGTTTCTTCAGAACCTTGCCTCTAACCTTTCGCCTCTAACCTTTAACCTCGATTATTACATTCCCGACCGCTATACAGAGGGATACGGTGTATCCACACAAGGTATAGACTACGCAGTAGCGCAAGGATGTAATCTAATTATCACGCTTGACTGCGGTATCAAAGCCGTAGAGAAAATCGCCTACGCCAATAGCAAAGGTATTGATGTCATTGTCTGCGACCATCATACACCAGGCGACGTGTTGCCCGATGCTGTAGCAGTACTCAATATGAAACGCAGCGACTGTCCCTACCCATACAAAGACCTGTCGGGCTGTGGCGTAGGCTTCAAACTCGCTCAAGCATATACCCAACGTTACCTTGCCTCTCGCCTTTCGCCTGATAGCCTCATCACCTTGTTGCCCCTCACGCAACTGCTCGCCATGTCTATCGCCTCGGATATAGTGCCTATCACAGGCGAAAACCGTATTTTAGCCTATTTTGGTATTCGTCAACTCAACACCCAACCCTTCACTGGTTTGTCGGCTATCATGTCGGTGGCAGGTATTGAGGCCAAAAAACTAACCATCAACGACCTTGTATATAAGATTGGTCCGCGCATCAACGCTTGCGGACGCATGAAGTCGGGTCGCGCAGCAGTAGAACTATTGCTCACTGATGACCCCGTTTTCGCTCGCCAACAGGCCGAAGAGGTCAATCACCATAACGAAGACCGCCGAGACTGCGACACCGAAACCACCAAAGAGGCACTGGCACAACTGCAGGAAGACCCTGCATATGCCAACCGCCGCTCCACTGTGGTATATGCACCACATTGGCACAAAGGGGTGGTAGGTATAGTGGCTTCGCGTTTGACGGAGACCTATTATCGTCCAACTATTGTACTAACAGCAGGCGAAGATGGCATCATCTCAGGATCGGCACGCTCGGTAGGGGGATTTGATATTTATGCTGCTATTGACTCATGCAGCGACCTACTCACCAACTTTGGCGGACACAAGTTTGCCGCGGGATTGAGCATGCATGTCGATAACCTGCCCGAGTTTCAAGAGCGTTTTGAAGCATATGTAGCCACACATATCCGAGAGGATCAGTTGCAACCCACATTGCAGATTGAAGCAGAGTTGCAGTTGGCGGATATCACCAAATCGTTCTACAATGTTTTACGCCACTTGGAACCCTTTGGACCAGGCAATCCGCGTCCTTTGTTTGTCTCTCGCCATCTGATCAACCACCGCGACACACGTGCCGTAGGTAAAGAGCGTGAGCATTTGCGACTGGATGTCACCGACCGCCAGAATGCTATCACGGGTATTGCTTTTGGGCGTGCCGATATGGCAGAGTATATCCAGAACGGCAACGCCGTGGATATATGCTACGAACTAAACGAAAATACATTTAATCATTATACTACCATCCAAATGATGGTACAAGACATTCAACCATGTTTAGCGAATTAGATACCAAAGGTCCTCGCCTTCGCCGAGGCAGTATAGAAGTTGTTTGCGGAAGTATGTTCTCAGGTAAGACCGAAGAACTCATCCGCCGTATGAAACGCGCACAGTTTGCCAAACTCAAAGTCGAAATCTTCAAGCCCGCTATCGATGTGCGCTATAGCGAAGTAGAAGTGGTGAGCCACGACCATAATGCTATCCCCTCTACACCTGTGGACAGCAGCCAAAATATCCTCTTGCTTGCCAGCGATGTAGATGTAGTGGGTATTGACGAAGCCCAATTCTTTGATATGGGCATCGTGGAAGTAGCCAACGAGTTGGCTCGTCGCGGTATACGCGTGATCTGTGCCGGATTGGATATGGACTTTAAGGGGGTACCATTCGGTCCTATGCCCGCATTGATGGCTATCGCTGATGACGTATATAAGACCCACGCTATCTGCGTACATTGTGGCGACTTGGCATATGTCAGCCACCGCACCGTTAGCAGCGACAAACGCGTCCTACTCGGCGAGACAGAGAGTTATGAGCCTCTCTGCCGCACTTGCTACGAGAAAGCCAAAGCCCAAGACGCTGCACTATAGCATGTGGCTATTGGCAATTGGCTATAGGATATTGGTAGATATGAAAAATGAGTTGGATTCACTCCAACTCATTTTTTGTGTTCGCGCCTTTAGCCTTTCGCCTCATCGCCTCTCACCTCAGATCACCACTCTCCCAACATGCTATTTTGTGGCAGGAAAACGGTATCCATATCCTCGCCCGTCCACGTGAAGCGGTAGATACTGTATATATTCTTTGGCAATGGGAACATCAGCGGAGCATCCAGAGCTGCCATCGCCGTGTAGTAGGTTTTTCCTACCTCAAAGTTGGTAGGGGAGGTTCCATCGCCCACACCATCGTTCTCATGCGCGTATATACCATATAATATACGTTCGTAGTCCTCGTAATACACATTCTTGAATCGATCAAAGAAGTATTCGCCTGGCACACGCCAACCACCTTCGCGAATCGTCAGACTATCTATCGTCTCTCCTACCCACGGTATCGTAGAGACTATCTCACCCGTCGAGTCGATAGGGTAAATATAATCCCAGTAGCCATCTATACGATACTCAAACTGCAGAGACATCCGACTCACGCTGTCCGTCATAATAGTCTCCAGGAACAACTTGCCAGCAGGCTTATTCGTATTAGGGTCAACCACAAAAGCATACACCCAATACTCCGTGTTGGGTTGCAACAACGTGAAGAAGTGCTTTATATCCCCATACTGCAAGGAGTGCGACGAGAAGTCGGCCACGAAGGGTATGTGTTGTTGCAATTGCTTATTGCGCCAATATAGATAGTCAGCGTATGCGCTATCCAATGACAATAGCATAAACGTCTTCGCTATCTTCTGTGGATCAATACCTTCCTGCGTTGGTTGAATACTGATTAGGTAAAATGCCTCCTTATTGGTGGAAAAGCGCACCTGAGCAAAACCAGCAGACACTTGTTCCACATCAATGGTAATCTCAACACCCTCTGTATATGCAGCCACCTCAGGGTTACATGCAGCAAATATTGCCACAAGCAGGAGGGGCAATAGAGGACGTATATTAGAAAGTAAAGTTGCCATTTTCTTCGTTTTCATCGTTTTCTAATAATGTTTGTACTGTATAGATAAATCGTACACAACCTATCTGATGGTTGCCGTAGTGCCCAAAACTGTATTGTATGTTCGCATTTTTCCACTTACTTTTAGCGCGCATGGCATTCTCAAATGGTACCACATCGTCGTCCATGGAGTGGAACATGAAGACGGGGGCTTCGGGTGTCCATGAGTAAGTAAGGATGGAGTTCTCGGTCATGGCCTTATACAACTCCGAAACCTCTTTGCTCGTGCGATTCATACCCGTAGGGGTCAGCAAGTCGCTGGTGACTTTGGTGCCAATCAGTGCATTAATTTGGTTGGTGGTGTAGAACTTGCTATTTACCCATTTGTCCAAGTTCTCATAGATATTACTCGCCATCATCGTCCGCATATCCAAATTGAGTTTGTTACCTACCACCATGCCTTGCATCATGATAGGCACTGCACACGGATAAGAAGCCCAATTGGTTTCCACAAACTGGTCATATGTGTATTTGATATCATACGGGCCACCGCCTGCAAAGACACGACGTATCTTAATCGGTTTATCATGATGTTCTATCTCGTGTTGAACTGCCATAGTGGTTGCACCACCTTGCGAATAACCCATCAAATAGATATCATCATGTTCGGGGGCACAACCCGCTTTTTCTAAAAATGGAACTACTGCATAGTACATATCCAACACATTGCGGGCTGTGAGTTCCATAACCAAATATGGGTGAACCTTATCTGCAGTGACACCATAACCTATGTAATCGGGTATAATCAGCGCATAACCTAACTTCACCAGCAATCCCTCCAACGAGAAGATATTACTTGGGGCCTCTTTATTGCTTGCGATGGTGTAATGCGATACCAATATATATCGTTTGATAGGTCCCTTGGCAGGCAATATGACTTTGCCTGATAATATCGTTGGCTGTCCATCCACATCTATGGATCTATACAATCCGCTCAATTCTATGGCTTTAGTCGATTTGCTAAAATCCAACAATTCTTGCATAATTCCTGCTACTGACGTAGAAGTAGCTCGTTGCGGACTATTGATACCAGCCACATTCGCTCTATCCATAGACACCGTAGGTGCTATAGCAGTAGTATCTGCTATTCCGCACAACTCTAACCATTCTGCATCATTGAGCAATTCACTCAGATCGGTAGTCTTCTGTGCTGTCACACGAAAAGTGGCATTCTCTGCCATACCCAAATCTGCAAAATCTACATATTGCACATCGCCTACATGACAACTCGCCAACAGCAGGCACAACATGGATACTATAATACTATGCTTCATATTCCTCTCTTTACTATGCACTATAATCTACAACCCACAGATACCGTAAACATACGCGAACCTGCCATATACACTTCGTGGATATTCATCAGCGAATATAGTCCACCAAACTCCACTGCACCAAACCACTGTTCATTGCCAACACTCATACCCAACACCGTCAGACTCAACGCTGGCGCTACAGCTGTCTTGCGGTCGCGGTAGTCAGTCTCAGATCCAGTATTGATGTTTACACCTGCGCCCAATCCAGAGTAGAGCGATACATATTTGGAGTGCAGATAGGTGAATCGTGCCGTCGCCATGATGGCTATATTGTGGAAGTTGCAATTCTTGTCGCGGTTCAACTCTTCGCCCTTGCCGTTGCGGCGCACTTTGTCCCAGATCACACCGCTATAGTCCACCAATGCACCTGCGCTAAACCAGTAGCGAACACGGTACTGATATTCTGCAAACCAGTGTTGTGTGTAGCGATACTGCTCCTCGTACTGTCCAATATACGACTCGGGATAGAGTGTAGAGTGCGTCTGGTTGTACCATACCAGGGTCTCGAACATCTGATCTCCCCAACCAATACGTATCATGTGAGGACGCTTGCGTGCCATCTCGCACAGGTCTTGGCGTACCGAGTCACGCATGCTACTAATATCGCTGTGCAAGGATCGGCGGGCCGTACGCATAAAATGTTTCAGCGAGTCGCGAACCGTTCGTACATCGCGCCAGTTGTAGTAACCATTCATAACCGGAGTAGGCTCCGCAGCCTGCACCACAGTATCCATAGCGGGTATCGTGTCAGCTACTTGCACCAACACACTATCCACTATCGTGTCCGCTACCACATGCATGGTCGTATCCACCGCTGTGCTATCGTCAAAAAGCACTTCCACCGACTGAGCCATCAGTGGCAGACCCAGCAGCCATACCACGATTAATATCTGCAATTTTCTTCTCATCTTACACTTTAAGCGGTTATTACAATGCTTTCAACGTAGCCAACAAGAAGTCATAGAACTTCTCCACCGATGCTATATTCACACGCTCATCGGGTGAGTGAGGATACTTGATGGTTGGGCCAAACGATATCATATCCATGCCAGGGTAGTTGCGACCGATTATACCACATTCCAGACCAGCGTGGATGATAATCACGCGTGGCTCCACGCCATACTTGGTTTGATATGTGGTCTTCATCACTTCCAATATATTACTCTTTAGGTTAGGTTTCCAACCTGGGTACGAACCTGAGAACTCCACCTCAGCACCTGCCATAGCAAAGACGGAGTGGATAATGTCTTGCAACTCCTCTTTGCGCGACTCCACCGACGAACGGGTCAAGCAATATACTACTACAGCGCCTGCCTCGGTCTTTACCATAGCCAGGTTGTTGCTGGTTTCCACCACATCGGGCATCTCTGGTATCACGCGATATACGCCGTGAGGGCAAGCCGTGATAGCATGTATCAAGAAGTCTTGTACATCCTCGGGCAGTTCGGTCGCAGGACACGCCACTTCCTCTGCACTAAAGCGGATGTTGTCCTCCACACCGTCGTACTCCTTCACGAACAAGTCCTCATACTCTGCCACAAGATCCATCACCTCATCCACGCCTTCTGCGGGAACAGTGATGATAGCAGATGCCTCACGAGGAATCGCATTGCGCAGACTACCACCTTCTACGCTCGCCAAACGTGCCTCCAGGTTTGCCACCGCATCTTTCAGGAAGCGGAACAGCAGTTTGTTGGCGTTCGCACGTTGCAAATGGATATCGCAACCCGAGTGACCGCCCTTGCAGCCAGTGATGCTTACTTTCAGTGCCACATCGCCCTCCTCCACTTCTACTGGACTGTATGCGAAAGTAGCCGTAGTATCTACACCACCCGCACAACCTACATACAATTCACCTTCTGCCTCAGAGTCCAAGTTGAGCAATGTCTTGCCTTGCAGCATACCGCCCTCCAGAGCAAAAGCACCATACATACCGGTCTCCTCATCTACTGTCACCAGCACCTCCAATGGAGGGTGTACCACAGACTTGTCGGCCAAAATAGCCATAGCCGCTGCCACGCCAATGCCGTTGTCTGCGCCCAATGTAGTACCTTTGGCGGTCACCCATTCGCCGTCCACATAGGCCTCAATAGGGTCTTTCTCAAAGTCAAAAACGGTGTCGTTGTTCTTTTGTGGCACCATATCGCTATGACCTTGCAGGATAACACCTGGATGATCTTCGTAACCAGGACTGGCTGGCTTACGAATAATCACATTGCCAATGCTATCTACTATAGTTTCTAAACCGAGTGAACGACCATAATCAGCCAAAAAGGCAGTTATTGCTTCTTTCTTGCCCGATGGGCGAGGAATCTGGGTAAGGCTATAGAAGTTACTCCACACGCCTTGAGGTTGTAAGTTTTTCATATATCTATTTTTTTATCATTAAGCTATTGTTTGTTCGCCACACACAGACACGGACAGCAGGTGTTTCACCTTCTCTGTGTCGTCACCATATTCGCCCAGCACATGCATCATCTTGGTCAGCAGGGCTTCTGTGGTAATATCATAGCCCGAGATGACGCCTGCTTTCATCAGGTTCAAACTCACAGCATATTGTCCCATGGTCACCGAACCCGTATTGCACTGTGTCTTATTCACTATCACTAAGCCTCTTTCCACCGCAGCTTGCAATCGTTTATACAACCACTCGTGCGAGGGGGCATTACCCGAACCAAAAGTCTCCAGCACCACACCGCGCAGGTCGGGTATATCCAATACCGCAGCCACCACAGCCTCCGTGATACCTGGAAATAGTTTCAATATCGCCACACGCGTATCAAAACGCTCAAACACATGCAACGGACGCGCCGTATTACCCATAGGGCTAATCAATTGGCGGTTATATGTTATATGAACGCCCGCGCGCGCAAGCGCGGGATAGTTATACGAGTTAAATGCGGAGAAGTGTTCTGCATTACGTTTCGTAGCGCGATTGCCGCGATACAACTGGCCGTCCATATACAGTGTCACCTCGGGCACTATCGCACATCCTTCTTTATCTTTAGCAGCAGCTATCTCTATGGCCGTCAGCAGATTCTCTTTCGCATCCGAACGAAGCACACCCACGGGCAATTGACTACCAGTAAATACCACAGGCTTGCACAGATTATCCAACATAAAACTCAATGCGGAGGCCGAATAGGCCATTGTGTCTGTGCCGTGCAAAATCACAAAGCCGTCATAAGCGTCATAGTGCTTTTTCACCACTTGCGCCATTTGTCGCCAGTTGTCAGGATTCAGGTCCGAAGAGTCTAACAACGGCTCAAACGGAATCATATCCACCTGTATATCACCTGCAAACAACTCTGGCACATAGGCCTTGAATGTCTGCATATCCGCAGGGTGCAATGCGCCTGTTTCCGCATCGCGAACCATCGAGATGGTACCACCCGTCAAAAGAAGCAATACTTTCATATTCCCAATTTTGGTTGCAAAGGTACAAAAAACTTTGCACATACGCAAACAAAGCGAGCAATATTTTTTGAAAATCTACGCACAATTCTTTTTTTGCACACATCTGCCCTTTGGCACGGTATTTGTACATAGTATGCCAAACCTTTTTTTGTGTGTGATCATGACAACTACTAAACATATATTATTGGTGGAAGACGACCTCAATCTCTCCACCGTGTTGGCAGACTATCTGCGCAGCAAGGAATACATTGTAGACACCGTTCCCAACGGACAAGAGGCATGGGAACTGCTATCCAAACAGCATTTCGACATACTGCTCACCGACATCAGCATGCCCAAGATGAACGGATGGCAACTACTCAAGCACCTGCGCGATAGTGGCAACACACTACCCGTCATCATCATCAGTGCCAAAACCGACCGCGAAGATATTATCAAAGGCTATCAATTGGGCTGCGATGATTATATGACCAAACCCTACTCCATGGATATACTCATCTGCAAGATTGAGGCCATACTGCGACGCGCCAATGCTGGCAAAGCGTCAGACAAAATGCATTTTGACCTCAACGGCATTCCGTTTGATGCTGTTCGCCAAACACTTGGAGACAAACGACTCAGTTCGCGCGAAAACGAACTGCTCTTGATACTATGCCAAAACATCGGACAGACCGTGGAGCGCAGCCGTATTCTGATAAGTCTGTGGGGAAGCAACACCTATTTCAACTCGCGTTCGCTGAGTGTCTATGTCAACCATCTGCGCAACTATATGGGCAAAAATAGCCCCGTTAAGATACTTAGCGTACACGGAAAAGGCTACAAATTGGTCATTATGAACGAAAAAACAACAAAAAATGAAGATTAATCGACCATTCCGCTATACTTTGGCACGGTATTTGTAAGTAATAAATCAAAGCGCAAGTAATTGTGTTATTAATAAATAGTGTTTTTCATAATGAGAAAAGAGTTCGATGTGACATCGCGCTCTTTTTTTTGTATTCGTGCCTCTAACCTCTAACCTCTCGCCTTTAACCTTTCGCCTATAACCTTTCGCCTATAACCTATAAACTGAAAACTTCAAACTTTCCTCCCCAAACCCTTGCATATATCACAAAAAAGTTGTACCTTTGCACCCTCAATCATAAATTGTAAATAGTAAATAGTCAAATTGTAAATCCCATGCGTTATATTTCTCCTTCCCTTTTGGCAGCCGACTTCGGCAATCTTCAACGCGAGTGCGAAATGATCAACCGTAGCTCTGCGGAGTGGTTGCACATCGATGTGATGGATGGTGTCTTCGTGCCCAATATCTCCTTTGGTTTTCCAGTCATGAAAGCTGTGGCGAAACATTGTACCAAGCCCTTGGATGTGCACCTCATGATCACCGAGCCCGAGAAGTATGTGGAGCGTTTTTGCAAGGCGGGAGCGTATAGCGTGGGCTTTCATATTGAGGCTACGGACAAACCTATGGAGGCTATCCGTATCATCCGCGAACAGGGTGTTAAAACTTGCCTCACCATCAACCCTAAGACCGATATCCATGCCCTTGACCCCTATCTCCACGAGGTGGACATGGTGCTGCTCATGTCCGTAGAAGCTGGCTATGGCGGTCAGTCTTTCATCCCCGAGTCGGTGGACCGTCTGCGCTATTTGCGCGAGGCGATTGACAGTCGTGGACTGAAGACCCTTATTGAGGTCGATGGCGGTGTGAATACCAAGAACGCTCCTCTGCTTTGGGAAGCAGGAGCCGACATCCTGGTGGCAGGCAGTGCTGTCTTCCAAGCCCAAGATCCTATCGCCACTATCGACCAACTCAAACTATGAGGTGGATAGCAGCACATACATGGCTGCTACTACTTATCCCGCTGATAGCAGGCATCTTGCTGTGCTACTATACGCACTTCCCTGTGAATCTCTTGTCCGCAACCGAAGTCGATTATCTCGACTGCGACACTACTTTGTGCCTCCACTTGCTGAGCGAGGGGCAAGAGCGCGCCAAGACCATTCGCTATACGGCTCAGGCACCCGACGGCAGCCGACTGCTACTCTATCTGCAAAAAGACACCACTCCACCCTCAATGGGCGACATACTGGTCGTGCAAACCACCGTCCAACGGGGGGATACGCTCGGCACCTTCGACTACGGTCATTACCTGCGCATGCAGGGCTTGGTAGGTAGTGCATGGGCCAACAAGACCAAGTGGCTAATCATCGACCATCAACCCATACGAGGACTGCGAGCCACTGCCCAACGATGCCAACGATGGCTGCACATGAGATATGCCTCTTTGGGCATTCGCGAACGCGAATTAGGCATTCTATCGGCACTCACGCTCGGATACCGAGAAGAGTTGGACAAAACCGTCCAACAGGCTTTCTCCGCCTCCGGTGCCATGCACATATTGGCGGTCAGTGGACTACATACGGGCATTGTGTGGGGAATGATAGTCTATCTGCTGACCTTAGGAGGATTACTCAAGCCATTGTGCCACCAACGCCTTTGGCAATGCATTTTGTCCCTTCTCACCCTGTTGGCACTTTGGGCATACGCCTTTGTCACGGGGCTCAGCCCATCCGTCATGCGTAGTGCACTCATGCTCAGCCTCATCGAAGTAGCATGGCTCTTTCACCGCAACACCCTCGGCATCAACAACCTATCTGCAGCAGCAGTTATCATATTGCTCATCAATCCCTTAGCTTTATGGAGCGTGAGTTTTCAGTTGAGTTTTGCTGCAGTGGCTTCGCTCATGCTAATTGGAGGCTGGGTGCAACAGCGCACCATACTGCACGGCAAAGCATGGCAATACATCGGCGGTTTGCTGATAGTATCCTTCGCCGCACAAATAGGCACTATGCCTTTGTCCCTGCACTATTTCGGACAAACGAGCAATTATTTCGCACTGACCAACCTCGTGGTCATACCCGCAGCCTTTGTACTATTGCTTTTGGGCATAGGGTCATTGGCTCTGTCGTGGTGCATCGTGGGCGAATGGTTGGCAAGCGTAGCACAATCCTGCACCTGCGCCTTGCTTTCGTTCGTGGAGTGGGTCGAGGCCCTGCCTTTTGCCACCACGCATATCCACTTGAGTGGCATCTCCACAGTGTGTTGCTACGGAGCCATCGTTTGCGCCATATGTATGATGCGCACCACTAAAGTCAGGTGGTGGTGGCTCATCGGCATAGTTGGCTGCGCAGCCACCGCCATTGTTTGTAATTCTATTCCTTTACACTTTACACCATAAACTGTACACTATAAACTAAAAATGAAACAATACACCCTCTCCGAATTATGCTACTGCATAGATGAAGCCCTGAGCGTCGAATTGGATGACACCTACTGGGTGCGCGCCGAGATTGCTTCGCTCACCAATCGCGGACACTGCTACATCGAGTTGGTAGAAAAAGCCCATAACAACAGTATTGCCGCCAAACTGCGGGCTACCTGTTGGCAACACACCTACCAGCTCTTGGCTGCCTATTTCGCCAACGAGACGGGGCAGACCTTATCCGTTGGCATGCAAGTTCTGTTGCAGGTCGAAGTCAGTTTTCACGCTGTATATGGACTGAGCCTCAATATCGTCAGCATTGACCCTACCTTCACCTTAGGCGATATGGCGCGCCAACGCCAACTCACTATCCAGCGACTGCAAGAGGATGGAGTCATGCAACTACAGAAATCTCTGACTATCGCCACCTTACCCCGACGAATAGCCGTCATCTCCGCTGCCGATGCGGCTGGCTATGGCGATTTCTGCCACCAGTTGCAGAACAATAGCGGAGGCTTCCGCTTCTCCACCCAACTCTTCCCCGCCATCATGCAGGGCGAGCAGTCGCCTGCTTCTATCATAGCAGCCCTACAGCAGATTGCTACCACAGCCGACCTATACGATGTGGTAGTCATTGTCCGCGGTGGAGGAGCCACAACCGACCTCAGGAACTTCGATGACTATTCATTAGCCTTCCATTGCGCCAATTTCCCATTGCCCATCATCGCGGGCATAGGCCACACGCGCGATATTATTGTGGTAGACATGGTGGTGCATACTTCCGTCAAGACGCCTACGGCGGCTGCCGAATGGCTCATCAACGCACTGCAAGAACAGGCCGACCACATAGCCGAACTCTACCTGCGATTGCAACGCGCTGCACAATATGCCATCCGCAAACAGCACACCCGACTCGAGGCCCTTTGGCAAGCCATGCGCTTTGCCACACAACGACGCATGCAACGACAACGCACCCAACTCGAACTCTGGAACAAGACTATCGCGCTCCATTCGCCCGAGCGTATCTACCGAATGGGATACAGTCTCACTACCGTTAACGGTAAGATTGTCAAGAGCATACACGATGTCAAAGCAGGCGAACAACTGCTCACCCATACCGCCGATGGCATAATCACCTCAGAAGTAAAAGAGACCATTTGTCCTTGCCGCTGAGCAATGTTGGCGAAGCGGAAAAGTTGTTTAAGTTGTCTTTATTTTTGATTAATCAATGAAAAACAAACCCATCATCCTCCTCCTCACACCCCAGCAATGGCTGGGTCTTGCGATATTGGTCATATTGGCTGGTGTCACACTTTTCTGCTTGCACCGTTTCCAGCCAACAACCGATCCTTCGCTACAGCTCTCCGACTCCACGCTCACCGCTTTCACCCAGCACCAATCCCTACAGGACAGTCTCCGCAAAGCGCAACGCAAAATGCAATACCCCCGCGATACGATAGCTCTTCACTTGCAACCCTTCGACCCCAATACGGCTGATAGCAGCACCTTGGTGCATCTGGGACTCAAGCCTTGGCAGGCGAGCAATATGCTCAAGTACCGCGCCAAGAATGGTCGCTACCGCCAGGCAGAAGACCTCAAAAAACTCTACGGCATGACCGACAGCCTGTACCAGACGCTCTTGCCTTATATTCAGATAGATACACTATCTATCCGTTTGTTTCGCGATAGCCTATACCGCGCCCAACGCCCTCAGGTATCGCCTATCCGCGCTGACAGCGACACACTCGCACGGGACACGATGCCCCGATATGTCAGTCCCAAGCGCGATACGGTGCTCAATCTCCGCACGGCGGACACCACTGAACTGAAGTTGATTCGTGGCATAGGTGCCTATCGTGCTCAGCAGATTGTGCGCTACCGCGAGCAGTTAGGTGGCTTCGCTTCGGCGGAGCAATTGCGTGAGGTGAAGGCGCTGCAACCCTTGTTGGCGGATAGTCTTGCTGCTGACAGTTTGTTCATGCATTTTGTCTTAGATTCGGTAATTACCAACCCTTTGCGCATCAACAGCACTCGCCCCGAATCCTTGCAACGCCACCCATATCTCTCTTTTGAGCAGGCGAAAGCTATTTACGAACTCCGTCGTCGCAAGATTCGTTTGAAGAGTATCGACCAACTGCGAGACCTGGACTGCCTGACCGAAGCCGACCTCCTCCGCCTCCAACCCTATTTGAGTTTCGAGTAGCACCTCCTCCATCTCCGTTAAATCCATGTCTCTATTGTTGATCATCATTGTCTCTATTATTGATTTCCTGCCGTGGCACAATGTTGGTGCCACGGAATAGTTGTCTATGTTGTCTTTACCCCTATTCCCGTTTAATTATTGTTTTCATTGTTGACTTTCATTGTCTTCATTGTCTCCAAAGTTGTCTAAGTTGTCTTTACAGTATCCTTGTAACTGTATTGTTGTTTCCCTCACCGTGGCACAATGTTGGTGCCTTTTTCGCCCCTCTAATGTCTCTACGCATTCCCGATACATACCCGATACATACCCGACACATACCCGATACATACGTATACCCCATGAATACCCCACGAATACTCCGCGTATACCCCATGAATACCCCACCCAAAGGATCACTATGAGAGAAGTGGTGTTTTCTTCCCCCTTGTCTATTCAGTTGTTGATTGCTATTGTTTGTTGATTTGCCTCCCTTTGTCGCTCGCAGGAACATTGACTGCGAGCGCAATATTGTCAATATTGTTGTTGATAACCATCCCCTTTTGTCTGTTTAGTTCTCGGCGACTTCCCGCCGAGTATCCCTTGCGCCCCTATTGGCTGTTCTGTGCACGGCGGTGGTCCGCCGTGTCTTTCTTTGCCACTAAACCAATAAATAGCGAAAAAGTCGCTATATTCTTGCATATTTCAGAAATTTGTAGTACCTTTGCAGGCGAAATTGTATAGATAGTATGACGAACGAGATTCAATTATAGATTTAGTTAAATAACAAGTACATACTAACCAAATAATACTAACTCCTAAATTGCAAATAATAAAAAGATAAATTGACCATTTTATCCGCAATGTCAGATTAATCAAATTGTCAACTATCAACTGATAACTGTCAACTGTTAACTGACTTTGCCCGACATATTTAACATAGCGTTATAAGCCCAGACTTGATTTTCTGAAAACTCGACACTTTTAGAAATCATTTGTTAACTCAAGTAAGGTTTATGCACGCTCATGCTTTCAGCGTGAGTTTTCTGTGCGTAGATTTGAGTTGACAAGGTAGTCGAGAACCTCAGAAAATCAAATTGAAGCAAACGAAAGCGCACGCTTTTATTTTTGAATAATTTTGATCAAATCCCAACAATATGAAAACAACTAAACACCTATTGTTAATAGCATTTTTGCTTTGCCTCACTGCAACGATTAAAGCAGCTGAACAATCAATCCCTGACAACGAGATTCACTACACCTCCACCGATGGTAATATAGTCACGCCATATAAAACCGATGGCTTCGGCGCAAACATCATTAGTAATATCTATGAGAATGGGCAAGGTGTCATTACATTTGATGGACCTGTGACAAAAATTGGAGCAGAAGCCTTTTTATATTGTCCATTAACTTCCATTTATCTTCCCGAAAGCGTAACAAATTTAGAGACGCATGCTTTTTCTATGTGTCGTTCGCTTACAAATATTCTTCTTCCCAATAATCTAACAAATATTGAAAGATATGCATTCTTTTGCTGTGATTCCATCATTTCTATTCATATTCCTAATAGTGTAAAGATTATAGAAGAATACGCATTTTGCGCATGTCGTTCATTAGCATCTATAACAATTCCTTATAGTGTGACACATATTGGTGAGGGAGTTTTTCAGTCGATGTCATCTTTGTCATCAATCATTGTTGATAAAGCTAATACTATCTACGATAGTCGAAATAATTGTAATGCAATCGTCGAAACTGCAACTAATACATTGATTGCAGGTTGTTCAAAAACAACTATACCTCAATCAGTCACAAATATTGGCACAGAAGCTTTTTATGGATGTGATTCGCTTACTGCGATCATTATTCCTAATAGCATAACAAGCATTGGAACCAGTGCTTTTTATGAGTGCTCTTCTCTTCAATCCATCACACTACCTAATTCTGTAACAAGTTTTGGTTATAATGTTTTTAATAGTTGTCCTTCTTTATCTTCAATCATTGTAGATGAGACCAATACTATTTATGATAGTCGAAATGATTGTAACGCAATTATTGAAACAGCAACTAATACCCTGCTTGCTGGGTGTCAAAACACTAGAATACCTAATAGTGTAACTACCATTAATTCTAATGCTTTTTCTGGATGTACTACTTTGGAATCTATCATAATTCCAGAAGGTGTAACTACTATTGGATTTTCTGCGTTTTGGAATTGTTCTTCACTCTCCTCAGTTGTTATATCAAATTCTGTAACAACCGTCAAAAGCAATGCGTTCGAAAAGTGTTCTTCACTTAAATCTGTTGCTATTCCTATGAGTGTAACAAAATTAGAGGAGAACGTTTTTAAAAGTTGTTCATCTTTATCAACAATTATTGTAGACAAGTCCAATACTATTTTTGACAGTAGAAATGATTGTAACGCAATTATTTCTACAGCAACTAATACTTTAATTGCAGGTTGTCGAAACACAATAATACCTCATAGTGTAACTACTATTGGCCCTTCTGCTTTTTCAGGATGTTCTTCTTTAACTTCTATTACTATTCCTGAAAGTGTAAACCGAATAATGCACTCTGCTTTTCATTGCGATTCACTTGATACAATATATATAAAAGCAATGATACCTCCATATATAGATATGATTGCCTTTACATCTTCCCCTATTTGTCATATTCCATGTGGTACATTAGAAGCATATGAAACTGCTTGGATAAATCAAATAAGTTTTTTTGTGGAAGATTGTGAGGAAGAACCAACTCCCGAAACCCACCTAATCCGCTATACTTCCACCGATGGCGATATTGTCACGCCATACGACGAAACCGCTTTCGGAGTAAATATTATCAGCAATACCTACGAGGATGGTCAAGGTATAATCACATTTGACGGACCAGTGACAAAGATTGGCGAAAATGCTTTTGAAGATAGTGAGAATCTTTTGTCTATCATTCTCCATGATAGTATTGTTACTATTGATGATTATGCATTTGCTAATTGTTCTCAGTTGTCAACTATAAAATTTGGTAAGAATCTACGTTCGATAGGTACAGAGGCATTTACGGGTGTCGCTATAGACACGTTGATTCTTCCAGAAGGCATAGATAGCATATCTTCTAACGCTTTT
>JAZOOG010000037.1:0-57370 GCA_045654945.1 Paludibacteraceae bacterium
AAATAGCGTCAGTGTCTACTTTTAAAAAATTAAAAATCAAAAAAGTAACACTAATGTCTACTTTTGAAAACGAAAATTAACATTAATCAAAAAAACGAACGAAAAAAACATTTTTTTTGTCTACTTTTAAGATCTGGTACACAGAAAAGACAACTTTCTGCGATTTTTTCTTGCAAGTGTCAGAAAAATATAGTACCTTTGCAGCGGAAAAAACGGACAAAGTTGACTGTTTTTCTCGGAAAAAGCGGACAAAATGCTGGTGATTTTTAAAGAAAAAACGGGCAAAATAAATGCAATAGTATGATTAATAGGAAATTAGACGTTCTCATAGAAGAGCACTACGCCAATACGCAAAATGCTCTCTTATTGTCTGGCGCGCGACAAGTAGGAAAAAGTTATGCTATACGTAAGTATGGCAAGGCAAATTATTCGTGTTTTGTAGAGATTAATTTTATTGAGCAACCTCAAGCAATACAGATATTTCAGCATGCCACTTCCGCAACTGATCTTCTATTGCGTTTATCTACTTTTGTTCAACAACCCTTAGTAGAAGGAGATACCCTTATATTCTTCGATGAGGTGCAAGTCTATCCAGATATTCTAACTTGGATCAAATTCTTGGTAGACTCAGCAGAATACCGATATGCACTAAGTGGTAGTTTGTTAGGGGTGCAGTTGAAAGATATACGTAGTCTTCCTGTAGGATACATGTCGGAGATTCAAGTCTATCCGTTGTGCTTTGAGGAGTTTGTTCGAGCCGTTGGTGTGGGTGATGTCACCATCAATGCGCTCAAATACGCCTGGGAGAACAAAGCGCCTGTTGATGAAGTGGTGCATAAAAAAATGATGCAACTCATTAATCTCTACCTGATTGTTGGCGGTATGCCTGCAGCAGTACAAACGTATATAGATACCAACAATATGCAACATGTCATGGAGATTCAACGCAATATCATACAACTATATAAAAAAGATATAGCACAATATGACCTAAAGCGAAAACTCTATATACAAGATATATTTGATCTAATTCCCAGTGAACTCAATGCGCAGAACAAACGATTTGTATTAAAAAACATCGATCAACATATCAAATTCTCTCGCAGCGAAAATGACTTCCTGTGGTTGAGCGATGCGGGGGTAGCATTGCCTGTTTATAACGTAGAAGCACCTTGTGCACCGTTGATTCTCAATAAACAGCGTAATCTATTTAAGTTGTTTCAGAATGATGTTGGATTGTTAGCATGCCAATACTCCAGTGGTATTCAATTAGATATTCTCAATGGCGAAAGTCAACTGAACTTTGGCGCTATATACGAAAACTATGTGGCTCAAGAACTAAAAGCCAATGAGTACTCCTTATACTATTACAATAGTAAGAAGTATGGAGAATTGGATTTCTTGATTGAAGATAATGGTCAATTGACGGCTATTGAAGTGAAATCGGGCAAGAGTTATCGCAGGCATAACGCGTTAGATAAATGCATGACGTGCGAAAATTTTCATATACAAAAGGCAATAGTACTATGCCATAATAATGTACAAACTGAAGAAGATGTGATATATATGCCTATATACATGACGATGTTCATGAAGAAACGTGCATATAGCGAACCTGTTATTTATACCGTCGATGTATCTGACTTATCGTGAATGGGATGATACCAAACTGGCGTATATGTCATCACTGGCGAGAACGAAGTGCATAAGATATTGCATTAAGGGCGTGCCGATAGGCTATTGGTTATTGGTTATCGGTTATCGGTTATTGGTGATTGGCTATAGGAGATGGGCTCGCTGAGCGAGTTAGATAATAGAGAAAAATCGCAGAAAAGACAAGTTTCTGCGATTTTTTCTTGCAAGTGTCAGAAAAATGTAGTACCTTTGCAGCGGAAAAATATAGTAATGCGCATTACTGTAATGGTGATTACTATTTGTAATATGTAGATATATAGTAAATTATGAGATTTTTTGATCGAGAAAAAGAACGAGAGAAGTTGCTCTTTTTGAAACAACAGTCTGAGCAAGATTGTAGTCGCATGACTGTACTGATTGGTCGTAGGCGTATTGGAAAGACGATGCTAATCCGACATACTTTTACAGAAGAGGAACTAATATATCTGTTTGTTGCACGAAAAAGTGAAACCGATTTGGTCTCCTCTTATACTTCGCTCATTCGAGAAAAAGGATATTATATCCCTGATGGCATGACACGATTTGCACAGTTGCTGCAATATTTATTTGAGTTAGGGAAAAATCAAATACTTACAATAGCCATAGATGAATTTCAAGAGTTTGAAAATATAAATCCATCTGTCTTCTCTGACATGCAAAATCTATGGGATACTTATAAAGAGCAGACAAAAGTCAATTTAGTAATTAGCGGTTCTGCATATAGGCTTATGCAAAAAATCTTTATGGATAAAGATGAGCCACTATTCAATCGTGCAGATGCAATTATTCGCTTACAACCATTTAGCTTAGATGTGCAGAAAGAGATACTGGCATATTACAACCCTAAATATACACCTGATGATTTGTTGACCATGTACGTTATCACAGGTGGGGTGCCAAAATACATAGCATGGCTCATGGATGCTAACTGCAAAACCAAAGATGAGATGTATGCAGAATTCTTTTCCGAAAATTCACATTTTATTGAGGAGGGAAGAACTTTGCTGGTCAGTGAGTTTGGGAAAAATTATGGTGTTTATTTCTCTATCCTGCAAGAAATTGCAATGGGCAATACCACGCAAGCACAAATCGAAGCGAAATTGGGCGGAATTTCAATAGGTGGTTATCTCAAACAATTAGAAGAAACATATACATTAATTCGTCGTATAAGACCGATCTTCGCTAAACAACAAGGGAAAACAATACAATTTAAAATATCTGATCCGTTTTTACGCTTTTGGTTTAGACATGTAGAGAAAAATAGATCACTTGTGGAAATCCAAAATTTCGAAGGATTGCTTCACATTGCACAAATGAACTATACCACCTACTCTGGCTTGGTGTTAGAAGATTACTTTAGACAAAAATTAGCAGAATCAGGCGAGTGGCGTGAGATAGGCACATGGTGGCAATCAAGAGCCATCAATTTCCATGATAAACAAATAGATGCGGAGGTAGATATTGTGGCACTTTCGCTTGTTGGTAAACAAGTTTTAATTGCAGAGGTAAAACGCAACTACGAAAAATACGAGCATGAACTGTTCATGGCAAAAGTTCAATACCTCAAACAAAAAGAACTACGCGGGTATACCTTGCAAACAAAACTTTTTACATTGGAAAATATGTGATTGCTCTATAGTTAATCTCCAATCAGGCACTATCCGCTGTCATAGTTGTGGCGAGTACATACACGATGCAGGCGCAAAAGCCCCAGACGATTGTCAGGTAATATGCTCCACCAATATAGATTAGATATTAGAGAAAAATCGCAGAAAAGACAAGTTTCTGCGATTTTTTCTTGCAACCCCTAATGGAGGCAATGTTGGGAATGGGTTTTATAAGTGCCATAGATGTTTTTTGTCGGGTATGATGAGGGTATGATAGATCTTGCCTATCTATAAATTAACATCTATTGGTTATTGGCGATAGGCAATAGGCGATCCAACCCTACGCAGCCCATACACAAGTGTTTTTTAGCTTGAAAATAAATTTTCGCCCATTTTTCTTTGTGTACATGCGGGCTATGCCCTCGCGTAGAGTGGCAATGTTGTACCTTCGGACGCCGCCTGTGTATGGGCATTCTTATTTCACTATCGTTCAAAGATTGCCCTTACACATTCCCTCGAAGCTACTGCCACCCTACGCAGCCCATACACAAGTGTTTTTTAGCTTGAAAATAAATTTTCGCCCAAAACACTTGTGTATGTGCATATTTTTTTGTACCTTTGCACGCTAATTTGGAATGGACTACTCCGTTCGCGACAAATTAGAATCCCAAATCGTTTGGGAAACAAATAGTAAAATAGTAAATCGTCAAATTGTAAATAAATATGGGTTTAGTAGAATTTATTACTAAGTTATTCGGCAATAAGTCGCAAAAAGATATGCGCGAAATCATGCCGTATGTAGAGAAAATTAAAGTCGTATTCGATCAAATAGATGCGCTCAGCAACGACGAACTCCGTGCGCGCAGCGCTGCCCTCATGGCACGCATACAAGAGCGCGTGGCGGACAAGAAAGCACGCATCGCTGAACTGAAGGCCAATATCGAAGACCTCGAGATTGACAAACGCGAAAAAGTATATAACGAAATAGACCATATCCAAAAGGATATTAAGACCGCATACGAGGACGTACTGCGCGAGATCCTCCCTGAGGTCTTCGCTATCGTCAAGAGTACCGCTCGTCGCTTTGCCCAAAGCGAGGAGATCATCGTTACCGCTACCCAAATGGACCGCGACCTGGCTGCCGATAGCCGCTTCGATTTCGTAGAGATAGATGGCGATAAGGCCATATACCATAACAAGTGGACTGCAGGTGGCAACGAGCACGTATGGGATATGGTACACTACGATGTACAGCTCATCGGTGGTGTTGTATTGCACGAAGGTAAGATTGCCGAGATGGCAACAGGTGAAGGTAAAACCCTCGTAGCAACTTTGCCTGTATTCCTCAATGCTTTGACTCACGAAGGTGTACACGTGGTGACTGTGAACGACTATTTGGCAAAACGTGACTCGGAGTGGATGGGTCCTCTCTATATGTTCCATGGTCTGACCGTGGACTGTATCGACAAACACAAACCTAACTCCGACGAACGCCGCCGCGCATACGCGTGCGATATTACATTTGGTACCAACAACGAGTTCGGCTTCGATTACCTGCGCGATAATATGGCTACCAGCCCTATGGATCTCGTACAACGCGGACACAACTACGCCATCGTGGATGAGGTGGACTCTGTCCTCATTGATGACGCGCGTACCCCACTCATCATCAGCGGCCCTGTGCCAAAAGGCGAAGACCAGATGTATGATGAGTACAAACACCGCGTAGAACTGCTCGTTCGTACCCAAAACACCCTGACGACCAAACTCCTCACCGAAGCCAAAGCCAAGATGCAGAGCGCTGATGAGAAAGAGCGCGAGGCTGGCGAATTGGCACTCTTCCGCTCCTTCAAGGGTATGCCTAAGAGCAAAGCCCTCATCAAGTACCTCAGCGAACCAGGCGTGAAAGTGCGCTTGCAGAAGACCGAGGAATACTATATGCAGGAGAATGAGAAGCATATGCATATAGCCACCGACGAACTCTACTTCGTTATCGACGAGAAGCATAAAACCATCGAACTCACCGACAAAGGTATTGATACCCTGACAGGTAACATGGAGGATACCCAATTCTTTGTGCTCCCTGATGTGGGTAGTGAGGTAGCTGAGGTGGAGAAAGCTGGACTCTCTGACGAGGAGAAACGTCAGAAGAAAGATGAGATATTGGCTAACTACAGCGTGAAATCCGAACGCGTACACACCGTACACCAACTGCTGAAAGCATACACCCTCTTTGAGAAGGATGTGGACTATATCATCGATGATAACCAAGTCAAGATTGTCGATGAGCAGACGGGTCGTGTCATGGAAGGTCGCCGTTGGTCAGACGGCTTGCACCAAGCGGTGGAGGCAAAGGAAAACGTGAAAGTCGAAGCGGCTACACAGACCTTCGCCACCATCACATTGCAAAACTACTTCCGTATGTACAACAAACTCTCTGGTATGACTGGTACAGCGGAGACAGAGGCAGGCGAGTTCTGGAATATCTACAAACTGGATGTGGTGGTTATACCAACCAACCGTCCTATTGCCCGCGAGGATATGAACGATCGTATCTATCGCACCAAGCGCGAGAAATACAATGCTGTGATTGACGAGATCGTCGAACTGGTCAAGGCCGGTCGCCCTGTATTGGTGGGTACCACATCCGTGGAAATCAGTGAGTTGCTGAGCAAGATGCTCAATCTGCGCAAGATTTCGCACAACGTGCTCAACGCCAAGCTGCACCAACGCGAGGCCGACATCGTGGCTGAGGCAGGTCGCAAGGGTATGGTGACCATCGCTACCAACATGGCTGGTCGTGGTACCGATATTAAGCTCACCGCTGAGGTCAAAGAGGCTGGCGGTTTGGCTATCCTCGGTACCGAGCGCCACGAGAGCCGCCGTGTGGACCGTCAGCTCCGTGGTCGTGCAGGACGTCAAGGTGACCCAGGTAGCAGTGTGTTCTTCGTGAGTATGGAGGACGACCTGATGCGTATGTTCGGTTCGGACCGCCTCGCTGGTCTAATGGACCGCATGGGCTTCCAAGAGGGCGAGATGATCGAGCATAAAATGATCTCTGACTCTATCGAACGTGCGCAAAAGAAGGTGGAAGAGAATAACTTTGGTATCCGTAAACGCCTCATTGAGTACGATGATGTGATGAACCAACAACGTAATGTTATCTACGCAAAACGCCACCACGCTCTCATGGGCGAGCGCATCGGTGTGGATATTACGAATATGATCTACGATACTGCTGCTATGATGGTGGCCGCTGCGCGCGAGATGATGGACTACGAGGGATTGCAGATGGATGTGATGCAAGTCTTTGCTATGGAAGTACCATTCACCGAGGAGGAGTTCCGCGCTACGCGTGAGAATATGCTGGCCGATAAATTGGCTGAAGAGGCACTGGAGACCTTCAAACGCCGTATGGATACCTTGCAAAAGGTGGCATATCCTGTGATCAAGAAAGTATATGAGGAGCGCGGTGCTATGTATGAGAATATATTGATACCTATCTCCGATGGCAAACGTGCCTACAACGTGGCCGTTAATCTCAAAGCAGCTTACGAAACCGAGTGCCGAGAGGTGGTACGCGAGTTCGAGAAGCGTATGTTGCTCTTCGTGATTGATGATGAGTGGAAAGAGCACTTGCGTCAGTTGGATGAACTCAAGCAATCCGTACAGAATGCCAGCTATGAGCAGAAGGATCCATTGCTCATCTACAAACTGGAGTCCTTCAATATCTTCAAAGACATGTTGGACCGCTTCAACCGCCGAGCAATCTCTATTTTGTTGCGTGGTCAGATTCCAACCCGCGATCCAGAGGAGGTGCGCCAAGCCCATGCGCAACAGCGCCATGACTACTCACGCTATCGCACCCAAAAGGATGCTGTGGCGCGTGCTGCCGCTGCCAGCGGTCAAGCTGCTGCCGCCAACCGTGATACACGCGAAATGCAACGCCCAGAACCTCTGCGCGTAGAAAAGAAACCTCGTCCAAATGACCCATGTCCATGCGGATCTGGCAAGAAATATAAACAATGCCACGGTAAAATGGAAGCATAAACATTAAATAGTATGAAACGAATCTATTTACTCATCATGGTCATGGTCTGCTCCATGACAACTATCTGGGCTGATAATCAGCCTACTGCGCCAGAGCAAGCATCTGCCGCCTGTGAATGGCTACAAAAACTGACAGGACTCCCCTCGCATTTTTGCGTTTGCCAAGAAGAAAGCAAGAAGTTTTCTTTTCCTTTGGATATGAAATTGAAAGGGACTGTCTGGTACAATGCTAAACTGGGCGATGTCAAACAGGGTATTACGGCTTATTTGTATGCAGACTGCGAGGTGAAGATTGAGATCTTTCTGACATGTGCATTGCCTTCTGCGGCATATTCTTATACCCTCTCACCCAACCAAACACGTGATATCAACGCAGATGCCATTGAGAAAAAATTAGAAAGTGCAGGAGTAGAAGGCATAGACGATAATACAACAGTATATCTCAAAATATATCCTGTAGGTGGTACTGTTGAACGAGTAATCTGTATGCCATACAACCAAGGCTATCACTCTACCTGCTCTGACTGCTTGGCTATCTTCCCTGAGATGACTATTGTCAGCTCGCATGAGGACGATGTGTTCTATTTGGACCCATCGTATATCCCAGCTGACAAAGGATTGGCTGTGTCTTGGAAGGAGTCAAACGCTATGCCATGTGGTGTGAAGATAACGCGCGCTAAATGTGATGGTGAAGTGTTGGCTGAAGCGGAGATAGTATCCAAATCCCAACCATACCATATCGACATAGACCTTTTAAAACGCGCGCGCGAGGCAGGCGAGCGACTATACCTGCATTTCTCGCACGATGCTTCTGCCGTAGGGCGTATCCGTTTGGAAGAGTATGAGAAAACGCCTACCGCTCTGGTGGACGTGAATGCCGAAACGCCTGCACGTATGATATTGGATAACGGAGTAATCTATATTCAACGCGATAACCAGCGTTATACTATCTTAGGTAATAAGTTGTAAAGTGATGATAAGTAGTCTATTATCAGTTGTTTGGGACGTTGACCCTATCCTCATCCATTTTGGCGATGGAGGTGTCCGTTGGTATGGATTGCTATGGGCGATAGGCATCTATTTGTGCTATTTGATACAAGTCAAGTTGTACAAGAACGAGGGCTGCCCTGCCGAGTGGACCGACAAACTCTTTATGTGGATGGTCATAGGTCTTATCATCGGCGCACGTGTAGGCCACTGCTGGTTCTACGAGTGGCACGATGTCACTCTGCCTGGTATGAAAGCCTACTGCCAATACATGGATATTTCTACCGAGCCTGTGCAACTATTTGGTTGGACCATCAACTACCGCAACCCCTATATTGAGCATCCATTGCGTTTGCTGAAGATATGGGAAGGCGGCCTGTCCAGTCACGGAGGCGCTATTGGTCTGCTGACAGCAGCGTGGTTGCTGAATAGAAAAGTGTTCTCTAAGGAGAAGAAATTCCACACCTCGTTGTTGTGGATTATGGACCGTCTGGTGGTAGGCGTATGCGTAACGGCTACCTTGATTCGATTGGGCAATCTGATGAACTCCGAGATCTATGGTACACCCACTGATCTGCCATGGGGATTCATCTTCGTGCGTGATGGACAAACAGAGCCTTGTCATCCAACACAGATATACGAGATGCTCTACTGCATCGTGGGCTTTGTGGTGACATGGCTCATGTATTGGAAGGGCAAAGCCTATAAGCGCGAGGGACTGCTGTTGGGTGTCTTCCTCGAGATTATCTTCTTTACGCGCTTTATGTTGGAGTTTATCAAGAACGATCAAGAATTGTTTGAGGCGGGTCATCTGCTCAATATGGGACAGATATTGTCGTTGCCGTTTGTTATTTGGGGTATCTATTTGATTATTCGTGCCTTTAAGCGTCCTGCCTTGCCATAACCGATGAAACGATTAATAAGCATATGGTTTGTTCTGCTCTGCATCTCATGCCCTTTGGTGGCACAAGATGTAGATGGAGATGTGTTGGATATCAGTTGGTTGCATAAGATAACCCAGGATACAACGCGTGTGGATAGTGTTCGCGCCGTACCTATGGCAACTGACACATTGCTCGCGTTCGATACATTGTCCTGGCAACTGCCTGATACTGTGGCTATGACCATTGATAAGCAAGACACAGTCATCATCCTGCATGGTCTGTTGGATAGTCTGAATCAAACTACCGTGTTGGATGAAGATGCCGTTTTGCTGGAGTTGATAGCGCGCCAAAGTCAGTTGTTACATGCAAACGATACGATATGGGACGAATATCCGCATCCATTATGTATGTACCTGATGTATATACCAACTACCTTCCCATCCCTGTCTGATACTACCCCGCAGAACGAATATACTATCCCAGCTATTCGTGCAAAAGCCAGACGCTATATCACGGCGCATCACGCCAATTTTTATACCGCGGTTAGTGATACGAACCGTTTGAAAACCATGGTGTTGGATCATGTGGACGTCCAGCGTGCTATTGTGAAGGATTTGGAGGAAGACCGCTTGGATATAGAGCGTGCCTTGCGCTACAAGGATTCGCCATGGCGCAAAGAACTCAACCTGTCGTTGCAGATAACGCAGAACTATGCTACCGAAAACTGGTACCAAGGAACTGCAAATGCGTTTGCCATGTTGGCGAGTGCAAAAGGTAAATTGAACTACAAAAAAGATAATATCTCCTGGGAGAATGTGGGCGAATGGCGCGCGGGTATCAATACCGTCAGTGGCGACTCGTTGCGTATGATCAATACCACGGATGACTTGTTCCGAATCAATAGCAAGTTTGGCTACCAGATTCTCAAGCAGTTGTATGCTTCGGCTGTGGCAGAGTTCCGCACGAACTTGATGAATAACTGGCGCAAGAATACCTATGAGTTGTCTTCGGCATTTATGACGCCAATACGCTTTACATTGGGACTTGGTGTTGATTATAAGCCACTTAAAGGTTTGGATATTACGCTGTCGCCTGCTACCTACAAAATGGTGTATGCCCTGAATACTGACCCCTCGCAGATAAATGTGACGGAATATGGTATTGAGGAAGGCAAGCATATGTTGAATGAGGTCGGTAGCTCGTTGCGCGTGGATTGGAAATGGCGACCTTTGCGAGAGATTATCGTGGAGACAAACTTCTATTTCTTTACGAACTACCAACGCATTGAAACGGAATTGGAGGTGAATGTGGACTTTATCATCAATCGCTATTTCTCTGCAAAACTCATGTTGCATCCACGCTATGATAGTACTGTGGTTACCTCTGATCAGAAAACCAAGATTCAGTTCAAGGAGTTTATCAGTATTGGTTTTTCACATACTTTTAGATAGTGTATAGGTAAAGAGATATGGATAAAAAGACGATACGAATAGTATATATGGGTACTCCCGACTTTGCTGTCGAGAGTCTTCGTGCATTAGTCGAAGGTGGATATAATGTAGTCGCGGTGGTGACTATGCCCGATAAACCCGCTGGGCGTGGACACCAGTTGCAGTTCTCTGCTGTGAAGCAATATGCCTTGTCAGTAGGTTTGCCTATCCTTCAGCCCGAACGGTTGAAAGATGAAACCTTCTTAGATGAGTTGCGTGCCTATAATGCTGATTTGCAGATTGTTGTGGCATTCCGTATGTTGCCCGAAGTGGTGTGGAATATGCCACGCTTGGGTACATTCAACTTGCATGCCTCTTTGCTTCCGCAATATCGTGGCGCAGCGCCTATCAATTGGGCTGTGATGAATGGCGACACCGAAACTGGTGCAACGACCTTTATGCTTCAGCATGAGATTGATACGGGCAATATCATCCTGCAAGAGCGTATCGCTATTGCCGATGATGAGAATGTTGGCTCGGTGCATGACCGACTGATGCTGATGGGCGGTAATCTTGTAACTCGCACAGTAGATGCGATTATGGAGGCAGAAAATCAGGGTGTTGAGCTGCCGACGATTCCCCAAGATAACTCGATAGAACTTCGTCCTGCGCCTAAAATCTTTAAGGATACTTGTGCGATTGATTTCGCGCGCACTGCCGAGCAAATACGCAATCATGTGCGTGGATTAAGTCCTTATCCTGCTGCATGGATCAGCAACATGCCTGCTCATCATCCCTTGGCAGAGGTGCTGAAGGGCGCAAAGGTATATAAGGTGGCAATCACACAACTGCCTGAACAAAAGGGACATATCATTGTGCCTTGTGCCGATGGATATATAGATATACTTGAACTGCAAATGCCAGGCAAAAAGCGTATGGATGCTGCTGCGCTACTCAACGGCATCCGTGTGTAATGACTAATTGGACTCCAGCCTCCTGATTCCGGTCTCCGGACTCCAGACCCCGGACTCCTAAAAGAGAAAAAGATTATGACTATCGCCATTTTTGGAAATACCCTTCGCTCCGAAACGATTCGTGAGATAAGGCATATCATAGCGTTTTTGCAAGAGCGTGGTGTAAGTGTCGTACTGTCGCAAGAACTGCGTCACGAGGCTTTTTCACGTGAGTTTCCCTCGGTGGAAGACTATGTGTCGCATACGGGCGAAACAATAGATTTTGCATTGTCGGTGGGTGGCGATGGTACTTTTTTGACTACGGCATCGTTGGTGGGACACTTAGATATACCGATTTTGGGTATCAACTGCGGACACTTGGGCTATCTGGCTGAAGTACAGACGGATAATATAGATGCAGTATTGGACCAACTCATCAGCAACAACTATACCATTGAGCAACGTCGCATGTTGGAGGTCACTTGTCCACATGAAGGCAAACTGGCTTCGCCCTACGCGCTCAACGAGGTGGCTATCCTCAAGTCGGGTCTGAGTAGCATGATAACAGTAGATGTTACGCTGAATGGTGAGCCACTCCATACCTACAAGGCCGATGGCCTATTGGTGGCTACGCCTACGGGTTCTACCGCCTATAACTTGAGTGTGGGTGGACCGTTACTGGATCCCCATGTGAACGCCATCATACTCTCGCCTGTAGCTACACATAGCTTGAATATCAGACCATTAGTGGTGCTGGATGATAGCAAGATTGATGTTAAGATCTCCAGCCGTAATGGCAATTATCTGTTGAGTGTAGATGGCAGAAGTCAGGTGATGAGTCAAGATGTGGTGCTGCATATTGAGCGTTCGCAACGTACGATAAAATTGGTGCGTATTGATGGGCAAACTTTCATGCAGTCTCTCAAAGATAAACTACATTGGGGAAAATAATCGCTCTGAACAATGTTGAACTATACTGAACTCATAGCTAAATACTGTGCGGGTAATACAGAATTGCAGCATATCATTTTGACGCATTCGCGCCAAGTGGCTGACCGTGCTTTGGCTATCTTGCACGCACATCCCGACTGGATTGAGACTGGTATGGTGGACCCTGTGTTTGTGGAGGAGGCTGCTATGTTGCACGATATAGGCGTGGTGATGTGCGATGCTCCTAAGATTCATTGTCTCGGCCAACATGCGTATATTGAACATGGCTATTTAGGTGCAGAAATCCTGCGCAAAGAGGGCTTGCCCAAGCATGCAGCGGTGGCAGAGCGTCATACGGGTACGGGTATCACCATGGATCAGATCATACGCGAGCAACTGCCTATCCCGTTGCAGGATTATACCCCTCGCACCTTGGAGGAACGGCTCATTTGTTACGCCGATAAGTTCTATTCTAAGACCAAACTGGGCGAGGATAAACCGATGACTAAGATTCGCCAACACTTGTGGAAGTATGGTTCGGATACTGTTTTTCGTTTTGATGAAATGCAGCAATTCTTCGAGCCCCAAAATCTATAATACTCCCTCATACTCCCCCTCATCTGCCCCTTATCTCCATCGGAACCTCATCGGAATCTCATCGGAACCTCATCGGAACCTCACTGAGAGATCATCTGCCTTAGACCATGCTTTCACCAAGGCATAATCCGTGCTTTTTTTATATTTTTTTGTGTCACATCTTGCGTATGTGCAATTTTTTTTGTACCTTTGCAGCGATTATGACCCAATTGAGTGTAAATATAAATAAGGTGGCGACTTTGCGCAACGCGCGCGGGGGAAATCTGCCTAATGTGGAGCAATTCGCTAAAGACTGCGAAGGATTTGGCGCTCAGGGAATTACGGTTCACCCCCGTCCTGATGAACGCCATATTACCCGTGCGGATGTGTATACCCTGAAGGGCATTGTGGCTACCGAATTTAATATCGAAGGCAATCCCGAACCAGCCTTCATGGATTTGGTGCTGGCGGTAAAACCTGCGCAAGTAACTCTGGTGCCTGATGCGCATGACCAACTCACCAGCAATCATGGATGGGATACCAAAATGCATCTTGCCAAACTGACTACGATTATCCAACGCTTTAAGTTGGCAGGAATCCGTGTCTCCGTTTTTGTGGATGCTGATGCAGAGATGGTGGAGTATGCTGCCAAAGCAGGAGCGGATAGGGTAGAGCTCTATACTGGTCCCTATGCCGAGTTGTATGACAATGATCCTGAAGCGGCGATAAATATGTATCGCGCAGCGGCTGAGAAGGCACGCGACTTAGGCTTGGGCTTGAACGCAGGGCATGATTTGAACCTGCGCAACTTGAACGCTTTTGTAACAGCCTTCCCATGGGTGGACGAGGTGAGTATCGGACACGCTCTTATCGCGGATGCACTGTATTTAGGAATAAAAGAAACTATAAAACAATACAAATATGCTCTTTCAAATTCAAACTAACATGGATACAGCGATGACTGCTGTACAAGACTCGTTGGCAATGGTAGAACAACCTATGCAAGAATCAATCAACCTCTTCACTATGGCTCAGTATGGTGGATGGATTATGATTGTGTTGGCATTGATGTTGGCGTTTGCTATTTATCTGTTTATCGAACGTATGGTGGTGCTGACCAAGGCTACCAAAGAAGATAAGACCTTCATGAATCGTATCCGCGACTATATCAAAGAGGGCAAGATTGACTCTGCTGTCAAACTCTGCCAACGCGCTGATACACCTTCTGCACGTATGGTGGAGAAAGGTATCTCGCGTATTGGTCGTCCTATGCAAGATGTGCAAGTGGCTATTGAGAACGTAGGTAACTTGGAGGTAAGCACCTTGGAGAAAGGACTGGTGCTGATGGCGACTATCGCTGCGGGTGCGCCTATGTTGGGCTTCTTGGGTACTGTGCTCGGTATGGTGCAGACCTTCTTCAATATGGCTCAAAACGCCAGCGGCGTGATTGAAATATCTACCTTGTCAGAGGGTATGTATCAAGCTATGGTGACTACCGTTGGCGGTTTGATAGTGGGTATTTTGGCTATGTTTGCATATAACTTCCTGGTGTCGCGTATTGATCGTGTAGTGCGTCAATTGGAGTCGCGCACAATGGAGTTTATGGACTTGCTCAACGAGCCAGTATAACCCTCGCCTTTACACTATACACTTTACACTATACACTTTACACTAAACTATGGCACTGAAAAGACGAAATAGAGTGGAGGCTACATTTGCCATGTCCTCCATGACGGACTTGATATTCTTGCTGTTGCTCTTCTTTGTGATGGTAAGTACCATGTCTTCGCCTAATGATATTAAGATTAACTTGCCTCAGGCGCGTGCGAAAAGTACCACGAAGCAGGTGGTGGCTAAAGTGAGTATCGACAACTTGGGTAACTACTATGTGGCTCTTGGCCGTCAGAAACCTATGCCCATTTTGGCTGAGGACTTAGAGGCATATCTATGCACTATTCAACAACAAGATAGTGCCATGTATATCGCCTTGCATGCCGATCAGGATATAGCCTATCGCGAAGTGGTGAATGTGCTGGATATAGCTAACGAACATAAGATGAAGATTGTTTTAGCAACGAAGAAGTGAAAGATTATCAATCACATATCATAGCGGGTGTGGGAACAGTGATCATGCTGTTGCTCATGCTGCTCTTGCTGATGAAACTGTCCATTGTGGCTCCTATCCAATTGGAAGACGAGGGTATCATCATTACCTTTGGCGATGCCGATGAGGGTGGTGGAATGCCTGATGTATTGCCTATGCCCGATCCAATCACGCAAGTAGAACAGCAACCTGCAGCTCCTGCCCCTACACCAGTGCAATCCTCTGATAATGACCTTATAGTGCAGGAGGATGAAGAATCCTTGGCACTCGCCCAACAGAACGAAGAGGAACTCAAGCGTCAGGCAGAAGAGCAAGAACGACTCCGTCAGCAGCGTGAGGAAGAAGCGCGTCTGGAGGCCGAGCGCATAGAACGCGAGAAAGCCCTTGCAGAGCAGAAAGCCCGAGAAGAAGAAGCTATCAAGAAGGCACAAGCCATGGCTGCTTTGTTTGGACAATCAGGTACTGCCCAAGGAGCAAATGCAGAAAATGCTACCAGCACACCTGCGTCAACCAGCAAAGGTAACCCTGTGGGGAAGAACTTCGGACAAGTGGATGGCAACATGTGGTCGCTGCAAGGTCGAAGCGTGAGAACCATGCCTAAACCTTCTACCGACTTCAAAGAGCCGGGTAAGGTGGTTGTGAGCATTCGTGTGGATAAAGCTGGTAATGTAGTGGCTGCTTCGGTAGGTGATGGTACCACCATCTCGGATCGATATACCCAACAGTTGGCTATAGATGCTGCCCGCAAAGCTAAATTTACAGAAGGAGATAAAGAACAAATAGGTTCTATAACTTATAATTTCAAACTCAACTAAGCATTCAAAATTCATAATTAATAATTCAAAATTATCATTACTATGAACTACATTTTTTTAGACAATGGTTTTGAAGAAATAGAGGCTATCACCACGATTGACCTCTTGCGTCGTGCAAATATCGCATTGACCACCGTTTCTGTCACAGGACAAGAATGGGTGATGGGTGCACACAATATCCCCGTGAAGGCAGATGCGCTCATCGCAAATGTTGATGTAGCAGATGCTGAGATGCTGATTCTGCCTGGTGGTGCTACCAAATTGCACGAGTGTGAAGCGTTGTGCGACATGTTGGTAAAGCATAATGAACAAGAAAAACTAATTGCAGCCATCTGCGCAGCACCTTCGGTATTGGGCAGACTGGGCATATTGGATGGCAAACAAGCTACTTGCTATCCTGGCTTTGAAGAGTACCTTGGCGAAAGCTATATCGACGGACTGGTTGTAGAGTCTAAGAACATCATCACTGCCAAAGGTCCTGGCTTGAGTAGCGACTTCGCTTTCTGCTTGATTGAGAAATTGGTGGGCAGCGAAATAGCTGACCAAGTATATGATGCTGCACAGTATTAACGATTAATAGTTAACAACTTATAATTATTCATAGTGAAGAATTAAATATGAAAAGATATCTACTATCTATCTTTACGCTCGTTTTAGCAATGAGTATCTCTGCACAAGAGGCAGAAAAAGAGGTGTCGCCTTGGAAGTGCACGGGTGTGCTGGGATTGAATGCCAGTGCTACTGGACTCGTGAATTGGGCTGCGGGTGGTAATAATAATGTCACTGGCGTGGCATTTGGCAAAGTGCGTCTGCTCTACAACGAGGAAAATCTTTCGTGGGAAACCAATGTGGACTTGGAGTATGGAATGTCGTATATCGACCAAGATTTTGATGCCTTCCAGAAGTCAAGCGACAAGATTAATTTTACAACGAAGTTAGGTTGGCAATTCCACCAAGCATGGTATTTGACTGCCTCGGCAGATTTCAAGAGCCAGTTTGCTCCTGGTCGTAAATATGGTGTTTCGGAGGCGTACGACCCTATTATTTCTACGTTTTTGGCTCCTGCATATACGGATATTGCAGTCGGTATAGATTGGAAACCTAATAGTATCTTCTCGGTGTATGTATCTCCAGTGGCTGGCCGTCTAACATCGGTGTATGTAAGCGATAAGATGGAGAATAAGTATGCTACAGACCAACCAGGATTGGCTCAAACACTCAAAGAGACTTATGCCGTATGGCAATACGATACCAAAGAGAATGGAGAAGTGACCAAAAACTACGATTGCAATATGCGTGGTAAATTGGGTCTTTCAATCAAAGGTGCTATCAACTATACCTACAAAGACCTTAAGATTATCACCAGCATCGGTCTCTATACCCCATACGCTTGGGATAAGACGGAGATTTATCAAGATGCTGAGGGTAAACTCTATGCAGATTTGAAGAAGGGACAAGACTTTACAGGTATGACCTTCAAGGGCTATCGCGATAATAACCAACGCTTTGGTAACTTTGATGTGGATTGGGATGCTGCTATCTCCTACCAATTCCTCAAATGTTTGAATGTAACGCTCTCTACATCGCTGAAATACTACAATGGCGTGAAGATTGCTGATGCCGATGGTGTATTGGCAGAGCGTGTGCAATTCAAAGGTACATTGGGCTTAGGCATTGGATATAGTTTCTAATCGCAGACATCCATGGAGAGTTTAAGCACGCTGGAAAATAACCTTGAAGTACTGCTGCAGCAGTACCGTGGCCTGCAACAGCAAGTGCTTGATCTTCAGAACGAAAACGAACTTCAGCGCGAAGAGATAATGCGTACACATGCAGAGTTGCTGAGTCTGAAAGCAGACTACAACCACCTCGAGACAGCGCATGCACTCTTAGCGGAGAGTATTGGTAGCGAACAACGTGATAAGGTGCGCCAACGCATAGCTAACCTTATCGCTCAAGTAGATCGCGCTTTGGAGGCTCTGAAGCAGTAGGTTGCTACAACCTGTTAATAATCAATGACACAAAGATTGGAACAACGCAAACAACATATCACCCTTCAGTTGGATGCACACCATATATCTCTGAATGTGGTGGCAGACAAAGAGGCATTGTATCGCAACGCTGCGGAGCAAATCAATGAGCGTTATCGCCATTATCGCAAGTTGTTGCCCAACCAATCTGCTGAGCAGATTTGGGTGTATGTGGCACTCGAGATGGCAGTGAATCTGCAAGCCGATGCACATGCACATCGATTGAAACCTGTGGAAGAGAAAATACAAGAACTAAATCAATTGATACTCAACGCATTGCAAAAAGAATAAGAAATAACTAATTAACAAAAAATAACAACTAAATAGAAATCAATATTATGTTTATCGTAAACACATTGGTCGCAATAGTAGCGTTATTAATAGGAGCAGGCATCTGCTACCTGTTGTTCCGCTTCTCAGCGAAAGGCATTCTCCGCAAGGCGGAAGAGGAAGCCGAAGTAATCAAGAAAAACAAAATCATCGAGGCAAAGGAGAAGTTTATTGCCCTTAAACTTGAGCATGAGAATCATGTGCGTCAAGCTGAGCAAAAAATCCATCAACAAGAGCAACGTGTACAACAACGTGATCAACAACTCAACCAAAAACAAAGCGAAGTTCAACGCGCTCAAAATGAGCTGAATACGCAGAAGCAAAACCTTGAAAATCAACAAAAAGCTATTGAACGTAAAACCCAAGAAATTGATCGTTTGCAAAAGGCTGCGGAGCAACAATTGGAACAAATATCAGGTCTCTCAGCTGAGGAAGCTAAGAAACAACTGATTGATACGCTCAAGGATGAAGCTAAGACTGCTGCCATGGCATATATCAATGACACCATGGACGAAGCGCGTTTGACTGCCAACAAAGAGGCCAAGAAAATCATCATCCAGTCTATCCAACGTATTGCCTCTGAGGCAACGGTTGAGAATGCGGTTACTGTATTCCATATTGATAATGATGAAGTTAAGGGTCGTATTATTGGTCGTGAAGGTCGTAATATCCGCGCATTGGAGGCTGCTACGGGTGTGGAGATCGTGGTGGATGATACCCCAGAAGCTATCACATTATCAGCTTTTGACCCAGTACGCCGCGAGATTGCGCGCTTAGCACTTCACCAATTGGTACAAGATGGTCGTATCCACCCTGCACGTATTGAGGAGGTGGTAGCTAAGGTGACCAAACAAGTAGAGGAGGAAATCATAGAAACAGGTAAACGTACTACCATAGACTTGGGTATCCACGGCATGCACCCAGAGCTCGTTCGCTTGATTGGTAAGATGAAGTACCGCTCCAGTTATGGTCAGAACCTCCTTATGCACGCTCGCGAAACAGCTAATCTCTGTGCGGCTATGGCTGCTGAGCTCGGTTTGAACGTGAAGAAAGCACGCCGTGCAGGTTTGCTTCACGATATTGGTAAAGTGAGCGATGAGGATATGGAGATGCCACACGCACAATTGGGTATGCGCCTATGTGAGAAATATGGCGAGAAACCCGATATATGCAATGCCGTTGGCGCCCACCATGAGGAGGTAGAGATGGAGTCAATCATCGCACCAATTGTGTTGGCGTGTGATGCTATCTCAGGTGCTCGTCCAGGTGCACGCCGCGAGATTGTAGAGGCATATGTGAAGCGCCTCAACGACCTTGAGAATATAGCTATGTCTTATCCAGGTGTTACCAAGACTTATGCCTTGCAAGCGGGTCGTGAGTTGCGTGTGATAGTCGGTGCAGATAAGATTAGTGATAAGGACACCGAATTGCTGTCATTTGATATCGCTAAGCGTATCCAAGATGAGATGACCTATCCTGGTCAAATCCGTATTACCGTTATTCGCGAGACACGCGCCGTAAGCTACGCGAAGTAAGGACTGACTGTATGAATAGTGAAACCTCCGTTACATATTGTAGCGGAGGTTTCTTTATCGGGTAGATAAGCGGTGGATAAGCGGTGGATAGTTTATTCTCTTTGTACTTCTTCTGCCAGCCATTTGTCTAATGATTCTTTTTCTCCTAAACCGATTCGCGATTTGATGCGCATACGACGGCTCCATATGGTGCGTTGCGTTAGCCCTAATAGTAAACATATATCTGCATTATCTAACCCCAATATATATAATGCAAGTACTTGACAATCTGTGCTTGTTAGGCGTGGATATTTCGTTTGTAAACGTGGCATCAAATTGCCATAGCAACCATTAAACTCGTTGAAGAAGTGCTCCCATTGCCCATCGGTGGAGAATATGTTAGAATCAATGAATTGTTGCGCCCAGTCGGGCATCTTCTCTTCTTTCTTTTTGGTAAGCAGTGCTTCTTGCAGATGTTTATTTAAGGCTAAACGTTGGTTTAATACTTGTTTTAGTGCTTCTCGACGCAGATGTAGCTCTTTGTGTAAATCTTTGATTTTTTGTTGCGTACGAGCTTGTTCTACTAATCGCTCTGTTTTGCGTCTTGCACCTATTAGAATCAGTAATATGGTTGCTGCCAATATGGCTACTACTACTAATATCAGTACCATGTGCAGGTGTTGTTTCTCCAATTGCAGTTGTAAGTTACGTGCGTGTTCAGTTTCATTGTCATAATGCTGTGCCACTACGAATGTACTGGATCTACCTTTTTGTTCTAATGCGCTATAGTTCTCATTATAAAGTTGATACAGTTGCTCGTAAGCCTCATCGCTCTTGCCTTTGAGGCGTAGATATTGGCTATGCCAAAGTATATATTGCTGTTTGCTCCATGTTTGTGCAGTAGTATCGGCTGCCAAAATATCAAGATATATTCGTGCTGAATCCGCTTTCTCGGCACGAATATAGTATTTTACAAGGTCGTAGGCATAGCGTTTTTGTCCTGCTTGATGGCAAAGGTATTGGCATATTTGGGCTACTTCGGGTGACTGGAGTTGATTGGCTGTGAGTTGTGCATAACGAATGTCTAAATACAATATTGTATCATTATATCGTTTGGCATGGACTAATGCACTATCAAAATAATCATGCTTGTGTTCATTATCACTCATACGCCCTAATTCACGATAGACTGATGCCAGGTATAGAGGCAAATTGGCCGTTTGCAGGTGGGGCAAGGCTTTTTGATAGTTGTCAAAGGCGATATCGTAGAGTTGTTCGCTTTCGCTGATACGCCCCATTTTATAGTATATCATACCTTGAATGATAGGCTCATTAGGCTGATTTTCAGCCTCTTTGAGCATTTGCATGGCTTCGGTGTTTTTGCCTTGCCAATTTAGATAGGCACCTTGTATATAATAGGCCTCGCCCGCTGAAACCTTATCGCCACGATTGGTGAAGTAAGTAGCCAATGCCATCATATCCGTGTTTGTAGGCAGTTGGAATAGCTGTTTTAACCATAAGTGAGCCTCCGCTAACCGATAGCGATGATAATCGTAGTCGTTTAATATATGGGGATCTATTTGCTGACATTCTGCCATAGCAGAGTCTGTGGCATGCCATACTTGCTCCACTATCTGAGCCAACTGAGGGTTGGCTATGGTGTTTTTCTCTGAACATGCTACACACCCAAGAAGTAGGCTAATAATAGAAATGTAGTGAATTGTTTTCATGTTTTTGGAGGTGGGTTCTATTTTTTGTGCAAAATTACTACTTTTTTTCGTCACTTGCAAGCGGTTTTTGTCACCTGCATCAGTTTTTAATTTTGGTAAAATTATAATAGGTTATTAATCAGTTGTTTATAAACTGCAACTTTTAGTGGCTGCATCATTTTTTATTTTGGTTATGTCAAAAAAAAGCAGTACCTTTGCAGCGGATTTCAAAATCAATCAACGCTATGTGTAACAAAACGAATAAAATCAATTTTGTGTTATTAGGCAGTATGTTGCTTTTATGCTTGGCTGCGTGTTCTGATGGGCCAACCTTTCATGGTGATCACCTGTGGAACTCTAATATGCTAAGTAGTCTGTCGGGTACTGATCAAAATAAAGTAATGAAGGATACAATTACGCCGCCAAGCAACCCTATGAACGAAAAACCGGTTCCTGATGATACGTACCATTTTCAGGGTGTACTCAGTTTGGAGTATTTTGCAGGTGAATTATATTGTGTCATAAAAAGCACGCGAAATGACTATTTTTTGGTGAACGAACAACGCACGTATTTATTGCGTTTGAATGACCCTATATTGAGCAAATATGCTGTGGGAGATACCATCGTGGTAACTGCTCAACCAATGAAAATGCTACGCGATCTATCCTTAACCACCTATTATATTCAATCAAATAAATAGTCATTTCATAGTATGAATAATATAAAGATGCATATATATGTGTTGTGGATATTGCTATTGGTGAGTATGCCTTTGGTAGCCGAACAACCAACGAATGAAGTTACCTACAATCGCCATTCTATCCGTTTGGGTTGGGGTGAGGCGTTTCTTTCTACAAGCAGTTATGATTTTACGCCATTGTATGGTATGACCCTTTTGCCAGTATATCCGACTGATATTCAGCCTGCATTGGAGCATATTGTGGGTATGCCAGCTTTGGAAGCAGACCAATATCTGCGAGATTATCAATTTGTAGAATTGGGTCAGATGACCTCGCCAGGACATTTTTATATAGGTTATAATTATCAACTAACTCCGCTCGTTAGTTTAGGTGTGGATATGGATTACCTTTATATGCGTTTGCCAACACATTGGTATAATGGTTATCATACGCTACTGACCGATCAACTGTATGACCAATTGCATCATATCACTGTGATGCCCAATATCCGCTTTACCTATTTTCGCCAACGCATATTGGAATTGTATTCGGCAGTGGGCTTTGGATGTTCCTTCTATGATTTTTCTGTAAATAATTATGTGGGTTTATCGTTGAATACCACGGTGTTAGGTGCTCGGTTGGGTGCTGAACATTGGTTTGCTGAAGTTGAGTTAGGCAGCATGCAATCATGGGCTTTGGGATGTACCGTGCAGAATGGGCTGTATGGTTCTCGACTCTTTTGTATGGCTGTGGGATATAGATTTTAGTTTATGCAACGAACAATAAAACTTATACAACAATGAAAACTAACACGTTTCGCACTAAGTGCAACCGCTTATTAGAGCGATGTATGCGTATTTTTACCCTATCGGGTATAGCATTTGTGGTAACAGCTTGCTATGGAACGCCTTATGCTGAGTATGATGTAGAGGGACAGGTTACGAATGAGAATTACGAGCCTTTGGAAGATATGCAAGTAGTGGTGAAATCCTATAACGAGCATGAATGGGCAGATACGATTTATACCAACCAAGCGGGTGAATTTCGTACAGAATATGGTATTACTTCCTTTGGTGGCGATTGTTTGCAGGTGATTGTGAACGACCCCAAAGGCGAATATCTATCTGAAACTGTGCATGTTGCCAACAATAGCATGGATAAGGAACAAGAAAGTTCTTGGTCCGCAGAATATTCGGTAAAACTAAATGTGCAACTCAAGAAAAAGTAATACGATGAAACTTCGCAAGCGAATTGTGTTAGAATTAGAGCGCCTTCGTCGTAAGAACCTTCAGCAGTTGCACCCACTGCAACAACTTTTTTGGGAGTCCACACTCCGTTGCAATGTCCATTGTCTGCATTGCGGTAGCGATTGTAGTAGTAGCGAAGTTACACCCGATATGCCCGCCGAGGATTTCCTCCGTGTGATTGACCACTCCGTTACTCCTCATGTGGATCCCCATAAAGTGCTGATAATCATTTCTGGTGGCGAGCCACTGATGCGAACTGATCTGGCTCAGGTGGGCAAGGCACTCAAGCAACGTGGTTATCCTTGGGGCATGGTGACCAATGGTTTGGCATTAACACCCAAACGCTTTGAGGAACTTATGCAGAGCGGTCTGCGCTCGATGGCCATCAGCTTTGATGGCATGAAGGATAATCATAATTGGTTGCGCCAACACCCATTGGCTTTTGATGGCGCAACGCGTGCTATTCAGTTGGCTGCCAGTAAGCCAGGTTTGACTTGGGATGTGGTTACATGCGTTAATCAGCGCACTATCAATCAGTTGGACGAAATGCGCGAGTATTTGTGGTCTATTGGTGTGCGTCATTGGCGACTGATTACGATTGCTCCTATGGGGCGTGCAGCAGACAACCCCGAATTGCTTTTGACTTCGCAGCAGATGCGTTATTTGTTAGATTATATTCGCGATAGGCGCAAAGAAGGTTTGCATGTATCATACTCCTGTGAGGGTTTTATGCCTGATTATGAGGGGGAAGTGCGTGATTATTTGTTCCATTGTGCTGCGGGGGTGAGTGTAGCAAGTATTTTGATTGACGGAAGTATCTCGGCATGTACAAGTGTGCGTGGTAAGTACTATCAGGGCAATATCTATCAAGATGACTTTTGGGATGTGTGGGAGAATCGCTTCGAACCCTACCGCAATCGTGACTGGATGAGGAAGTTAGAACCCTGCAACACCTGCAAATTGTTCCGCTATTGCGAAGGCAGTGGCATGCACCTCCGCCGAGAGGACGGAAGCCTTATGCTCTGCCACCAACAACTAATCAAACCTTTTTCAGTTTTAATCAATGTAACGAGCAAGTTATCGGAATAACATAGTAATCACATAGTAATATCATAGTAATCACATAGTAAGAACTAACTAAAGAAAGGTAAAAGACATGAAAAAGATGAAGAACAATCTGCGTAAGATGATTAACGTAGTACTGACATTTTTGGTAGGTGGTAGCATCGTGGGCTGTGCGGTGGACTATGGACCAATGCCATTGTATGCGCCTCCAGCACCTGATTCAAAGCCTTACTTAGTGGTAGAAGGTCAAGTGGTGGACGAAGTTGGTAGACCGTTGGCAAACATTTGTGTGGACTTAAAAACCTCGTTGCTCGGTGAATATGTGTCCGAACTTTATACCGATGAACAAGGAATGTTTGGATTGACAGACTACTATGCACACGACTTGGAACATGATACCTTACAATTGCATTTTAGCGATGTTTATCAAATATATGCCCCTGATTCTATAGCAGTCCCTTTTGCAGACATGGAAAAGGATACGGTAGATACCAATTTGTATGGTTGCAAATGCAATGTGTCAATGCAACTGACTAAAAAAGAGCAACTAACTGAAGAATAAATAAAATGATATATACAAAAATAGCGGAGTCACACTCCGCTATTTTTTGTTACTTATCCCTCACCAGTCTCACGCTGTGTCCGTGATAGCGTTCTCTGGTCTGAGGTTGTGCCTGATTTGCGGAGAAGAAAACATAATAGGCTGTGTTCTTCTCGTTGGCGGTAGCTGACCAATAGGAGCCAGCGTAGCTGCTCACATCTCTACCTATTCTATAGCCTGCCGCAGGTAAGAATATAGCACCCGCGTGCTCCATCAGTTGCCATTGCTCCTCATAGATATTGAGGTGTGCGCCATAGCCAGCCTTGTCCTCTGATTCGTAAAAGCCAGGTTTGAATATTACGCCCTCTGGGCATTGCCAATTATCGGGCAAAAGAATCAGTCCATTTACTCCCATCACTAATGCACATGCTTTTAGCTTACTATTGTTTTTGCGCCCTTTGAGCAGATAGCGCCACTCGTCAAGCGTGAGTGTCCGCCATGTGTTGGGCTCATCCGTACCGATGCGTTTGCATCCCCAGTCTTGGAAATTTCCCTGATAATAGTTGTCTGCCATATCAGTACTCACACCAAAATAGGAATGTCCCTCTTTTGTACTCCAACCAAAAAGATCGATCCACGAGTCATAAGTCAAGGCCGTATTGCGGTTGGCAGAACCAATATAATGGGTTTGCTGATGTGCAAAACGCCATGTCGTGGCATTAGGTCGATATTGTAAGTTACCTGGCGAGAAGTACACTTGCCTATAGTCACCTACGGAGAAAGGTTGGGCAACATAGTTGGTGTTGGGATGCTTTTCGCCTTCGGGCGTGCCTGTGCCATCCAAGGTGGTGAATGTATTGATTTTACCGAAATGTTTTTTCACATTTTGGTTGAGTCCCACCCATGTACAATAGTAGTATTGTGTATTTGGTGTAAGACCAAAGACATTGACCAAAAACTCTTTGCCCGTCAATGCAGAGGATTCGTAGAACTTGCCTTTTTGTTGTTTGATTTCTTCTTGCGTTTTGGCAATCACGATACCATAGTACAAGTGTCCATATTTGTCTAAGTCCACATTGAGTTTACCATGTAGTTGGGCAGAATAATCCGTGATGTTGGTAGCTTCGCCAGTGATGACTTTCTTGAATGCAGGAGCATTCTGCTCACAACTCATCAGCATGATTCCCATACACGAGAGTACAATACCAAGAATCTTTTTCATACTTCGATGGTGTAGTAGGTTTTCTTACATACGATTAGGTACCTCAATACCGAGCAATGCCATCGCGCTTTTGATGACTTTCGCCACCGTTTGAGATATCAAAAGACGTAATGCGCGTTTATCTGCATCAGCCTCGTTGAGGATACTGTGGTCATGGTAGAAACTGTTGAAGTCACAGGCCAAAGCATATGCGTAGTTGGCAATCACCGCTGGCGAGAACTCATCGCCGGCTTGACGCACTGCTGCAGGATAATCCACCAGACGTTGGATGAGGGCAAGTTCTTTGCTCTCTAATTTTGAATTTTGAATTTTGAATTCAGAATTATTCTCTCCCGCTTTACGCAGCACACTTTGGATGCGAGCGTAGGTGTACTGGATAAACGGACCCGTGTTGCCGTTGAAGTCAATACTCTCTTCAGGGTTAAAGAGCATATTCTTGCGTGGATCCACCTTCAGGATAAAGTATTTCAACGCACCCAATCCTACTATACGAGCAATCTCGTTAGCTTCCGCCTCTGTGATGTCTGGTAGGGTGTTGACCTTATCTTTAGAGATTTCTTTGGCATCCGCAATCATCTGCGCCATGAGGTCATCTGCATCTACCACAGTACCTTCGCGGCTCTTCATCTTGCCATTGGGCAACTCCACCATGCCGTATGAGAAGTGTACCAACTCTTTGCCGAATGGAAAGCCGAGACGGTCGAGCAATATACTCAATACTTTGAAGTGGTATTCCTGCTCATTGCCAACGACATACACCATTTTGTTGATAGGGTAATCTTCAAAACGGAGTTTGGCTGTACCAATGTCTTGGGTCATATACACCGATGTGCCGTCTGCGCGGAGCAGTAACTTTTCGTCCAATCCGTTCTGTGCAAGGTCTGCCCATACCGAACCGTCTTCTCGGCGGTAGAAGTCGCCTTTAGCAAGACCACGCTCCACTTCGCCTTTGCCCACGAGATAAGTGTCGCTCTCGTAGTAAATTTTGTCGAAGCCAACGCCCATTTGCTTGTATGTCTCGTCAAAACCAGCATACACCCATTCGTTCATCTTTTGCCATAGTGCACGTACCTCTGGGTCATTTTGCTCCCATTTGACGAGCATGGCTTGTGCCTCTTTGATCAGTGGCGCTTCTTTCTTAGCGGTCTCCTCGTCCATGCCTTGTGCCATGAGATCTTTGATTTGAGCCTTGTACTCCTTGTCAAAACGTACATAGTAGTCGCCAATCAAGTGGTCGCCTTTTTTGCCGCTTGATTCTGGTGTCTCGCCATTGCCGAATAGTTGCCAAGCGAGCATTGACTTGCAGATATGAATACCGCGGTCGTTAACGATATTGGTCTTCACTACATTCCAGCCGTTAGCCTCTTGAATCTTAGCGATGGAATAACCAAGGAGGTTATTGCGCACGTGTCCGAGGTGCAGAGGTTTGTTGGTGTTAGGGGAAGAGTATTCTACCATCATCAATGGTTTTTCGCCTTCGCCACGGGTGAGTTGACCATAGTTTTCTGCTGCTGCAATACCTTGTAACTGCTCCAGCCAATAGGATTGCGCTATGCTGAGGTTGAGGAAACCTTGCACCGCATTGAAATTCTCAACAAGTTCACCAACAAGCTTTTCACCCACCTCTTGTGCTACCTGTGCTGGGGCTTTGCGTGCAGCTTTTACAAATGGGAATACCACTAATGTAATATCCCCTTCAAACTCTGCGCGAGTCTTCTGAAACTGCACTTGCGCAGGGGTGATCTCTACTCCGTACAAGGTCTTGACAGCCTCTTGTACCTTGGGAATAAGTATTTCTTCTAACTTCATATGTTTTTGCTTTTAAATATTATACTAACTTTTTGCATTTCTCTTTGAGCCATGTTGCTTCCTGCTCAGTAAGAAGTGGTGAGACCTCGGCATATACCCATGCGTGATATTGGTTAATCCATGCAATCTCTTGCTCGGTCATGCGGCTGATGTCCATCATATGGGTGTCGTATGGACATAATGTCAATGTCTCAAACTCGAAGAATGTCTCGCCTGTAGCGTGCGCTCCCATATCTTTTGCCTCGCACACGGTGATAAGGTTTTCAATACGGATACCATATTCGTTGGTGCGATAGATACCAGGCTCATTGGAACAGATGTTACCCAATTGCAAAGGGGTAGGGTTATTGTCCGTACGGATATTTTGTGGTCCCTCATGGCATCCCATGAAATGCCCAACACCATGTCCCGTTCCATGTCCATAGGTCATACCCTCAGCCCAAAGGAATTGGCGTGCCAATACATCCAATTGGTTACCGCGTGTACCCTTGGGGAAGCGAGCGCATGCCAAAGCGATATGTCCTTTGAGTACAAGTGTGTAGTCGCGTTTTACCTCCGTAGGGATACGTGTTGGATCACCCACCCAAATAGTGCGGGTGATGTCGGTGGTGCCGTCTAAATATTGTCCTCCCGAATCCAGTAACAATACACCGTCTCCTTCGATAGCAGCACACTCCTCTGGAGTTGCGTGGTAGTGAACAATAGCACCGTTGCCTTTCCAACCTGCGATGGTGCAGAAACTGTCGTCGGTGTAGTTTTCACCCATAGCACGGAACTCACCCAATTTGGCAGCTAATGTAATCTCTGTTTGTGGTGTGAGTAGGGCATCGTTCTCCAACCAATATAGGAAACGCGTCAGTGCAACCGCATCTTTGCGCATAGCCAGTCGTTCGCCAGCAAGTTCAGTGGCGTTTTTCACGCTTTGCATCTTCAGCACAGGACTGGGGCTGACATTCACTGCTTTGGTAGCAGGATTGATGGCCTCAAACAATGCTTCGTTGACCTTATTGCCGTCGTACATGATGGACGCTGCATTAATATCTTTCAGGTAATCAAATACTTGGTCGTAGTCACGTGTGCATACACCTACTTTATTAAGGTACACGCGCGCGTTATCATCCAACTTGTTTGGTGCTACGAATATGGTGCAACGGTCCATCTCTACCACCACATAGCTAATCAAACATGGGGTGTAATCCACATCTTTTCCGCGGATATTGAGTAGCCAACCAATCTCGTCGAGGGCAGAAACGATGAGTGCTTCGCAGCGTTTCTCTTGCAATGCTTGACGCACGCGTTGTAGTTTGCTCGCTACGCTTTCGCCAGCGAATACCTCCTCATATTCATAGAGTAGTGAAGTAGGTATAGGGGGACGTGCCTCTGTCCAAAGCGGAGAGATAAGGTCAATGGAAACCAATGCTAAACCGCCTGCTTCCAAAGTGGCTTTCAAATCGCGATAGCCGTTGACGCAATACATCTCAGGGTTGACAGCAACCGTTGCGTTGCACAAGTTGGCGCATAGCCACTCGGGAATGGTTGGGCAGTCAATGTCGCTCTCGCGCATCAGCTCAACCGTAGTGCCTTTCAGCTCGGCTTCAGCTTGCAGATAGTAGCGGCTATCGGTCCAGAGTAGGGCCTGGTCAAGTGTGATAAGGGCTGTACCCGTTTCGCCAAGGAAACCCGTGATCCACGACATTTCTGTCCAGTGTTCAGCCATATATTCGCTGGCGTGTGGGTCGGTTCCTGGTACGATGCAGGCAGTCACGCCATGTTGCTTCATTAGCGCACGTAGCGCAGAAAGTCTTTCTAATATTGTCATAGTATGTGTTTTATCTAATCGCCCGATGGGGTAAATCATTTGACTGCTTTGAACGACATATCCAGACTCTTGATAGAGTGGGTCAATGCACCTACACTGACAAAGTCCACACCCGTCTCAGCATAGCTGCGGATAGTGTCGATGGTGATGCCGCCGCTGGACTCTATCTCAATATGTTTGCCATTCTCTTTCTCCCATGTGCGGATGATCTCCACGGCACCTTGTGTACGCTCAGGCGAAAAGTTGTCCAGCATGATGCGGTCAGGGATATTTGTTGCTAACGCCTCGCGGATTTCATCTTCGTTGCGGGTCTCAATCTCAATACGGAGGTCTTTGCCTTTCTCCTCGCAGTAGTTCTTAGCGCGAGTGAGGGCTGCGGTGATACCGCCCGAGAAATCCACATGGTTATCCTTCAAAAGAATCATATCAAACAGACCAATGCGGTGATTCATACCACCTCCAATGAGGACTGCTTCCTTCTCCAAGTAGCGCAGGCCTGGGGTCGTTTTGCGGGTGTCAAGTACGTGGCAACCTGTGCCTTCAATCAGACTTTGGTATTTGTTGGCCGTGGTAGCTACACCTGACATGCGTTGCATCACATTGAGCATGGTGCGCTCGATTTGTAACAAACTGAGTTCTTTACCGTAAACGCGAAATGCGATATCGCCAGGCTTGACATGGGTGCCATCCTCTATCAGTTGCTCCATACGGCATGTGGGGTCGAAATATTCAATGATTTGTTTTGCAACTTCGATACCAGCGATGATGCCTTCTTCTTTCACAATCAGTTGTTGGCATCCCATCTCTGTATCGGGAATGCAACTGAGCGATGTATGATCACCGTCTCGGATGTCTTCCTCAAACCAGATGGCAATGAGTTTTTGTAGTTCTTTTGTATCCATATATGTGTAGTGTAGAATGATTTTATTGTGATTAAAGTAACTGTGCGGCGTGATTTTTGGTATCTACTTTTTCGATGATTTGTACCAATATCCCCTGCTCATCGAACACAAATGTTTTGCGCAATATGCCGATAGAGGTCTTGCCACACATTTTTTTCTCGCCCCATGCCCCAAAGGCCTGTATCATCTCTGTAGTCGTGTCGGAAAGCAGTGGGAAGGGCAGTTCGTACTTAGCGATAAAGTTCTGATGCGACTTTTGGCTGTCTTTGCTCACGCCATATACTTGGTATCCTTCTGCCAAAAAACGATGGTAATTGTCGCGCAGGTTACAAGCCTCTGCGGTACAACCTGGTGTGCTATCCTTGGGATAGAAATAAATCACTGTTTTCTTGCCCAATAGTAGGTCTTGGGTCACCATATTTCCATTTTGGTCCGCCACGCAAAATGCAGGCATCTTGTCTCCGATCGTCAGCATAGTATTCTAATTTTATGATTTAACATTCAGGCAGTCGCCTTTGGGCGACAAAGGTACAAAAAAAAATGTACATGTGCAAGAAAATAACACTAATAGGGGCTATTTTGCTATTTCGATTTTGCAAAAAGAAGAAAAATGAGTGCGAATTGCTATATTTTTACTACTTTGTATTGCATAGTATTGAAAAAAATACTACCTTTGCACCGTATTTCAATCTTTGGCATGATATTTGCGTATGTTGAGGTATAGTAGTGATGAGAGAACTACTACATCAATCTGAGTAAAAACTTTTAAATTATTTGACCTATGAAAAAGATGTTAGCTATTGTAGCAACCGTGATTATTTCTTTGACGGCATGTGCCGATGACGAGCGTATGGTGCGTTTTGCAGATTTGCCTGCGAAAGCGCAGAGTTTTGTACAGCAATATTATAATGTGTCGGACGTGGCACATGTGGAGCGCGAGCGTGATGGATTGCATTATGATTATCAAGTGTATCTGAATAATGCAACAGAGCTTGACTTTGACCATCAAGGTATATTGGAGTCTATTGACTGCAAGCGCAATCCTGTGCCAGAGGGTATCGTGCCAGCAGCGATAGTGAAGTATGTGCAAATGCATTACGGCGATCTGTTTGTAGTGGAGTACGTCGTAGAGCATCGCTATCTGCAGGTGGAGTTGAACAACGGCTTAGAGTTGGTGTTTGACCACGAAGGACGCTTTGTTCGCATAGATGACTAAGCAAACTAATTAACTAACAAAATAGATAAGACAATGAAAAAACTGTATCGTTCTTCCAACCGCATTTTTGCGGGCGTATGTGGCGGCATTGCCGAGTACCTGAACGTAGATCCTACTTTGATTCGCGTGATTTACGCTGTGTTGAGTATGTTCACAGCTGCCTTTCCAGGTCTGCTGTTGTACATTATCTTGATGATTTTGATGCCTAATTACGACCAACTCAATTCGTAATCTGTCTATGATCTCTAATCTCAAAAGTCAGATGCGCAAGGGACTGCTGGAGTACTGTATCCTATGCATTATTAGTCGCGACGAGGCATATGCCTCGGACATTCTTGAGACGCTCAAGGAGGCGCAACTATTAGTGGTAGAGGGTACGGTATATCCATTGCTCACGCGTATGAAGAATGAGGGACTACTCTCCTATCGTTGGCAGGAATCAACAGGTGGACCGCCACGCAAGTACTATGCCTTGACGGATGAGGGTAGGCAGTTGCTTTCGCAGTTAGACACAGAATGGCAATCCATTTGCCAAGCCATTAACCAAATAACGCAATAAATAATATGAACGAAACTCGTACTATAAACCTCAATGGTTTAGTTTATCACATTGATTATGATGCATATAAGTGTTTGCACGACTATCTGTCGGATATAGAGCAACGCTTGCCACAGCAGGACCGCCAAGAAGTGATGGCGGATATCGAAGCACGCATAGCAGAATTGTTTCAGAAAGCCCTCTTTGCCAAAAATGTGCAAGTGGTTACGATGCAGATGGTGCAGTCGGTGAAGGCGCAGATAGGCGAACCTAAGGAGTTCGGAGCTAATAGCCGTCCTAAGGTCAGGGTGGACCATTCGCACAACGATGGTTGCAGACGTATGTTCAGTATTGCGCTGAATGTGGTACTGGCTATTTTGGCGCTGCCAGTAATTGTGTTTGGGTTGATTGTGTTGTGTGCGTTGGTGTTTACCTTCTTTGGTGTGACTATCGCAGGCACGGCGATGGGTGCTACGATACCTTTTGTCTCTGCCTTAACAGATGTTTTGATGGAGGGTAATGGTGTCATTATTCTATTCTTGTTGATCGCGCTACTGCTGATTGTAGTATTACCGATTGTGATGATTGTTCATACGATAGTGACGTATATGCGTACCCGACGTGGTCCTAAAGCACGTTTCTGGTGGATTACGATACTCTTTTGGGTGGCATCGGTTGTCTTTTGGGGTGCTTCGTTGGTACGCTTCTGTCACTCTTATGAGCATGCTCCTCAGATTCTCAATGCGATGTCTATTGACGGATTGGATGTGGACGATGCAGGTCTCGCGACTTCAGCCTTGCAGTTAGCTGCCTACCATAGTGTGGAACTCCGCGGAGCGGCAGAGCTGCATTTGAGCCAAGCGGATGTTCCTTCGACCATTTTGACTACTAATATGTTACAAACTATCGTTACGGGTGAAGATAATTGGCAGGCTGAGGTGCGTGATAGTGTACTCTATATTGATGTTACCACGCAAATGCCGTTGGATGAAGTGATGTTGGATTTTGCGATTGCTTCCCCTGACTTACGCAAGATTACTGTTTACGGTGCCAGCAAGATTGAGATGCTGGACGGACAAACGCTGACTCAACCTTCGCTCACCTTGGACCTCAACGGTGCAGCCCAAGCGGAATTATCGCTGCATGTTCAGACGTTGACCATTGATGCGAAAGGCGCGAGCCAGTTGGAGTTGTCGGGTACGGCTGATAATGTGCATGTTACCATAGCAGGTGCAGGCGAATTAGAAGCGGAAGACCTCGTGGCACAGACCATGCATATCAATTGCGTAGGCGCCAGCAAGGCGGAGGTGAATGTGGTCCGCGAGTTGTGGGCACAAGCGGCGGGTGCCAGCAAGATTACCTATAAGGGTACGCCAAACATCCAGCAGAACATAGCCGTTGGTGGCAGTGTTATTCGTCGCGATTAGTTACAAATAGAAGTCGCTGGTTAAGTCCTGATATTCTTGGCTGCGGGGAGTGCTTTCCGATTCTATGTAGAACGTTCGGGTGAGTGGCTCCTCGCTTTGTTTTTGTCTGCTCAACGCGATCAATAGCCGTTTGGCTGGCTTATTAGGTTTGGAGTGGATATGAGTGATATGGGTGGGGTAGAGCTGGTTGTGTTCGGCCAATGTCTGTATCTCGCTTTCTGCTTCAATGGGCAGTATGAGTGCCAATACACCCGTGTCGTTCAGCAGCCGTGCAGAGTGTGCTATCAACTCTTCATAACTCAAACTGTCAGTGTGGCGAGCGGTAGCACGTTGCTGGTTGGGGTTCTTGAGACTGGCTTGGAAGTAGGGCGGATTGCTCACTATTAGTTCGTATCCTTCGGCTTGCCAATCTTGTAGGGTGGAGTGGTGTGCGTGTAGCATATTCCCCCAAGGCGAGAGGGCAAAGTTATCCTGTGCTTGTACCACGGCGTCTGCGTCAATGTCAATAGCATCAATATGACCTATCCCCATAAGACGTTGCGCCAGCATGAGGGCTATTAACCCGCTGCCAGTGCCTATATCTAATACTCTATAGGGTGTTGCGTGATTGGTTGCTGGCAAGGGGCACCACGCACCGAGTAATACACCGTCGGTACCAACCTTCATGGCACAATGGTCGTGCCATACGGTGAAGTGTTTGAAGCGGAAATTTGGTGAACTCATGTGTTAATGTACCATTTCGCAATGCGTATGCCCGCAGTCATGTTCGCACGCATGGCTATGTCCATGTGCGAAGATATGCACGCACAGATAGATACCAAAGCCGATAAACAATGCTGCGGATACGTAGCGTACCCACTTTTCTATGCGTTGTAGTTTCTGCATGAGCGAGGATTGGGATACTGCACTATAAGATATCAGCCACGCAATGACCATGATAGGCAAACCTGTTGCTATACCAAATACCACAGGCAATAACCAGTTCCACGAGAAGGGGAGAGTGATGGCAATGTCAATCATAGTGAAGAAATACACCAATCGGTGTGGACAAAAAGCAATTGCGAAGAATATGCCTAACATAAATGACCAAAAACCACTACTCTGACTATCCACACTTTTCAACCATTTGCTCATACCGTGATCATGTTCGTGATGGTGGTGGCCGGTGAAGAGCAGTAGCACGCCGCAGATAATCATAAATGCTGCTAACATGGGTTCGCCCCAATGGTGCAAAAAATGTTTGATACCATCGGTCTTAGCACCCATGATGAATGGAATGGCTAATAAGGTGTAGGTAGCTAATTTACCCAACACAAACATCAGCCCGTTCTTCAGCACCCTGCGGCGATTATCAATCTCCTTGTCTATATATCCAATTGCTGCGATACTTGTGAATAGCGTACATGGGTCCAATATCATCAAGAATCCCAACAGAAGTGAGGTGAAAATATGTACCATAATCTTTGTTTTTAACCTTTAATCTATCGACTATAACCTAAAATCGACTGCAAAAGTAGTAAAAAATTTGCAAATATGCAAAAAAAGCATTATTTTTGCAGCGTGAAACGAAAAATAGGCATATTATCTATCCTTTTCACCTTGTTGTTGGGGGTGTGTTCGTGTCAGTCGACGGCATGGAGAGGCAAAAAACTGCAATATACTTTGCACCAACAACAACACCGTGCCAACCAACTATTGACACATGTGGCAGAGGCTATCGAAACCAACAATTTCGACTCTATTTGGCACTATACGCAAGCCGACAAGACTATCCTCTTCTATATCTATAAGGGTAACCAATTGGTGTATTGGTCCAATGCTTGGCTGAGTTCGTCTGAGCGTACTAAATGGGAACTGCATGACCAGTGGTATTTTACCCAATGGGACAATGCGCAGGGTATTTGCTGCCGAAAGCAGATTGACGATTATAAGGTGTTGGTAGCCTTACCCATCAAGTACAACTATTCGGTAACAACCTCGCAACTACATAACTACTTTATCCCTCCTTTTCATGGCGACGAAGATTGGAAATTGACGCTCCACCAGTCCAAAGAGGATTGTATCCCCATCTATTCGTATGATGGATTATACCTCTTTTCAATAACGCATGAGACCCGTGATGCCAATGCTATTGCACCTGCAGAGGTCACCGACAATTTCTCCTACCAAGCTATCTTGGCAACCGATGAACAGGAGCAAACTTCCGCCAAAGCCAAACTGCGCATGTACTATATCATCACGGGTGTGATGATTGGGCTGCTGTTATTTGTGGCCATATTCACATTGGTAAAATATCGCGGATTTCGCCGAATGCGCCTCAGTGGTAAGTTTCAATTGGTGCTTACGCCTTTGGTGTTGGTGATTTTGCTTTCGATTTTTATGCTTTCTATTGAACATATTGGGCGACTCTTTATCGAAACGCAGCAACTCCGACTGTCCAAAAAAGCAAAATATGTGCAGATGGCACTTCAGAACATGTATTTCTGGGATCTTTCTATCTCGCCCATTAATACCCCAGCGCTTAATATAGATTTGCGTGATATGAGTTTTGTTTTTGAAACCGATATCCACGTCTATGATCTCAATGGAAGGCTAATCGGTTCTTCTACGCCCCAACTATTTGACCTTGGATTGTTGCCTCGTCACCTTGCGCCTGAACCATTTTTTACGGGGGAAGCTACGAGGGTTCAATATGAGCAAATAAGTAATATGCGATACCTATCTGCTTATACTGAATTTATCAATGGTAATTATGCTAAAATCGGATATATAGCCTTGCCCAGCTTTATCTCGCAGAGCGAAATGAATGCCCATGTTGAGAATTTTATGGCGAAACTACTACCTTTATATATATTTCTCTTGCTCATCTCTATTCTCATTGTTTGGGGTATATCACATGCCATCACTTCTTCTCTCAGTGTGGTTAGCAACCAGCTCAAACAAAATCAACTTGGTGCTAATGCCGAACATATCGACTATGTGTTCTCAGACGAGGTAGGCGAAATTATCACACAGTACAATCTGATGGTGGATGCATTGGCGGAGTCTTCCGAACGATTGGCACGCACCGAACGTGAGATGGCATGGCGGACTATGGCGCGCCAAGTGGCACACGAAATCAATAATCCGCTTACACCCATGAAACTTACCTTGCAGCAACTGCAACGTACCAAGGATACACCGCGATTCAATGACTATTTCAATCGTTCTACTCAATTGCTTATTGATCAAATTGATACTCTTAGTCATATTGCTAAGTCATTCTCTTCTTTCGCCAAGATGCCTGAGGTTAATCCTACAGTAGTAGATGTGGCGGACAAACTATTCAAAGTCATTACACTCATGCGCAATAATCCTGATCAGGTGCCTATCCGCTATGTCGGCCCTGAAACTGGACTGATGGCGTTTGCCGATGCTGACCAAATTACGCAGGTGTTTAGCAATATTCTCCGCAATGCGCTGCAAGCTATGTTGGGCAGATCCAATAGCGATATTATCGTTATCCTCAAACCTGCCAACCAACAAACGGTAGAAGATGAACATCTCAATCCTAACAAAGAATGGCTCAAAATATCCATTTCTGACAATGGACCAGGCATTCCAGTTGAGATGCAAAACAAAGTCTTTGTCCCTAATTTTACAACCAAAAATACGGGCGCAGGTCTCGGATTGCCTATCTCAAAGAACATTGTAGAAGGCAGTGGAGGAAAAATTTCGTTCATTACATCCGAAAAAGGCACCACATTTTTTGTGTATTTGCAAAAAAAATAGTACCTTTGCACCCGATATCCAATTGCCAATATCTAATTGCCAATAACAACAACCCTTAAAAATATTACTACAATGAAAGTAACCGACATCATGCAGCATCTTGCTGCGAAGCATCCAGGCGAGTCAGAGTATCTGCAAGCCGTAGAAGAAGTCCTTGTATCCATCGAGGAAGTGTACAACCAACATCCTGAATACGAGAAAGCTAAGATTGTGGAGCGTATGGTAGAGCCAGATCGTATCTTCACCTTCCGCGTGACATGGGTGGACGACCAAGGCGAGGTACAAACCAACCTCGGTTATCGTGTGCAATTCAACTCAGCTATCGGCCCTTACAAAGGCGGATTGCGTTTCCATAAAGCAGTTAACCCATCTATGCTCAAGTTCTTGGGCTTTGAGCAAACCTTCAAGAACGCCCTCACAACCCTCCCAATGGGTGGCGCAAAGGGTGGTTCTGACTTCGATCCAGTAGGCAAGTCCGATGCAGAAATTATGCGTTTCTGCCAAGCATTCATGCTCGAACTTTGGCACAATATCGGTGTCGACACCGATGTCCCTGCAGGTGACGTAGGCGTAGGCGGTCGCGAGATTGGTTTCCTTAATGGTATGTACCAAAAATTGGCTCGCCAATACCACACTGGTGTGCTCACTGGCAAAGGTATGACATGGGGTGGCTCTATCCTCCGTCCAGAGGCTACAGGTTATGGTGCACTCTATTTCACTGAGCACCTCCTCCACGAAGCGGGCAAGTCTATTGAGGGCAAGACGGTGGCTATCTCTGGCTTCGGTAACGTAGCATGGGGCGCTGCGCAAAAAGCTACTGAACTTGGTGCTAAGGTGGTGGCTATCTCTGGTCCTGACGGCGTATGCGCTATCCCAGAGGGTATCACCGCTGAGATGATTGATTATATGCTCGTTATGCGCTCAAGCAACCGCAACAAGGTGCAAGACATGGCGGATAAGTTCCCAGCACAAGCACACTTCACCGCTGGCAAGAAAGCATGGTCAGTACCTTGCGATATTGCTCTCCCATGTGCATTCCAAAACGAGCTCAGCGAGGACGATGCTAAGGAATTGAAGGCTAACGGCTGCTGGTGCTGCTGCGAGGTAAGTAACATGGGTTGCCAACCTGGCGCTATCCACTACTTCCAACACAATGGCGTACTCTTTGCTCCTGGTAAGGCTGTGAACGCTGGTGGTGTGGCTACTTCGGGCTTGGAGATGACACAAAACTGCGAGCACCTCTCTTGGACTGCACAAGAGGTAGATACACGTTTGCACCACATCATGGAGTCCATCCATGAGCAATGTGTGAAGTTCGGTCGCCAAGCCGATGGCTCCATTGACTACGTGAAAGGTGCGAATATCGCTGGCTTCATGAAGGTGGCACAAGCCATGCTCGAGCAAGGTATTGTATAAGCAATAAAGACAACAATGACAATATCTGCGCGCGCCAACATTGCGCTTGCCAAGGTCAAACACCCTTGCCGCTGAGCAGTGTTGGCGAAGCGGAATTGTTGTTTAAGTTGTCTTTACAGAAATAAAATATAGTTGTATTTATGTACGGAGAATTTCAGAAACATTTACAAACAATCCTGTCTGATATTAAAGAGGCAGGATTGTATAAAAACGAACGCGTAATCATCACCCCTCAGTCATCTGCTATTCAAGTAGAGGGCGGAAAAGATGTCATCAACTTCTGCGCCAATAACTACCTTGGTTTGGCAGACAACCCAGAGTTGATTCAGGCAGCCAAAGACCGCATGGATGCTCGTGGTTATGGTATGGCTTCTGTGCGCTTTATCTGCGGTACGCAGGACACCCACAAGCAATTGGAGCAAGCCATTTCCGACTTCTTTGGCACCGAGGATACTATCCTTTACGCGGCTTGTTTTGATGCCAATGGTGGTTTGTTTGAGCCACTCCTGACCGACCAAGATGCTATCATCTCTGACGCCCTCAACCACGCCTCTATCATCGATGGTGTACGCCTCTGCAAAGCTGTTCGCTATCGCTATGCGAATGGTGATATGGCGGATTTGGAGGAGCAGCTCAAGAAAGCGCAAGCACAACGCTTCCGTATTATTGCTACCGACGGCGTGTTCTCTATGGATGGTAATGTCTGCCCTCTGGATAAGATCTACGAACTGGCACAGAAATACGATGCCCTTGTGATGGTGGATGAGAGCCACTCTGCGGGTGTGGTGGGTAAGACGGGTCACGGTGTGACCGAACGTTACGATCTCCGTGGTAAGATTGAGATTATCACAGGTACGCTGGGTAAGGCCTTTGGTGGTTCGGTAGGTGGTTTCACCACAGGTAAGAAGGAGATTATCGACTTGCTTCGTCAACGTAGCCGTCCATACTTGTTCTCCAACTCTATTCCTCCGCTGATTGCTGCGGCAGGATTGAAGACTTTTGAGATTTTGACTCGTAGCAACGAGTTGCAAGATCGCTTGCACGCCAATACGGAGTACTTCATCACCAAGATGAAGGCGGCGGGCTTTGATATCAAGCCAACCGAGTCTGCTATCTGCGCCGTGATGTTGTACGATGCACGCCTCAGCCAAGAGTTTGCTGCAGCATTGCAAGAGGAGGGTATTTATGTGACGGGCTTCTACTACCCAGTAGTGCCACAAGGTCAAGCGCGTATCCGCGTGCAACTCTCTGCGGCTCATACGACGGAGCAATTGGACCGCGGCATAGAGGCCTTTATTAAAGTCGGCAAAGCCCTCAAAGTCCTGGAGTAGCATATCGCTCATAACGCACCGTTTATACTTAAAAAAGCGCATTGTCCTTATGGCAATGCGCTTTTGCAGCATATTATTAGGTACTGTTGTAATAAAATACAACAAACTCTTGCATAATTCGTGATTTTTCACTACCTTTGCGCCCAAATTGAAAAATAGTGTAGAGTGGTGTGGAATGGTGTAGATTCGTGTAGAATAGTACAACACTACACAACTGCTACACAACTGCTACACAACACTACACAACTGCTAAACAATACTATTATGAAAGCTTTAGTAAAACGTTATGCAGAGCCAGGGCTCTGGATGGAAGAGGTACCTATGCCTCAAGTAGGTGTCAACGATGTGCTTATCAAAGTCACCAAAGCCGCTATATGCGGTACCGACTTGCACATGTACAAATGGGATGAGTGGTCGCAGAGCCACTGCACTCCGCCATACATTATGGGCCACGAGTTCGTCGGTGTGGCAGTCGAAGTAGGACCTGGAGTGCGTGGTGTGAAAGTAGGTGACCGTGTGACTGCCGAAGGCCATATCGTCTGCGGCACTTGCCGCAACTGCCGCCGTGGCATGGGTCACGTTTGCGAGAACACGATCTCAGTCGGTATTATGGGTAAGGACGGAGCCTTCGCAGAGTATGTGGCTATCCCCGAGAGCAATATCGTGCATGTACGTCCTGAGATTCCAGATGACTTCGCGGCTATCATGGATCCATTTGGCAATGCAACCCATACTGCCCTCGCATTCCCCCTCTTGGGTGAGGACGTGCTTATCACAGGTGCTGGCTTGATTGGTACCATGGCAGCAGGCATTTGCCGCTATGCAGGAGCGAAGAACATTGTCGTAACCGATCTGAACGAGCAACGCCTCGAGATTGCCAAGAAGATGGGCGCGACCATTACCGTCAATGGCTCAAAAGGCGAGACCGTAGAAGGTGCGATGAAGCAATTGGGTATTCGTGGCTTCGATATTGGTTTGGAGATGTCAGGCGCGCCTGCGGCGTTCAACGATATGATTGCGCATATGTATAAAGGTGCGAACATTGCACAACTGGGTATTCTGCCAAGCAATACGCAAGTCAATTGGTCGGATATTATCTTCAACGCACTGACCATTAAGGGTATTACTGGTCGCCGCATGTGGGAGACCTGGTATCAGATGGAGCAAATGCTCTTGGGTGGATTGGATTTGAGTCCAGTCATTACCCACCGCTTCCACTTCGATGACTTCCAAAAGGGCTTCGATATTATGTGCAGCGGTCAATGCGGCAAAGTGTTGCTGGAGTGGTAATTCTGTTTAGTGAACGCCCTATGGGCTACTGTTTAGTGAACGGCTCAAGGCGCCTACTGTTTAGAGTTTAGAGATTAAAGACTGAATATATGAAAAGAATATTAGTAAGTTTGCTCTGTGTCTGCCTTACTTTTGCGACATGGGCACAAAATGATGATTTTGTTCAATACCAATTGGACAATGGTTTGACCGTGTATTTGTGGGAAGACCACGACCAACCCGATGTACAGGGCTGGACTGTTACCCGTGCGGGAGCGATAGATGAGCCGGCAGATGCAACGGGTCTCGCACACTACCTCGAGCACATGCTCTTCAAGGGTACCGACCGTATTGGCGCACTTGATTGGGAGAAAGAGAAACCGCTCTATGAGCAAATTATTTCCCTGTATGACACACTGGCAATGACCACTGATGCAAAAGCGCGCGAGGCTGTACAATTGCGCATCAACGAGGTGTCGCTGGAGGCTGCCAAATATGCAGCTACGGACGAGTTTTCCAACCTGATTCAGGGTATTGGTGGCGAAGGACTGAATGCCTTTACCGCATACGATGTGACCTGCTACATGAACTCTTTCCCTGCTTACCAGATGGAGCGTTGGCTCACGTTGTATGCTGACCGCTTGACCAATCCTGTGTTCCGCAGTTTCCAAGCCGAATTGGAGAATGTGTTCGAGGAGTACAATATGTACCTCGACGACAATTCTACTCACTCACGCAATTTCATCTTCGGCAAACTCTATGAGGGACATGCCTACGCACGCGATATTATTGGCTATCCCGAGGACTTGAAGAACCCTAAACTGCGCCAACTTATCGATTTCTACAACACATGGTATGTGCCTAACAATATGGCACTTATCTTGGTGGGTGACTTCGATATTGAAGCAACCAAACCTTTGATTGAGAAGACCTTTGGCAAGTTGGAAGCACGTACTTTGCCTGCGCGAACACAGTATCCTACTACCGCTTTCGCGCAAGACGAGCGCTACAGTGCGAAGCTCGGATATATGCCAGAGTTGTATATCGCATTCAATGGTGTACCAGTCGGCGATAAGGATGAGTTGCTACTGGATTTCTTGGGCGAGATCCTCTCCAACTCCATGCAGATTGGTTTGTTGGACGAGCTCACTTTGGACAATAAACTCATGTACGCAGGCGCCGTGAACGATGTACGCCGTGATCAAGGTCGTTTTCTCGTGGTGGCTGTGCCTTATATGGACGCAGAGACTCAGACATATACCTCCCTCAAAGAGACCGAAAAACTGGTCAACGAGGCTATCCAACAATTGGTAAGCGGTAACATTACCGAGGAATTAGTGGAGGCAGTTCGCCAGAACTTCTACCAAGAGTTTGACCGTACGATGGAGTATCCTGAGATGAAGGTACAGCTCTTGCAGAATGCGTTTACCTACCAACAATCAATTGAGGAGATGCTACAACTCAAGGAACAGGTGGCTGCTATCACCATGGATGATCTTAAGAACGCAGCTAAGAAGTACCTTGGCGCGCCTAAGAAAGTCTTTGAGATTGAGGAGGGTACACCTAGGAAAGATAAATTGCCCAAACCCAAAATCAAATCGTTGGAGTCTCCTAAGAGCGAATCGGCATATTGCCAATACTTTGACTCTATTCCAGCTGGTAAACTTGCACCAACTTTCATCGACTTCTCTGACATCGACCAAGATCTCTTCTACCAGGGCGTCAGTGTGTATTGCACACCTAACACCAAGAACCATATCTTCTCGCTTCGCCTCAAATATGGTATTGGTACCTACGAGCAACCTCTGCTGGAGTACGCTGCTTCGTTGATGAATATGTCTGGCATTAAGGGTGCACCTGGCTTGAAGCCTGCCGAGTTCCGTGCGCAGTTGGCTAAGTTGGGTGGTAAGTGCAGTTACTCCGTGAGCGAAAACTATTTTTACGTGGATGTAGAGGGCAACGAGGAGAATCTCGAGGAGATTATTTCATTGGTGAACCTACACCTCTGCTTGCCTAATTTTGACTCCGAGAATGATATGCTCATCAACAATATTAAGGGTCAAGAGTATTCTGCTCGCCAAGTGGAGCAACGCAATACCGACATTGTAGCTGACGCAGCCTTTGACTATGTGCGCTATGGTGAGAACTCGCCTTATATCAAGCGCCCACTGCTTATGGAGGATGTGATTCAATTGACTCCAGCGCAGTTGGAGGGTGTCTTGCACCAAATCCAAAACTATGAGTTGGAGATCCACTATGCAGGTGCATTGCCTGCCTTGGAAGTGAAGAATATCCTATATACCAAGTTGTCTATCAATCAGAATGTACGTCCTACTCTTTCACCAGTGGAGCGCCCTGTAGTGCCTATCACGGAGAATAAGATTTACTTCTTGCCTGATGCTAGTATGCAACAGGCTAAGGTGTATTTCCTCATAGACGGCGAGCCATACAATGTGAAGGATGCGGTAAGTTATATGGCTTTCAACGAGTATTTTGGTGGCGGCTTCTCGGGTCTTGTGATGAACGAGATTCGTGAGAAACGCTCTATGGCATACTCTGCTTATGGTCATTTCTCTCGCCCAGCCAAACAAGGTCAGATGACCAAGTTCGTAGGGTATGTAGGTACCCAGTCCGACAAAGTAGCAGATGCGATAGATGTCTATATGAGTTTGTTGGATTCTATGCCACAATACCCTGAGACTATTGAGAACATCCGCACCATTTTGCGCCAATCGGTATTGTCTAACAAACCTACTTTCCGTAGCAAGAGCCAACGCCTGACCTCTAACATGTTGTTGGGTTACAAGGTGGATCCTGCCATGTTGCAAGTGCGTGATATTCAACGTTTGACATTTGATAACATCCTCTCTTTCTATCAATCACGCATTCAAGGCAAACCTATCACCATCTTGATTATGGGTGATCCAAAACTCATCAACCAAAAGCAAATCCAAGCCAAACATGGCAAGATAACCAAACTCTCTAAATCCCGTTTATTCAGTAACTAATGCACAAATCAGGTTTTGTAAATATAGTAGGCAATCCCAATGTGGGCAAGTCCACATTGATGAATGTATTGGTGGGTGAGCGCCTTTCGATTATCACATCGAAGGCGCAAACCACTCGCCACCGTATCATGGGTATCGTCAATGGCGATGACTTTCAAATGGTGTATTCAGACACTCCAGGCGTACTGCAACCCAATTACAAGTTGCAGGAACAGATGTTAGAGTTTTCACGTTCGGCTCTTATAGATGCGGATGTACTGCTCTATGTGACCGATGTACAGGACAACCCCGATAAGAACGCCGACTTCCTCGACAAGGTAAAGCGCATCAAAGCCAAAGTGTTCTTGATTATCAACAAGATAGACCTCACTACCCAAGAGACCTTGGAGCAGTTGGTGGAGTACTGGCATCGTGTATTGCCTGAGGCAACGGTCTTCCCTATCTCGGCACAACAGCGTTTTGGCACCGACCAACTCTTTTCGGCTATCCGCGAGGCATTGCCCGAGTGTCCGCCCTTCTTCCCCAAGGACCAACTGACCGACAAGTCCTCGCGCTTCTTCGTGGATGAGATGATCCGCGAGAAGATTCTGCTCAACTACGATAAGGAGATTCCTTATAGCGTAGAGGTCGAGGTGGAGTCCTTTTTGGACGAAGAACCCGATGAGCAACACCCTGAAGGTATTATCCGTATTGGAGCAGTCATTTATGTCGAGCGCGACAGCCAAAAGGGTATTATTATCGGCAAGGGCGGCAAGGCATTGAAGCGTGTCGGCACCCAAGCCCGAAAAGAGATAGAGTCTTTCTTCGGCAAACCTGTCTTCCTGCAACTCTTTGTAAAAGTGGACAAGGACTGGCGTAGTTCACAAACTCGCCTCCGCCACTACGGATACGATTTGAACTAATAAAAAATGCTCCCGTCAAGGAGCATTTTTTTATGCTGTATGTAGCGTGTGATTATTTTGAGATAAATACCTTCTTTCCTTGAAGAATATACACACCGCTTTGTGGCACATTGAATGAGCGCTTGTCGTTGGCAGGTTTGCTATCCACCAATCTGCCATTGAGGTCGTAGAGATAGAGTGTCTCGTCAGAAATGATATCTGCTACATTTGTAGGGGTTGTAACTATGGTGAATGTCGCTTCTACCGCATCACCGATATAGTACTCTTGCGCTTCGTCCACAGGGCGAATCCACAGCGTGTAGTTACCATCTTCCATATCCTCTAATCTGGCATTTTTGAAGTCAATAATGGTATTAACAATGCTATTTCCATTGTCTTGGGTAATCTTGATATGGAAGTAAGGTGCATCGCTTTCCCAACCGAAATATGCTGTGCTTCCCTCGGTATTGACTGTCAAGTTGCGAATAGTGTAATCAATGACTACTGTGTTGATTGTGAATGTCGCTTCTGCCGCATCACCGATATAGTACTCTTGCGCTTCGTCCACAGGGCGAATCCACAGCGTGTAGTTACCATCTTCCATATCCTCTAATTTGGCATTTTTGAAGTCAATAATGGTGTTGACAATGCTTGTTCCGTTATCTTGGGTGATTTTGACATGGAAATAAGGTGCTTCGCTCTCCCAACTGAAATGTACTGTGTTGCCCTCGGTATTGACTGTCAAGTTGCGAATAGTGTAATCAATGACTACTGTGCTGATTGTGAAAGTGGCTTCGACTGCATCGCCGATATAGTACTCTTGCGCTTCATCCACAGGGCGAATCCACAGGGTGTAGTTGCCGTCTTCCAGTTCTGTAACTCGCACATTTTTGAAATCTATAATACCTTCTGCAACAACATTGCCTCCTTCTTTTGTGACCTTAACATGGAAGTTAGGAGCTTCGCTCTCAAACGAGAAAAATACTGTATCTTGGCTGGTGGTGACTTGTAGGTTTTTGATAGAGTAATCCGCAGAATTTTCGCTAAAGATAAACTGTGTGTTAGTAACGGTGAATGGTATGCGTACTTCGCCTGATTCCTTGACGAGGATAGGGTGGTCAATACCTGCATCATCTATATAGCGAATCGATAATTCATAATCACCTGTTGCTAACGAGTTAGGCAATGATTCTGATACACGGATTGGATCGCTATAGTAGTAGCCAACAGGTAATTCGATTGTACCTATTGGTATTTGGCTGATGAGCTCGCCATTGCTATCATAAATGAAATATGTTACCATTCCCGCAGCAGTTGTCAAACCTGAACTGGTGAATCTTTCGAGGGAGAAACTCACTTCTTTGTTTTTGCTAATCTCGTCAGCTGAGGTGCGGACGAGTTGGTCAATAGTAACCAAGGGCAACGCATCACCGCCTGCATTGGGCTTGATATTCGTATATGCTACAACTCTTTCGGTGAATGCCAAATTGCTTGTACTGCCACCTGTGCCTTGGTGCTCTGGATCAAGGGCAGATAGGGTGAAATAACCATTTGCAGTGCCATTCCAACCCCAGTTGATATGCAAGTAGCCATCGCTTCGCATGCCATCGCAGACGAAAGCGTGTCCCTCTTGATTGATAGTGGCACCGCTGAGATATACAGGGCGACCAGTTTGTAGGTCAGTGGCAATAGTCTGCAATATGTTTTCTTCTTTCATATAGTCTTTAGGCAGTATGTTGATTGCTTTGTCGTAATCAAAATACTCGGTTATTGCAGCTAAGGCAACATTTGATGTCGTTCCGCTACCCTCTACGGTGTAGTCCATATCAGCAGCTACGCCCACATGATACATCAACGTGGCTACGGCATTGGCTTGGGTGGTGGTATATGAGTTTTTGTAGTTGGGTATCATATTTGCCCAATCGTAAGTGGTATTGCCAAAGTTTGCACTTACGCTCAATTGCTTGGTGGTAGTGGTATAGGAGTGGCTGCCCTTGCCTCTGGTAGGATGTTTATGTACGTACATAATTTGGCTCAAGGCAGTAGCTACGCAGCCCGTAACGGTACGTTGACCATTGTAGCTTGGACAATAGTTGTTGAAAGGTGTGTCTTGTCCCCACACGGTATTCCCCAAAATAGGGCTGATGGTGGGGTAGGTGTCCGCACTTTGTTTGCGCTTCATAGCTTCCAACCTTGTCGAATTGTGCTGTGCAGCTACTAATCGCATGGCCTGATGGTTGGTAATCTCTTGCGCCATCTCATCGGCATACATCTGTAGCCAAAAGAGCATATTGTCAGGGATATCGTTCTCATCGAAATATCCCTCGTCGGAGTAACCCAATATAGCACGTGCATGGTCTTCTGCAGATACAAGTACGAATCCCTGATTTTTGCTGTTGAATACATATACAGCAGGGGTGATGCTATCTGTTTGCAGTTGTGTATACGCTAATTCTACAGGCACGCTCACGGTGGTAGCGTGGCTGGCTTGGCGTATGCGCTTGGCAGGCACGGACTCGCTACGCAGCTGGATGAACGAACTGGCTATGGCACTGGCTTCTTGCACAGTGCGAGCTTCGATAGACAGACTATGTAGGCATAGGATGCCTATTGCTAATAAAGTGTAAGTTTTTTTCATAACTTGTAATAATGGGGATTATACAAAGCAGTAACATACACGGAATCCACTCAAATATAATGCCAATACGGCAGTAGCTATACCCAATATGATAGCAGCCACGGCGATAGCCCATTTACCGCCTTTGGTGAGTTTTTTGATTTTAGCATGAGGGTCTTTTAACTTGACAATAGGGTATTGCGCTTTTTCGGTCAGCGTATTGCCAAACAGCACATTCACTATTGCATCGGCGTTAATCGCCCAACCATTGGCGTTCAACAGCGGAGCCAGATTGCGCTTGCGCAGTTTCATCCATGCCAATACCATAGATGGACCACTGATCACTATCAATACTACTGGCACAATTAGCAACGCCCACGCACGCATATCTTTGACTTCTGATAGTAAACTCGTCAAGAATGTACCTATCGAACCTATCGCTAAACCAATAGCTGCAAAAATACCTGCAAATTTAGCTACATCAAATGGCGCGGGTTGTGCTGCTCCTGCTGCGGGTGGGTTTTGCAACTTAGCAGTTAGGTCAGCAAAGGACTTCTTCTCTTTCTCGGCAGCCGATTTGGTAATCAGTCCACTCACCCATTCGCCCAACTTGCGGTAAGGACTCCAGAATGCTTGACCAATGGAGATAGGATTGTCAATAATCTTCACCACCTCTGCTTCCCAGTCTTGTCCTTGGCGGTCGTAGAACAGCGCGTTCTTGCCTACTTTCAGGTTATGTATATCACCCACTGTCATCGCAGCCACGATCTGCATGGTCTGTCCCGAAGCGTGGTGTTTGCAGTTGCAGTAGATGAGGAACATACCGCTGTCGGGTGCTTGAGTGTTGTGTTTCGCCATATCGCTCACTTTCAAGCAGAGGTTACATGCGCGTTGGTCAATGACCAAGGTACCTGCTTGGAAGATAGCCCAAGGCGATTCGTCGTCTGCACCACGTCCCAATAGCACTTTGGCGCGTTTGGCGTAGAAGTCTTGGAAGGACACAAAGTTACGCAGCAAGGTCACATAGTCACGGCAGAGTAGGAGCAACTTCTCCAGGGGCTTGTATTGTGCTTTAGCGGTAGCCAAAGCAGCTGCGTTAGCCGCTTCTGCGGTGGCTTTACCTGCTTCATAATCAGCTATCTGCTTGCCCATTTCGACAAACTTCTCTTCTTCCAGTCCTGGTGCTGCGGCATCAGCGGGTAGGGTAGCCAGACCCAGTGTCTGCAACTTGGCTGTTTGGTAGTAGGTGGCATAACTATCCTTGCATGCCTTGTAGGCTGCCATCACATCTGCTGCGTAGGGGGCTTCGGGGACTGCTTGTACCTCGATCGTTGCACCTGCAATAGCGGCTTTCACGGCATCCAAGGTTACTACGCCATCCGTGGCCAATGGAGTGGCTACAGCGAGCAACGCTTCGTCTTGAATATCGGTCAATGCTAAGGAGGCTTTGCCCTCAAAAAGCACTTGTGGGTCGCGCAGAACACTGCATAACCATTGAGCCGTGCGAACCACATCCGCGATATGAATCTTCTGGTCGCCGTTATTGTCCATGTGTTTCAAACTCTCTTCTGGAATCTCCAAACCAGAAACGGGGCAGGCCAATACAGCCCAAAGCTTCTCATCCAATTCAGCCAAGTGCTGAATGTCTTTGCCATTCGTGATGACTACACGCGTATTGCCACCTATATTGGCATATTTCCAAATGTGTTTTGACATAATTGTATGGGGTTTTAGTATAAATTTCACAAAATCGCTGCAAAAGTACAAAAATATTTGCATATATACAAAAAAAGTTGTACCTTTGCGCGCTTTTTTGTGGGCAGGCTATAATATGAGGTTCGCTCGCGCGAGAAAAAAGCATAACTGAATGTTTAACTTTTAATCGGATAACGATAATGGAGTCCGGTTGCCGGCATCCGGTTGCCAAATCAAGTCTCTGTTACTGGTTATCCACAAACAATTGCTAATTATGGCAGAAAATCTTTCACTCCAGAACTTCGACTGGGAAGCATTTGAGAACGAAGCTCAAGGCAAACAAAACGAAGAAATCCTTTCTAAGTACGACGCTACCCTCAACGCAATCAAGGATCAAGAGGTAGTAGAAGGTACTGTTATTTCTATCAACAAACGTGAGGTAGTTGTAAACGTAGGTTACAAATCAGACGGTATCGTTCCTGCTGCTGAGTTCCGCTACAACCCAGATTTGAAAGTGGGTGATACCGTTGAGGTATATGTAGAGAGCCAAGAGGACAAGAACGGTCAACTCGTACTCTCACACCGTGAGGCTCGCGCAGCTCGCAGCTGGGACCGCGTAAATGAGGCTCTCGACAACAACGAAGTGGTTAAGGGTTACATCAAGTGCCGTACTAAGGGCGGTATGATTGTTGATGTATTGGGTACTGAGGCATTCTTGCCAGGTAGCCAAATCGACGTTAAGCCTATCCACGACTATGACATCTTCGTTGGTAAAACAATGGAGTTCAAGATTGTTAAGGTTAATCCTGACTTCCGCAATGTAGTTGTTTCTCACAAGGCTCTCATCGAGGCTGAGCTCGAGAACCAACGCAAAGAGATTATCTCTCACCTCGAGAAGGGGCAAGTACTCGAAGGTACTGTTAAGGCAGTTATGCCATACGGTGTATTCATGGATCTTGGTGGCGTAGATGGTTTGATTCACATCACTGACCTCAGCTGGGGCCGCGTAAGCAATCCTAACGAGATCGTTAAAGAGGGTGACAAGATCAATGTGGTTATCCTTGACTTCGATGATGAGAAGAAGCGTATCGCTCTCGGCTTGAAGCAACTTACTCCTCACCCATGGGAGGCTTTGAGTGCTGACTTGAAGGTAGGTGATAAGATTGGTGGTAAGGTAGTTGTGATGGCTGACTACGGAGCATTCGTAGAGGTTGCTCCTGGTGTAGAGGGTCTTATCCACGTTAGTGAGATGAGCTGGAGCCAACACCTCCGTTCTGCTAATGACTTCTTGAAGGTTGGTCAAGAGATCGAGGCTGTTATTTTGACCCTCGACCGCGACGAGCGCAAGATGTCTCTCGGCTTGAAACAACTCAAGAACAATCCTTGGGAGAATATTGAAACCAAGTACGCTGTAGGTACACGTCACTTCGCTAAGGTTCGCAACTTCACCAACTTTGGTGTATTTGTTGAGATCGAGGAGGGCGTTGATGGCTTGATTCACATCAGCGACTTGAGCTGGACCAAGAAGATCAAACACCCTAATGAGTTTACTCAAATCGGTGCTGAGATCGAGGTTGCAGTTCTTGAGATTGACAAAGAGAACCGTCGTCTTTCTTTGGGTCACAAACAATTGGAAGATAACCCATGGGAGGAACTCGCAGTTAAATACGGCGTAGATACCGTTGTTGAGGGTACCGTAGTTGAGGTAACCGACAAAGGTGCTACCGTAGTATTGGAAGAAGGTGTTGAGGGCTATTGCACCGCACGCCACTTGCAAAAAGAGGACAAGTCTACTGTTGCTGTAGGTGATGTTTTGAACTTCAAGGTGATTGAGTTCAACCGCGAGGCAAAACGTATCCTTCTTTCTCACCTCCGCACTTGGGAGGAGCGCAAAGAGGCTCCTGCTAAAGAGGTAAAGGCTAAGAAGGAGAAAGAGGCACAACCAGAGTTGCCAAAGATGGAGAAGACCACTCTTGGTGACCTCGGTGCTTTGGCTGACTTGCACGCTTCTATGGCTGCTGCTGAGAAACCAGCAAAGGCAAAAAAAGCAACCAAGAAAGAAGAGGCTGCTGAGTAATCAGTTAAGACCATTAAGCAGTCCTTGCTTAATCAATAACGAGAGCGTAGTCAATGGCTACGCTCTTTTTTATATCCGCCATGACCTTCTTATTTCTTCTACGGACTTTTTATCTCCTCCACGGACTTTATAAGACAGGAGGTAGTGAAGCAAGCGGAAGTCCTTGGAGTCAGCGTGAAGACGATTGAAGTTTGCTTGTAGAGATATATTCAATCGCCATATATATAGCGAGTTATATACCGTAGCTGCCGCAATGCAATAGGTGAAACAACGTAAATAGGATTTATAGGTTTTTTAGGTTTTTCAGGATTTGCAAAACCTATAAAACCTGAAAAACCTAAAAAACCTAACTCATAGTTTCTCCCTCTCTCAGCATATTTGCCGAGTATCCCTTTTATCCTTTCTCCTCCCCTCTGAGGGGGAGGCTGGGAGGGGGCTTCTCCTCCCTATCTCTACTATGATATTACTATGTGATAACTATGATATTACTATGTTATTCAAAGCACTTCATAGTAGAATCGTAAATCTTTCTGTGTCTTCAACCTTAATAACCAAGTACCTAATAAAAAGAGGGTGTGTCGCATTGGACACACCCTCCGTTTTAGTTAGAATATGTATTCTAAGTTATCAAATGATTACCAACCTGGGTTTTGACCGATTGCTGGGTTCAAAACACTTTGGCTTGATGGGATAGGAGCAAGGTAGTGCTTCTCTTCGAACTTACGAACGTAGGTGCCGTTGAGATCAATATATCCCTCTGCATCGCGCTTCACTTGGTCTGCACCTGGCCATGAAGCGTCAATCCAAGCACCCTTAGTTTGATCAGGATATTTCTCGGTATCAAGATTATCCAATTGGTGCCAACGAATGAGTGACCAGTAGCGGTCGTTGTTGTCAAACATCAACTCTACGCGGCGCTCACGACGGATTTCCCAAATGAGGTCAGACACACCATGGTCGTTAGCAGGGTCATTCAATGGTTTGTAATTTGGCATACCTGCACGTGCGCGCAACTTATTGAGAGATACTTTAGCATCTGCATCTTCGCCTAACTCAGCGCATGCTTCAGCGTGGGTAAGAAGAATCTCAGCCAACCAGAAGAGAGGGCAGTCTGTTACGTTACCAGTAGTAGATTGACGCAATCCCGAAGGAGTCTCTGGCTCGTCGAACTTGAGGATACCATAACCAGTAGTAACAGTATTCTCAGCAGCACCAATTTGTCCAGGAACGCCCTCATAACGAGCGCGGTTGTTGCCCACATAGCAGAGGTAACCATCGATTTGTTGAGCAAGACGTGGGTCACGTGCCTCGAGAAGAGCGTAGATAACTGGTTTTCCAGCATCGTAACCATCGGTACCAAGAACGCCCTTATCATCGCCTGTTGGGAGAGAACCATCCTTCATGAGGTATGCGTTGAAAGCAGACTTGGTCATACCATTAGTAGGAGTAGAACCGCAGCAGTAGTCTTGAGTGGCGTGGCGGAGAATATCTTGTACATAATTCTTGTACATAATCATCTCAGTGTTGCCAGCAAGTTCAAGCGAGTTGTAGTTTGCGCGATAACCCTCAGCACCAGGAGTAAGAGCAAACTCTCCAGAAGTGATGATGGCATTAGCAGCATTTTTAGCCTCTGTCAAGTACTTTTTAGCACGCTCTGTATCGTTTTTGTGATACTTAGCATAGGTACCTTCGAACAAGCAGATTTGTGCTTTTATAGCTTGTGCTACATAAACGTTATAAGCTGTACGTGAAGATATGTTCTTTTCACCCATGTTCTCAACAGCATAGTTGAGATCTAATAAGATATTGTCCATTACTACGTTACGGTCTTGACGTGGTCCATAGAGGATATCCTCATCTTGAGGTGTAAGAGAATGATCAACCCAATAGCAATCACCAAACTTACGAACTACACAGAAGTGTTGCCAAGCACGATAGAGGTGACCGAGAGATTGATAATATGCCATAGAAGCAGCAGGCATATCTACTTTCTCAACATTCTCAAGAAGAATATTAGCGCGGCGTATTTCTTCGTAACTTGCATCCCAAGTACTAATACTTGCAGGAATAGATGTGTAATCCCAAGTAGTAATACCTGTAACAGCTTGGTTATCGTTCAATGTTGGGAAATAGAAAACACCATAAGAACCATTGTTTCCATAACCGCTCCATTCAGCGTAGAAATAGTTGGTGTACATCTCTACGTTGGTTTCGCTGGTAAAGAAGTTATCTTTAGTGAAAGAATCGTATGGATCGTTGTTCAGCAAGTCACAACTTGTGAAAAGCGCCATACCAGCCATCAAACTTAAAATTATCTTTTTCATAATTGTATTCAATTTAGTTAATTGTTAATAATTAATAATTAATATTTATTCATCGATAGTTGTTAAACATTAATTATAGTGTTACTTGCAAACCGAATGAATACGAACGCATGAGAGGAGTAGTACGCGCATATGCTCCAGCGCTATAACTAGCACCTTCTTTACCTTGAGAAACCTCAGGGTCGAAGCCGTACTTAGCGGTGTGGTTAACGAGGTCAGCCAAGTTGTTGAAAGAAGCGTAGATACGTACTTTCTCGATGGTTGCTTTGCGTGTCCACTTTTGTGGCAAGGTGTAACCTACGGTCAAGTTCTTCAAACGGAGATAAGCCATGTTGATGAGGTACTTATCTTGTGGTACATAGTTGTTGCTACCGATACCAATGATAGAAGAAGATGTGATATATTCGTTGTTACCAGGGAAGATACGTGGGTAATCAGCATCTTGACGGATATTGCCTGCTTCAATCTCAGCTTTAGTAATATAATCCATTTGATTAGCATAGATAGTTACGTCTGCAGTACGCATCATAGGCATAACGAATGCAGAAGAAGTCCACATGTCGCGTTTGCCTACACCTTGGAAGAAGATATCAAAATCAAGACCTTTCCACTCTGCACCGAGGCGGAATGAGTATTGCCAACGTGGAGTAGTGTTACCAATCTTCACGAGGTCACCGTGATTCTCGGTTGTTCCATCACCCCAATCGATAACTCCATCACCGTTTTGGTCAACGAACTTGATATCACCAGGACCGAAATCGAATTTAGCACTCTTCTCCAGTAATGTTTGATCTGCAATGCCTTCTTTGTATGTACCATCTGCGTTGAAGTCTTCTGGAGTGAAGTATCGATCGGTCTTGAAACCCCAAATCTCACCGTACTCTTTACCTGTATAGTAGTCATTGGTAAGTTTAGGATCTTCAGGTTGTCCCCAGTTTGTAACAACAGCCTTATAGTCAGCAAGGTTGAAATTAGCGTGAACTGCCAAACCATCAGCCTCTTGGAATACGTGGCGATAGTCGATATTCAATTCCCAACCACGTGTGCGAAGTTGACCTGCGTTCTCAAATGCTGCAGAAGCACCAAGAACTGATGGCAACTCTTTACCAGGAGCCAACATGCCATTAGTTACACGTTGATACCAGTCGAAGTTAACGTTCAAGTCGTTGTTGAGGAAACCGAGGTCAACACCTACGTTTGTAGTAGCGATAGTCTCCCATGTGAGGGTAGGATCCACCATATCAGGTTGATCAAAGTAAACATATTTGACATTACCTGAACCTAACCAATTAACCATAAGAAGATTACCTTTCGAGTCCTTGTTTGTCATAGTCTCAAGGAACATGTTATTACCGATTTCTTGGTTACCAATCACACCGTAAGATGCGCGGAGTTTCAAATTGCTTACATATTGTTTGGCCTCTGCGAAGTAAGCTTCTTCGCTGATACGATAGCCGAGAGAACCTGATGGGAAGAATGCCCATTGTTGTGCTGTTGGGAACTTGCTTGAACCGTCGTAGCGACCGCTCAACTCAACCAAGTAGATACCCTTATAATCATAGTTGATACGAGCGAAGATACCAGCAGAACCATTATGGCTGTGTCCTTGTGTGTAACTATCCCAGTCAGAGGTGAGAATCATCTCTGGCAAATTGAGGTCTTGCAAGTCTTTGCGCTTAAGAGTAAGATACTCATAATCATCTTTATCAATATTAGCACCCAACATTACATTGAGGTTATGACCAGACCAAGAACCATTGTAGTTGAAATACATATTGGCTACATGGTTGTAGTAGTGAGAATTTGTTTGTGAGATATAGCTATTGGTTGGGTATGGATCTATCGCACTACTCCAATCTTCAGCAAATTTACCTGGGCTCCATGTGTCCACTTGATATTTAGCAGGCATACCAATCGCTTTCTCATTACCAGCGCGATAAGTGAAGGTATAGTCTCCGTTGAAGGTGAGTCCCTTAGCCAAGTTCAGTTTGATGAAACCACCAGCACGCATGTTCATGCGTTTCTTGTATGCATCACCAGCTTCCTTCAAACCACCAAGGAAAGTGTAACCATCATATATGTTACCCTCTTCATCTTTCAAATAACCCCAAGGACCGAAGAATGAGCCCCAACGCCAGAGGTTAGAGTAACCACCTACACGATTCTCTGGATAAGAATAGTTGCGGTGTTGCATGTTGAAACGAGCACCTACTTCCAACCAGTTATTAATCTTAGTAGAAACATTCACAGTCGCGTTGAACTTATCCATCTTATCAGGATTGAAGTTCAAGATACCTTGTTGGTGGTTGTATCCGAGAGACATGTAGTAGTTTGTTTTACCAGAGTTACCAGAAACAGAGAGGTTGTGGTTTTGGCTTGGAGTAGCATCATTGAAGAAAATACCAGCTACATCCCAATCAGCATAAAAACCATTCTCGTCATAGTCAAGACCATATATCATCTCGCGATAAGGAGACTTGTTGTTCTTCCAACCTTGTGTCTTAGCCCATTCGAGCCACTCTTGTGCTTTAGCTTGGTAAGCAGGTTCATCTACATACATACCGAAGAGCTCTGCGCGATCGCCAAGATAATCTTTAGCTTCGCTCATAGCTACAGCTTGCTCATATACAGTTGGATAGTCAGGTGTAGCAGTTGCACGGCTCCATGCGAAGTTGTTGTTGTAAGTTACAGACACTTTCTCAGCTGTCTTAGCGGTCTTGGTGGTAACCAATACTACACCAAACGCAGCGCGTGTACCGTAGATAGCGGTTGCAGAAGCGTCTTTCAATACAGAGATAGATTCGATGTCGTTAGAGTTCAAGTAGCTCAAGTTCTCCATTGGCACACCGTCCACGATGTAGAGAGGAGTAGAAGTACCGCTGTTAGACAAGGTACCAATACCACGAATCACTACGGTTGGG
>JAZOOG010000038.1:0-4926 GCA_045654945.1 Paludibacteraceae bacterium
TCTTCATAAACTTTGGTATAATATCTCCCTGGCATATTCCAACGGCGACTTACTTGAGAATAATCTAACACCGCCTGCGTATTCCCTCGATATTCATGGTTACCAAAAGCAGGGAGCCAATCAATCATCAATTCAGGATGACTATATATCAACTCATAATTCGTCATCCATAGAGGGTCATTCGCGCTTTGCACACCATCAAAATGGTGGGTATCACCCGCTGCAATCACACACTCAGGTTCTATCTCTTCTGCCATAACACCCATTAGTTCCGCAATGGTCTTTTGATCGTAGTAGCCATTTCGACCTAAATCATTTGCCATGAAAAAGTTGACATCTTTTTTCAAACTACTCCATACCTCTGGAGCTTGTGCGCATACGCCTAACGAAACACAAAGGATAGTAAGCGCAATTACAATCATTCTTTTCATACTTAACATTATTTTAATTGGTTTATAAATCTATTTTTAGAATTGAACTTTAACACCTGCATTTAGTCGTATGCCATAATATTCTGCTTGCATAGTACGATCTTTGGTGCCTTGATAGTATCTGAGAGGTTGATTTAAGAGGTTGTTTGCTTCCGCATAGAAAGTAGTCTTGACTTTTTTGCCAAATGTGTAGCTGGCATTGATGTCTAAGTAATTCACACAATCGTAGTATCTATCCAATTCTGCGGTAGTACCGAACTCATCTACGAAAGCAGAAGCAAAATTATACGATGCACGGATATTGATACCTTTATGCTCAAAGTAGAGAGAAGCGTTAGCCGTATGCTCTGGAGAGCCAGTCATCTTGATTTTCTCTCCCTCTTCTAACTTGCGGTGCTCGAACTTATGGTTCTTGGTGGAACTATATGTATAAGTATATGTTCCATAGAAACCTAAGCATTTCAGTGCAGGAGTAATAAATCCAAAATCTCGTTGAAGAGCGACTTCCACTCCAAACAAATCTGCATCGTAGGCATTGATTGGTTTGCTGATTTCATACTTGACTGGATCGCCGTCTTCATTCAGAAGTCCAGAAGGGATATTAGGATCATTCGTAGATTTCCATTTTTCCTCTGCTATCACATCTTTGATGTTCTTGTAGAACAATCCAACACTTACCAATCCCACACTTTTGAAATAGTATTCACCTCCGAGGTCAAGATTATAAGAGGTAGTAGGTTTGAGGTTGGCATTACCAAAACTTGCTTCCTCTTCTGCTATGTTATAGTGTACGCATGGAATCAATGCTGAATATTTAGGACGAGAAAGTGTCTTTGTGAAGGATGCTCTCAGTTTCAAATCCTCTGTTGCGTTGTATTTGAGCAGCACACTTGGCAATAGATTGATATAATCATTCTTTTTCTCGCCAGTAGGTTCTAACGATCCCTGCTCATTCTCCAAATCATCTACTACCCAGTTATATCCACTATAATTCAATGCTGTATGCTCCATGCGCAAGCCGAGGATTAAGTCCAAATCATTCCATAATTTTTGGTCATAGCGTAGATAAGCACTTGTAATAGCCTCTGTAGCCGTATAATTGTCGGCTGCTTCTTCGTAAATCTCAAATGCTCCCTCTTGTGATGGGTCCATAGTCAAGTTACCCAGATACTCCTTTGTGATGAATGGTGTGTTTATTGGATAATTGCTACCTGCCATAAACCCTTTGCGGATTTGATTGCTCATATTATTTGCCCACTCTTCTCCGAATACTTCCTCATATACTTCTGCATAATCAAAGCAATGTGTCTCACGCTCTTTGCTTTTGTGCGTATATTTAGCACCAAATTTCAAAGTACTGCCAAAAGCACCAGATAGTAATGGAATCTCAAAATTCACACGCGCTTTCCATTCATTCTCAGCTATGGTTTGGCTTGCGTCTGTCAATTCATCAATACTCCATGTATAATCTCCTACATTTCCTATGCCTACACTTGGATAAGGTGCTCGTCCACCAGCATTCACAAAACTCAATGTATTGAAATAGTCTTCATTCTTCTTACCCTTCATCTCTACGCCAAAATAGCGTTCGTTTGGTCGGTCTTCTGTAGCACGAGAGTATGTGCCTGCCCAGTCCATTTTTACAATACCAAATGTATGTTCTCCATCCAAGGTGAAGTCCATTGTTTGCTGCAACTCTAAGCGTGAATATTTATTGTCGCCGACACCTCCTTTGGTTTGCAAAACGACCGATTGTTTAGAGGGACTTTCATTCAGTTTCTTATAGGTAATTCTATAGCGGTTCTCCCAGTCCGAACGACGATTATAAATTCCTTTGAAGGAGATTCTGTGATTTGCATTGAACTTATAATCAGTTGCTAATGAGTAGCTTTGTCTTTCGCGCGTAACATAGTATTGGCGTATTTCAGCTTTATCGAGATATACACTATCATTATCGTCCACATCATATTCAAACTCCGTGTTATCTGCTCCTCCAGGTGCCAGCTGATAAGACGCAGCTGCCATGATTCCCCATTTATCATTGAAGAATCTATCTCCGTATGTCAATCCTAAATTGAGTTGTGCGCTATTGCTCACGAAATTGTATCCACTTCCCGCAGTAGCATTAAACACCCTTTTATAAGGTGTGTTTTTGGTCACGAGATTGATAGCACCGCCTATGGCATCACCATCCATATCACTAGTAACTACCTTATTGACTTCGATAGTCTGAACCATATCAGCTGGAATCAAGTCTAATTGTACATTACGAGTTTCTCCTTCAGCAGAAGGGAGGCGATTACCATTTACCGTGACGGAGGCTAAATCTGCACTTGTACCACGCACTTGACCAAATCGGGCTTCACCCATATCGTATTGCACATTGATACCGTTGATACGCTTGAGTGCATCGCCAATATTGGAATCGGGAAATTTACCTACTTGATCCGCAGAAACCACATTGGTTATACCAGCATTATTCTTCTGCATATTGATTGCTTTTCTTTGTCCCGTAAAGGCACCAGCAACCATCACATCTTGCAGCGCTACGCCTTCGTTCAAAACAATATCATTCTCCGTTACTTTGCCTTCAGAAACAACAATATCGGTGGTATCTGGCGCAAAACCAACATACGAAACGACCACTTCGTACTGACCTGGGCTAATGTTAGGAATGGAATAATAGCCATCCAAATCACTAATTGCGCCAGTCTGCAAACTCTCGATATACACACTTGCACCAGGCAACGATTGCTGAGTGTTATCAATCACTCGTCCAGAAATAGAGCCCGCTTTAGGTTCTGGTACACCACTCGCATGAACTCTTGTACACAATCCTGCAAAACACAGAATCAAGACAAACTGAAATAATGTTTTCTTCATTTTCATCTTTTGTTTTAGTTAATATTACGATGTTTTTTTCTGTTTGACGGTGCAAAGGTACTGCTCTTTTGTTGCAAAAATATTTCAAAATAAATACAATTTAGTGAAATGCATTTTACCGTTAAAATTGTGAAATTTTTATGAAATTTTTTGTTATATTTTCCTCACCTAAAATAAATTTTGTAATTTTGCACAAATTTTAAATCACACTACTATGGCAACAGAACGGATATTGATTGTGGATGATGAAGAAACCCTATGTGAGGTTCTCAAAATCAATCTTGAAAACGAAGGCTATGATGTAGATATAGCTTTTAGTGCAGAACAGGCATTGAGTTATGATCTAAAGAGTTACTCGCTGATCCTATTAGACATTATGATGGGGGATATTAGTGGTCTAAAGTTTGCCAAAATGCTCAAAGCAGATGTGACGACAGCTGATATTCCTATTATATTCTGTACCGCGCGCGATACAGAGGACGATATGGTACTTGGCTTAAATCTTGGAGGAGATGACTACATAACAAAACCATATACGGTACGAAATGTAATTGCCCGAGTAAAGAGCGTTTTGCGCAGAAGCAACCCTCATAAAACAGTTCATGAGCAGAAAGAGCCACCTACAATGTTACAAGTAGAAGGACTGAAAATGGATTTGGAATTCAAGCGTTGCTTTGTGGATGGCGAAGAAATAAAGTTGGTAAGAAAAGAATTTGAGCTATTGGTTTATCTTGTAACCCACAAGGGGAAAATACTATCCCGCGAACAGATACTGAATGGTGTTTGGAAAGATGAAGTAGTGGTGCTCGACCGTACAATAGATGTGCATATTACCCGTTTGCGTTCTAAATTAGGCGCGTATGGCTCGTATATAGTAACTCGTTCAGGATTTGGCTATGGATTCCGTGATTAAAATATCGTACCACAAGCGATTGTTTCTAATATTACTTGCATTCTCGTGGTGCATCATCCTGTGTTGCGTTGGATTTCAATATCAACGAGAAAAAGAATACAAATCGGAATTGATAACAGTTCAACTTCGATTGTTTAACCAACATATTTTGGAGGCGTATGAGGAAGGTTTGGTGCTCCAAGAATATATTGATTCGCAGGAACTGCCATTTGAGGGGCTCCGTATATCGGTCATATCGCTTTCGGGGGAAGTGGTGTACGACAATACACTCTCTTTGGAAACGCTGGATAATCACCGCTATCGTCCTGAAATAGACGATGCATTCAAAGATGGTATAGGCTATCACATCAGACGACAATCCACCAGCGATGGTAGAGAATATCTCTATTTCGCCACACGAGGAGATGATGTCGTAGTGCGCACAGCTATTCCCTATTCATCTTCGCTCCGAGAACTGCTGAAAGCCGAATGGAACTTCTTAATCTTTATGATAATAATAACTCTGGTAATGAGCATATTAGCATATTTTGCCACCCAACGATTAGGAAAGACTATTGAGCGCCTCAATCGCTTTGCTGCTAAAGCGGAAAAAGGTGAGCGATTTGACGAAGATGAGATGTTTCCAAATGACGAATTGGGGTCAATATCTAATCATATAGTCAAACTATATGCTCAATGGCAACAAACCATCATAGACAG
>JAZOOG010000039.1:0-22831 GCA_045654945.1 Paludibacteraceae bacterium
TGCTCTTACATCGTCAGCTGCAATTCCTAACTCTTCAGCAATTACAGCTGAACTACCTTTTGGAAGGCTATCCTTCACTTCTCTCAGTTTGTTGAATGTTGTGCGAATCATAGTAACTAATTCATTTATAGTTAATAATAATGTTATTTTGTTAATCTGTTTGAAGTCCCTTGCGAAACTCGTCTGCAAAGGTAACACTTTTTTTTCATATATGCAAATTTTTTCGCAATTCTGTTGAAGAAATATCAAAATAAGGTGCATTCTTCAGTATTTGCAGGTCGCGAGCGGGTGGGATATTGTATGTTGGACATCCGTGTCGCGGATAGACAAAGATGCGGAAGTGACTAAGCAGAAAGTCGCTCTCGCGCCATAGGTGGAATATCTGTAGGTTGTCTTCGCCAATGATGAGGGTGAACTGGTGTTCGGGATACGCGTTCGCGAGCGCGCGCATTGTATTAGCGGTATAAGTAGGTCGTGGAAGGTGAAACTCAAAGTCCGACACCTTTATCCTCTTGACTTCTCGCCTCATCGCCTCTCGCCTTAGCGGGGTCCCCGACGACACTTGTGTCGTGGGGTGCTTTTTCGCCTCTCGCCTTATCACCTCTCTCGCCTTCTCCAAGCGTTCTTGCTCATCGGCGAGTATGCTCTTGTCCTTCAGTGGGTTATTGGGCGACACCATGAGCCACACTTCGTCCAAATCGGTATTCTCTAATACCCATGTCACCAAGCCCGTGTGCCCAAAGTGTATCGGGTTGAATGATCCGCCGTAGATGCCTACCTTCATCGAACGAGTTTATCTAAGTCTGCTTTTGCTTGCAGAAGGTCATCGTTAATGACAATGTGGTCAAAGTAGGGTGCATCTGCCATCTCTATTTCGGCTTTGGCGAGGCGTTTTTGTATCATCTCTTCGCTGGTATCGCCACGACCATGCAGACGGCGCGAGAGTTCCTCTACAGAAGGTGGGGCAATGAAGATAGCCAATGCCTCATCACCAAAGATGCGCTTGAGGTTGAGTCCACCTTTCACATCAATGTCGAAGACGATAGTACGACCAGCCGACTGAATACGCTCGATCTCCGACTTGAGTGTGCCGTAGTAGAGTCCTTCGTATACCTGTTCGTATTCGATGAAATCGTTGTTTTGTATGTGTTGCTCAAACTCCTCGCGTGAGATGAAGTAGTACTCTTTGCCGTGCTGCTCTTGTCCACGCGGAGCGCGAGTGGTGGCAGAGATGGATAGTTCGTACTGTCCTGGATAGGTCTCAAGCAGGTGCTTGACCATGGTCGATTTGCCCGAACCGCTGGGCGCACAGAGGATAATAATCATATTAATTTACTATTTGACAATTTACAATTTAAAGGACATTCAGCACTTGCTCCTTGATTTGCTCGAGGATATCTTTCATCTTCACCACGATAATCTGCATCTCGCTTTGGTTGCTCTTGCTGCCGAGGGTGTTGATCTCTCGTCCCATCTCTTGGGCAATGAAGCCGAGTTTTTTGCCAACGCCCTCTTGCCTTATAGCCTCATCGCCTTTTCGCCTCATCGCCTCATCCCCCATGGTTTCACGGAAGTACTTCAGGTGGTTGGTCAGGCGCACTTTCTCCTCGTTGATGTCCAGTTTCTCGATATAATAAATCATCTCTTGCTCAAGGCGATTGCGGTCAATGGCTTGCTGGGTAGTAGCGGAGAGTTGCTCTAAGTTCGCCTCAATACGTGCTTTGATTTTCTCTACGCGACTTTGCTCGTAAGGTTCTACTTCAGCCAACAGGGCAGCAATAGCGTCCAACTTCTCGCAGAACATCTGATAGAGCGAAGCGCCCTCTTGCTCGCGGAAGGCATTGAACTGCTTAACTGCCTCCTCTATGGTGCGCAGCACGACAGTCCATTCCTCTTCGCTCACTTCGCTGGAGTCTTGCACCTTGGTGACATCTGGCATACGCAGGATAGCCGATACAATATCTTGGTTGTTGGCCCAGCCCAATTCCTTTTGCAGGGCTATGAGTTCGCGGTAGTAGTAGGCAAATGCCTCACGATTGATAGGAGCGAAAGTGCTGGTTTCGTCGCCTTGCGCTGCGTCTTGGTAGTAGATACTCAGGTCAATCTTACCGCGCTCAAGGCGTTGCGCAATGAGGGTGCGAATCTCGAGCTCTTTGCTGCGCAGTTGTGGCGCAATACGTACATTGAGATCCAAGGATTTGGAGTTGAGACTCTTGATTTCTACAACCAGTTTCTTGTTGTTGGCTACCAAGCACTCTGCTTTGCCGTAGCCGGTCATGGAATATATCATATTTGTTTAGTGTTTAGTGGACGCCCTATGGGCTACTGTTTATTGGGTAATGGGCAAAGGGGGATTTGCCTCGTTATTCTCTTGTGGGGTTTCTTGCGAAGTGGGGACAGGTTGCTGTGTCTCCTGTTGCTGGTTAGCTCGCTGTTGGAAATACGCAGGCGGACCGTACATGACCATGATTCGATTTTCTTGCACCGTGGGCGTTTGTTGTGTCCTACAGCCACTCAATAGGGCTATCAATGCACCTAATAATATATTTATTTTCTTTCTCATATCCTTTCCTTTAACCTTTCGCCTTTAACCTTTCGCCTTTAACCTTTCGCCTCTATTTTCCGATACAGAATTTACCAAAAATATTATTCAAAACCTCTTGTGAGGTGATTTGTCCCGTTATTTCGCCGAGGGCAGAAAGGCAGTCTTGCAAGTCCATGCTGAGGAACTCGCCGCTAATCTGCATTTGCAGTCCTTCTTGTACGCGTAGGATAGCCTCCTGTGCGCGAACCAATGCCTCATAATGGCGTGTGTTGCTGATAGTCACTGCATTGCGTGTGTCGTACTGCTCGCGAGCAAAGCTGATTAATTGTTGCTTCAGTACCTCTACATCGCCACTCTTGGCAGAGAGATAGATCCTTGCCTCATCGCCTCTCGCCTTAGCGGGGTCCCCGACGACACTTGTGTCGTGGGGTGCTTTTTCGCCTCTCGCCTCTCGCCTTTCGCCTATCAAATCCACCTTATTATATACGTGTATAAGCTTCTTCTCGCTTATGTCATCCAATTCGGATAATATGTCCACGGGCCGTGTGGCATCCTGCAGGTGAATGAGTACTGCTGCCTTTTGGGCTGCCTGACGGCTGCGCTCAATGCCTAAACTCTCTATCGTGTCCTCCGTTTGGCGCAAACCTGCGGTGTCGATAAAGCGGAAGAGCATGCCATCCAGCACCAATGTGTCCTCTACCGTGTCGCGGGTAGTACCCTGAATATCGCTCACAATGGCGCGTTCTTCGCCGAGTAGGGCGTTGAGCAAAGTGGACTTGCCCACATTAGGTGCACCGATAATCGCTACAGGGATACCCTGTTTAATGGCATTACCCGTCTTGAAGGAGCGGACTAAGTTGCCAATTGTCGTGTCAATCTCCTGTGCGAGGGCAAAGAGTTCGCTTCGGTCTGCAAACTCCAGCTCTTCGTGGTCGGCGAAGTCTAACTCCAACTCTACGAGCGACGTGAAGGTCAGTAGGCGCTCTCTGAGCATAGCCAGTTCGTTGGATATACCACCACGCAATTGGCTGAGAGCCAAGTCTTTTTCGGCTTTCGTTTGTGCGGCAATGAGGTCGGCTACGGCCTCTGCTTCGGTGAGGTCCATCTTACCGTTGAGGAAGGCGCGTTGGGTGAACTCGCCTGCTTTCGCCAGTTGGCAGCCTGCATCCACAAGCCATTGCAAGAGCGTCTGCTGGATATACATACTACCGTGACAAGCTATCTCCACCACATCCTCGCCCGTAAACGAATGTGGCGCACGGAATACGCTTACTAATACTTGGTCGAGAATCTCGCCTCCCGCCTCTCGCCTAATCTCTCCATAATGTACCGTATAGGCAGCTGCTTCCGTAAGTGGTTTGCGAGCATAGAACAAACTATCCACTATCTGTATAGCAGACGCTCCGCTCACGCGTACCACGGCTATTCCGCCGCTGCCGTATGGAGTTGATATGGCGCAAATCGTTTTCATTTACAATTTGACTATTTACAATTTATAAATTTATTTACAATTTAGTTATTTTATCATTTTCCATGCGGATCTTTGTGGAGACAATCGACTTAACAATAATTCGATTTAATTCGATACTTTCTTCGTAGAGTGGTGAAACGCGTTCTTTGGAAATCATTCCAGCGTCCATGATTATACTTAACCAATGTTGTGTTTCATCAATTTCTTCTTCCACCATTTTGAGTTTGTTCAGAAAATCTTTATCCGATTTTGCTAAACATGCAGCACGATAATTAGCTGCGGGAGATGTTCCTGAGCGTACAATCTGTTTCGCGATGGCATTGCCTGCAATGCTATTGGGCATATTATTAACGAGATTGATAATGCGTAATGAGAATTGTCTAAACCTCTCTTTTAGTTCTTCTTTTGTCATATCTCGATGTTGTAAATTGTTAAATATCTCAATTGTACATCAATCGTACATGGTAAATTGTCAAATTGTAAATTTTAACCATCTCCAATCTCCGCGTTCTTTTGTTTCTATGTGTTGCAATCCTGCGGCTTCTGCTGCTTGCTGCAAGTGCGGAATATCCTCGGCGTAGAAGCCACTCAGCCACAGTTTGCCTCCTTGTTGCAAAGACTTCGCGTACGCAGGCATGTGCTCTACCAAAATATTGCGGTGTATATTCGCCAGAATCAGGTCATACGCGCCATCGGGTGGGGTACTGCCCAAACGCACATCTATGGTCACGTTGTTTGCCTCTGCGTTCTCCAGCGTGTTAGCCACGCTCTTGTCATCTATATCTACTGCCACTACGCTGGTCGCTCCGCATTTCTTGGCCATAATGCCTAATACACCTGTACCGCAACCCATGTCCAGTACATGGCGCTCTGCCAAGAAGAAGCCTTGCTCCTTCGCCTCCAAGAGTGCCTCTATCATCATGCTGGTGGTCTCATGGTGTCCCGCGCCGAAAGCGCAATGCGGCGTAATACGCACACCCATAGGCAGTTCCACAATCTCGTGCTCTGCCTCCCATGCGGCATTCCAATTGATGTCCTCGCATAACTCTATCCCCGCGATAGTTGCGCCATCTGTGTCGGCAATCAATGCCTCTAATGCCTCTTGGTTTTCCTCCAAAAGAGCAGTCTGGATATAGGCATCAGCCCCATCAAAGACCTCAAAACCAATATCACAGAGGGCTTGCTCCAGCAAATCCTGCTCCCATTCCTCAGCAAAGGAGTATGTCAAATGTACTACGGAATACTGCATGTTTTTAATAAATTTCCTGCAAAGGTACAAAAATATTTACAATTTACAAAATTTACCATGTACAATTTGATTTTTTTTGTGTATATCAGAAAAAAGCAGTATCTTTGCGTGAAATTTCAAGGATTATGAACTATCAACAAACCATCGACTATCTTTACGCTTCGCAGCCAGCTTTTCATTTGGTAGGCGCAGCGGCATACAAACCAGGGTTGGACAATACCTACCGCCTCATGGCGCATTTGGGCAATCCGCACGAGCAACTGCGTGCGGTGCACGTGGCTGGCACCAATGGCAAGGGCTCTACCTCACACCTTATCGCGTCGGCATTGCAGGCACAGGGTTACAAGGTGGGCTTGTTCACTTCGCCCCACTTGGTGGACTTCCGCGAGCGTATCCGTATTTCGGGCGAAATGATTCCCGAGGAGACCGTCGTGCAGTTTGTAGCAGATAATCGTGCTTTCTTGGATGAACTGCGCCCCTCGTTCTTTGAGACAACCATGGCTTTGGCGTTTTGGTATTTCGCTCAGCAACAGGTAGATATAGCGGTCGTGGAAGTGGGGTTAGGTGGCAGACTGGATAGCACCAATATCCTCACGCCGCTTGTCTCTGTGATTACGAATATCGGCATTGACCATACGGAGTTTTTAGGCAATACCCTTGCGCAGATAGCCGAGGAGAAAGCAGGCATTATGAAGCCGCATGTACCTTGTGTCGTGGGTGAGACGCAGAGCGAGACGCAGGAGGTATTTCTATCTCGTGCGCGTGTATGCGATATATTAGGTGAGGGATTGGAGACAACAGATTGCCGTTTGTGGTTTGCTGACCAATGTGGTTATATGCGCAAACGCCGTTTGAAAGAGGCGCCTGTATGTCAGTTGCAGGGCGTGTATCAGGATAAGAATCAGCAGACTGCATACGTGGCATTGCAAGTGCTCCGCAACTATTGTGGCGTGGAGGTTACTAAGGAATCTATTGCTAAGGGTTTTGCTCAGGTATGTACGCTGACGGGCTTGCGAGGTCGTTGGGAAGTGCTTTCGCAGAATCCTTTAACTATTTGTGATACAGGGCATAACGGTCATGGTATTCGCTATGTGGCAGAGCAGTTATCCAGCCTCATCGCCTCCTCGCCTAATAGCCTTTCGCCTCATCGCCTACACATCATCCTCGGCATGGTTAACGATAAGGATATTGACACCGTTTTGGCATTATTGCCTACAGAGGCAGTGTATTATTTCACGCAACCTGCCACTTCGCGTGCCTTGCCTGCAGAAGAATTGCTTCGCCGTTGGCAACAACTCCATCCAATCGCCAATACCCAATCGCCAATCGCCAATACCCAATACCCAATCTCTGCCTATCCTACCGCGCGTGAGGCACTGGAAGCGGCAAAAGAGGCAGCCTCTGCTGATGACATCATCTTCATCGGTGGCAGCAATTATGTAGTCGGCGAAGTGCTACGGCTATATAGTTGAAACTGTCTTTTTTATTCTTCAACCATTTGTAGAAACCTTTGAGTACGCTCAAGTAGGTTCTTATCTCACTTCGTTCGAACGATCGCTTCGCATACGATTTCGGGTAATATTGTCTGTCTACACCAGAAAAATCGCCCAAACTGGCGGTTTTATTTGCACAATCCAAAATAATTCACTACCTTTGCAAGCGAAATAATAGATTTCTTCATGGCAAGCGAATTAGCATTATATAATCCCTCTGACAAAAGTGTTGTTGTTTATCAGTCTGAAGATGGTACGCTTCAACTGGATGTACAACTATCTGATGATACAGTATGGCTATCTCAGCAGCAAATGGCAACACTGTTCAATGTGAAAGAGAATAACATCACATACCATATCAAGGGCGTTTATAAAATGCACGAATTAGAGCCAGATGCAACTACTCAAAAAATTAGAGTAGTTCGTTTAGAGGGCAAACGTCGTGTTACGCGTACCATTGATTTCTATAACTTAGATATGATTATCTCTGTTGGCTATCGTGTCAATAGTGCCAACGCAACACAATTCCGCCGCTGGGCAACTCGTATTCTAAAAGAATACATGTTACGTGGATATGCAGTAAATCAGCAACTCATACATCTTGAGGAGCAAGTTGATAGACGATTTAGAGCCATAGAAAGTGAACTGCATGAGCAGAAGGAGAAAATAGATTTCTTTGTTCGTACCAATCAAGTACCAGTGGAACAGGTGTTCTTTGGCGGAGAATTCTTTGCTGCTCGTGTGTTATTGGAAAAATTGGTGAAGACCGCAAGGAATAGGGTTATCATTATTGATGCTTATGTAGATGCAGCTATATTTGAGATATTGGATGTCCGAGCTAAGAATGTGGAAGCCACTATCTACTGCGGTAAGGATTTGACAAGTTTGCGTGATGCACACAATGCTACTGCGGGAGTAGAACCTATTGATACCTTTGTATGGAATAATCCTTCACACGATAGGTGGTTGATTATTGATAACCAATTATACCATTGTGGCCATTCACTCAAAGATATGGGAAAGAAACTTTCTGCCATCAGCCTTATGGGCATTCCTGCACAGACAATCATAGACCAAGTAAAATAATGAGTACATACTAATAAAACAATACTAACCCCTAAAATTACTTATAACTCATCACTATAGTTTATAGTTAATCCGCAACGCATAGTCCGTTGCCCGACATATTTGATATAGCGTTACCTCCCTGCCATTTATGCAAAATTCACATAAGTGGCATTTTTTTTGTTCTACTACTTGCTCAATTCAAAAAAATGTTGTAATTTTGCAGTCGATTCAGCCAGCCCGAAGGGATGGGTGGGTCAAGACATAATGGATTTCGTGCTTCGCAAGTGCTGCATGTTGTAGTTTTATTTCTACAAAGTGTTTCATTGAGAAGCAGGAAAAGGACGTTTTCTGAACGTTATCTTCGAGTCATCAAACTTCGCAACTTTGAATCCATCAGAAGATCTCGCAACGAAGCGTCCATGCCAAGGTGTATTATACCTATATGCGAAAGTGTGTCCGTGAGGATACTGCGCATATGTCATTATATAATACGCGATTGGCGTGGGCTGGCTGAGTTGCTTATCTCGATGGAAAGGCAATGCGAAGGCCTGATGACTGGGATAAGCAAGAAAGTTTCTCCCACGTCTTTTTTTGTATCCATAACCGTAGTATTAACCTTAATGCCGAAGCAGGGAGAGTGGTAGGCGAATGAAGAAAACAATTATGATTGTAAAAGAAAATTTAATCTCATTTAGGGTGTTATGGGCAGGTAATTATGGTAGAGTTGTAGATACTCAAAGAACTCTCGAATTAGTTTCTCTATGGTTGGTTAATCAGGAGGAAGATGTTCGGTTGGAATTGTGTGGAGCATCAATGGATGGTCCAATAGACTTAGTATTTGAAAGTATTGGTAATAAGAATAAAACAAAATATTTGATAGAACTCATTACTATGTTTCGCAAAAATACTGAAGTTGAACGCATTTGGTTGAAGTGGAATGATATTACTGATGATTTCATTTGGACCGATAAAGAAGCAAAAATTGAAATGAATAAAAAAGAGTACGAAAAAAAGGATTATATATTGATACATAAAAAATAATACACGGAAATTATGAAAACAATTAAATTCTTGCTGACAACGATAGCGGTGCTATTGGGCAGCGTAATGGCAAATGCCTATGATTTTGAGGTAGATGGAATATATTACAACATTATTTCTTCTACTGATTTAACAGTAGAAGTAACATCAGGTGACAATAAATATACTGGTGAAGTAATAATTCCAAGTACTGTAAATTACAAGTCAAGAGATTTAGCCGTTATAACTATCGGGGATAGGGCTTTTTGGACATGTTCTGAACTCACTTCTATTACTATTCCCAATAGTGTGATAAAAATTGGAGAAAGTGCATTTGATGATTGTAATAGTCTGACCAGTATTATAATTCCCAATAGCGTAGTAAGTATAGCTCAGGGCGCATTCGATAGTTGCACTTCATTAAAAGAGCTACGCTTAGAGGATGGAGATATAGAGCTTGAGATGAAGCATAGTAATGAAAATGATTATTATTATGATGATATTACAACTTTTGATTATCACAGTTTATTCCATGATTGTCCTTTGGAAATACTATATTTAGGACGCAATCTTAAATATGAATTCGGAGGAAGATATGTCTATTATTATGGTAGTCATTATTATTATCGCTATCATTCACCTTTTTACAATAAGCAAGAGTTAAAAAATGTGATAATTGGCGACCTCGTTACAACTATTGGAAAAGGGCTGTTTAATAATTGCATTAGTTTAGAAAGCATCACTATTCCAAAAAATGTAACAAGTATAGAACATTATGCATTCGACAGATGTTATCATTTGTATGAATTACACATAGAAGATGGAGGCACTGAGATTGAAATGGGATATAGCGAAAGATATAAGGATGAAGATCGTTATTACGGATTATTTCATGATTGTCCCTTGGAGTCGCTTTATATAGGCCGTAATCTTACATATACAGTAATTGTGCAAGGCGGAACAAACTATTATTTTGATTCTCCTTTTGGGAAAATAAAAACTTTGAAATCAGTAACAATTGGTGATAGCGTGACGGCAATAGGGATAGAATTATTCAATGAATGTCGTAATCTTACTTGTGCAATAATTGGCAATAATGTAAAAGAGATAAAAAAGAAAGCATTCAATAGATGTGATAGCCTTACAAATATATCCATTCCAAATAGTGTTACTACAATTGGCGACTTTGTGTTCGAATATTGCTGTAGCATTACTGATATTACAATTCCTAATAGCGTTGAAAAAATAGGTTTTGAAGTTTTTAAAAATTGTACCTCATTAAGATATGTGAAAATTGAAGATTGTACAAATTTTCTTTCTACTGGAACTATCTACAATTACTATAGTCCTACTGATATATTCGAAGGATGCTCGTTAGAAAAGGTTTATTTGGGACGCGATATGATTAACACGCAGCCTTCAGGATATAAAGGTTATGTCTTTTATGATGTTGACTCATTAATAATAGGAAATAATATTACGAGAATAGGAGAAAACACGTTTGCGCGAGGCGCAAATATATCTATTATTTACTCCATGTGTACAAATCCTCCCGTTATTGATAGCGGTAATGACTTCACAGAATCACAATATGTTAACACGACTATATTTGTTCCCAAAGGAACATTGACTGCTTATCAAACAGCAGATGTTTGGAAAGATTTTTGGGACATACAAGAGTATGTTTTGGACAAAAAATTCTGTGTCAATTATTATATAGACGGGGAACTTTATGCAGTAGATAGTGTTAAACATTGTGATACAATTATATTACGAGAAGAACCAATAAAAGAAGGATATACATTTAGTGGTTGGAGTGAAGCTCCTGAAACAATGCCTGCTCACGATGTAGAAATTTATGGAAACTTCTTCTTGTCAAGTGCTGTGGATAACATAGATGTGCCAACAAAGAAATCGCAAAAAGTAGTTGAAAATAATCAACTATTTATTCTCTTACCGAACGGCAAAAAGTACAATGTTATGGGACAAGAGTTGTAATCCCTGCCTTTACACATTACACCTTACACTTTACACAAAATCGCCCACAGCGGCGATTTTTGTGTGCATATATTAGAAAAAAATATGACATACTGCAGCCGAAACCTCGAAAACGTGTATTATAAATTAATAAGCGAAAGATCCAGCACCCACCCATGAACATCTTAGTGGTAACGAAGTGGTTTCGATAGATCTTCGGCAAATGAAGTAGACTCGCGATTCGATTAATTAACCAGCTCTTTAACCCTTATTATCGTCAGTCCATCGCGGAGGGGCAATATCACTTTCTCCAGTCGCTCGTCTTGCATTACCTTATCGTTGAAAGCGCGCATGGCAACGGTCTGTTTGTCTTTGTCGTAAGTTGCCTCAATGATATGTCCATCCCACAGGGTGTTATCTGCCAATATCCAGCCCCCTTTGCGCATCAAGGGCAATACCAAATCCAAGTAATCGCAATACTCCTTCTTATCCGCGTCAATAAAGACGAGGTCAAACACCTCCGTGCCTTTTGCCTCTTGCCTCTCGCCTTTCGCCTTATCGCCTAATCGCCTCATCGCCTCTTTGGCATCGCCAATCACCAAATCAATCTTCTCGCCTAATGGTGAGAGTGCCAAGTTGCGGCGGATACTGTCCTCCATCTCATCATTATGCTCAATGGTGATGAGTCTGCCGTCCTCGGTCAGTCCCTCCGCGAGGCAGAGAGCGGAGTAGCCCGTGAAAGTGCCCAACTCCAATATGCGTTTGGGTTGAATCATCTGGCTAATCATACTCAGCACGCGCCCTTGCACATGCCCTGACAGCATACGAGGATTGATAACCTCAAGGTGTGTGCTACGGGTAATCTGTTGCAAGACAGGGTTCTCTGGCGAACTGTGCTGCTCAATATATTCGGATAAAGTCATAGCTATTTACTATTTTTTTTTAATTTGCCTGCAAAAGTACAAAAAAACTTGCATATACGCAAAAAAAGTTGTACCTTTGCACCCATATTGAACAATTTTGAACTATTTTGAACAACTTTGAACTATATTGAACAATGGAAAAAGTAATTAGTGGCATCCGTCCAACGGGTAATTTGCACCTCGGTAATTATTTTGGTGCAGTGAAGAGTTTTGTGAAAATGCAAGAGGAGTACAACTGTATGTTCTTCATTGCGGATTGGCACTCGCTCACTACGCACCCTACACCCGAAAACATACGTACCTCTGTGCGCACTATCTTGGCGGAGTATTTAGCTTGTGGTATTGACCCTCAAAAGGCTCCTATCTATGTGCAGAGCGATGTGAAGCAAGTGCTGGAGTTGTACCTCTATCTCAATATGAACGCCTATTTGGGTGAGTTGGAGCGTGTAACCTCTTTCAAGGAGAAAGCGCGCAAGCAACCTGACAACGTGAATGCGGGTCTGCTGACCTATCCATCCCTTATGGCTGCGGATATCCTGGTGCACAAGGCGGATAAAGTGCCTGTGGGTAAAGACCAAGAGCAGAACATGGAGATGGCGCGCCTCTTTGCTCGCCGCTTCAACCGCATCTATAATGTAGAGTACTTCAAGGAGCCCGAGTCCTTCCACTTCAATGCCAAAGCAGTGAAGGTGCCTGGCTTGGACGGTAGCGGTAAGATGGGCAAGAGCGAGGGTAATGCTATCTATCTCTGCGACGATGAGGCTACTATCAAGAAGAAAGTCATGCGTGCCGTGACCGATGCGGGTCCTACTATGCTCAATCAGGAGAAACCAGAGCCAATCGAGAACCTCTTTACGCTCATGCAACTCGTTTCTACGCCTGACACCTACGATTACTTCAACGACCAGTACAACAATATGGCTATCCGCTATGGCGATATGAAGAAGCAACTCGCTGCGGACATCAATGCTTTCTGCGCGCCTATCCGCGAGCGTATCCTCGATTTCCAAAACAACGAGGAGTATCTCTTGAAGGTGGCTCGTGAGGGTGCTGAGGCAGCTGCTGCCAGTGCTGAGAAGACCATTCGCGAGGTGCGCGAGATTATTGGCTTCCGCAACTAATCGCTTTGGCACAACTTTTGCAGAAAGACCATTAACGACCTTAAAGTCCTTAATGACCTTACTGTCCATACCCGCATGAAACGTTGCATCATCATATTAACCATTGGGCTGTTGGTTCCGAGCCTTGTCGCCTTGTCGTCTCTCGCCTCATCGCCTAACACCCGTCCTGAATCAGGGAGGGATGGGGTAGGCTTATACATGGACGATAGCTACTATTGGCCCTTAGTGGACACCATTGTGCCCAATGAGCCCGTATATGATCGCCATGCGCGCGAATTCATCTTCTTAGAAGATACTACCCAATATCCCGATACTGTCGTTATGCGCATAGTCGAGAAATGAAACGCCTCTTGCTCATATTACTCCTTGCCTATAGTCTATCTCCAGTAGCCAATAGCCAAGACGTCCAACGTTTCTCCGAACGTCAGATTATTGGTACGGCGCGCTATGTGGGTATGGGTGGCGCTATGACGGCTATAGGTGGTGATCCTTCGGCTGCACAGGATAACCCCGCTGGATTGGGTTTGTACCGCCGAAGCGAACTCATGTTGACCTTGGACGAAACAATAGACAAAACCACACAACTCTCCACAACGCTACACAATACTACACCATCTTCCACCCGCTCGCGCTTTGCTGCTCCTAATATCTCAGCCGTTTGGGCATGGGGCAATGCGCAACGCCAACGCGGAATGATATTCAACAACTTTATGATAGCTGCCAACCGTTTGGCGACTTTCAATCGTGATGTGGTGGTGAATGGGCAGGACATGGCTATGTTGCCTTCTGTGTGCGCCATGACCAATGGCCTGGCTGAGCAATATCTGCAGAACAAACCGTGGGACGATAGTGAGATAGGTTGGTTGAGTATATTGGGGTATGAGGCATATCTGATTAATCCATTGGATAAGGATCAATGGGAACCTGCCCTGAACTTCACGAGTGGCTCGCTATCCGTCTCTGAGTCGGGTACCTACGACCAATATACGCTATCTTGGGGAAGCAATATCAATAACCAGTGGTATATAGGTCTAGGACTGAATGTGCCCACATTGTCCTATACCAAACGCACAGTGCATCAAGAGAGTGATCGCGTTAATTCGGCTGAGCTAAAGTCGCTATACCACCTTTCGGGCGTAGGTGTAGGTGGTTCTGTTGGATTCATCTACCGACCTATCCAAGCTTTGCGCGTGGGCGCATCCTTGCAGACGCCATGCATGATGACCCTATCCGTTCAGACCGAAGGCGATATGTATAGCACAGTGGATGGACAGCGATACGAGGTGCTGACTCCTGCCAGTGGGGTGATGAATGATGAGATGATGATGCCTCTGCGTACCAGCGTGAGCGTGGCAGGGCAGATAGGCAACGAGGGAATGATAGCGGTGCAATACGACTATGCGCACGCTGCAACGATGGAGGATGTGCACACGCTTCGCATTGGTGCCGAGGCACAGGCCTGTCGTGGATTGTTCCTCAATGCGGGTTATGTATATGAATCCTCGTTTATGAAGGAAGATCCTGTTTGGTTGTTAGCGTACAATGATGTCCGAACGGATATGGATTATCGCTATACGGCATCTTCGCAATATGCCAGCGCGGGAATAGGCTATCGTGGGGCGCAACTGGTAGCGCAGGTGGCATACCAATACCGTTGGCAAACGCTTCACCAGTATGCCTCCGAGTGCCAACTCCTCCCCATAGAGGTAGGCACGCAGACCCACCGTATTGTAGCCACCTTAGCATGGAGATTTTAGGCGAAAGGCGAGAGAGCACCCCACGACACGAGTGTCGTCGGGGACCCCGCTGAGGCGAAAGGCAAGAGGTAGCGGCGAAGCCGCATATTACTAGCCTTTAACCTATAACCTTTAACCTTTAGCCTATAACCCATAGCCAATAGCCTTTTAACTTTGGCACAGAATTTGTAAAGAAGTATAACGCGATCTTACATATATTGTTGCATTGCCCAGAACCGGAAAACTCAACACATTTATTTTTTCCGAGAAAGGTACTCTCTCCAATGGCGTGCTAATACTCTGCGCGGTGACCGACATTTGTCGTAGCGGTGAGGCAGTTAGATTACAAAGGATCTGTACCCCTCAAATCCTGTCTTTGGGAGTTTTCTCGAGTCAAGTGGCAATGCAGCAATTTTTTTGTTAAAAACACAATATTTTAAAAATAGTAAATCAATTGTCAAATCGTAAATTGTAAATTGTCAAATTGTAAATTGTAAATCGTAAATTGTCAAATTGTAAATACCATGTCGATTCGTTCTTATATCGCAGCCAATCGCACCCGCTTCATGGAGGAGTGGGCGAGTCTTATTCGTATTCCCAGTGTTAGTTGCCAACCTGCTCACAAGGAGGATATGCTCCGTTGTGCCGAGCGTTGGCGCGAACTCCTATTAGAGGCGGGCGCACAACATGCCGAGATTATGCCCTCCAAGGGCAATCCGTTTGTGTATGCCGAGTACAGTCCAATATCCAATAGCCACGAAGTGGCGTCCGATAACCGATATCCGATACCTACCGTCCTCGTCTATTCTCACTATGATGTGATGCCTGTCGAGCCGCTTGACCTTTGGCACTCCAATCCATGGGAGCCAGAGATCCGCGATGGTCGCCTCTATGCTCGTGGCGCGGATGATGATAAGGGACAAGCCATGATTCAGGTTAAGGCCTTTGAATACTTGGTTAAGCATGGTCTGATGAACTGCCATGTGAAGTTCATTTTCGAGGGCGAGGAGGAGATAGGTAGCCCCAGTCTGGAGGCCTTCCTCGAGGAACACCGCGACCTACTTGCCTGCGATATTATCCTCGTGAGTGATACCTCTATGATTGGCAAGGAGACACCATCCATTACTACGGGTCTGCGCGGTTTGGCATATTGGGAGATAGAGGTCACAGGCCCTAACCGTGACCTGCATAGCGGACACTTCGGTGGCGCGGTGAAGAACCCAATCAATGCCCTCACTGAGATGCTCGCTCAGGTGGTGGACGATAAGGGACGTATCACTATCCCTGGTTTCTATGACGATGTACTGCCTATTCCAGAGGCGGAACGCGAGATGATCAAGCAGATTCCTTTCTCGGAGCAGGCATACTGCGAGGCGATAGATGTGGATACTACTTTTGGTGAAGAGGGCTATTCTACCTTGGAGCGCAACTCCTGCCGTCCGTCCTTTGATATTTGCGGTATTTGGGGTGGCTATACGGGCGAGGGTAGCAAGACCGTCTTGCCCAGCAAGGCGTATGCTAAGGTCAGCTGCCGACTGGTAGCGAACCAAGACCACGAGAAGGTGAGCCAAGCTTTAGTGGATTATATACAAGGTATCGCGCCTGCGGGTGTGCGTGTGAAGGTGACTCCAATGCACGGCGGTCAGGGGTATGTATGTCCTATTGATATTCCTGCGTATAAGGCAGCGGAGCATGGCTTTGAGGTGGCATTTGGCAAACGCCCATTGGCAGCACGCCGTGGCGGTAGTATTCCTATCATCAGCAGCTTCGAGCAGATTTTAGGTGTGAAGACTATCCTCATGGGCTTTGGCTTGGAGAAGAACGCTATCCACTCGCCTAACGAGTCTATGGACCTCGAGGTCTGGGAAAACGGTATTGTTGCCGTCACGGAGTTTTATAAATCCCTGCCTTTAAACACTAACACTAAACACTAAACAGTAGCTCGCTCTGCGAGCGTTCACTAAACACAATGAACATCGTTATTATAGGAAAAGGCAATGTAGCCACTAATTTGGACTATGCGTTTCGCAAGAAGGGCATAGCGTGTCAGATGGTTGGTAGTCGTGAGGGGCTGGATGAGTTGCCTCAGGCGAATGTATATATATATGCGGTGAAGGACGAGGCTTTGGCATCAGTGGTTGCACAGGTGCAGGGTAGGGAACGCTCCTTGCACCTCCACACATCGGGTACGATGCCCATCACGGTTTTTGGCGAGGACAAACCACATGCTGGTATCTTCTATCCATTCCAGACCTTTAGCAAGGCGCGTGTGATAGAGGATTTCTCTACGGTGCCAGTGTTCTTTGAGGCGCGTGGGATAGACGATATTAGTGCGGTGTATTCCTTGGCATTGACCATCACGAGCCATGTATATGAGGCTTCGCAGCATGACCGTGAGCGCTTGCATGTAGCGGGTGTTTTCACCAATAACTTCACCAATCTCATGTACACCATGGCTGCTGAGTTGTTGCAAAACACACATATCCCCTTCCGCGCGTTGTTGCCTTTGATTGATGAGACTGCTGCCAAAGTACACACCCTCTCTCCGCGCGATGCGCAGACGGGTCCTGCTCGCCGTGGCGATGAGAATGTGATGAACCATCACCTCTCATTGCTCAACGAGGAACAACGGCAGGTGTACCAATTGCTGTCCGCTGCCATCCGCAAGAGATGAGTGAGTTGGACTTTTTTGAAGATTTATCTTATCTTTCAGCAGTCTTGCCCGTTACCACTCCGTTATCACTCCAATACTGTCCAATACTTTCCCTGAAGTTTGCTTGTGTTCCCGTCAAAAGTTTGCCTGTTTTTCCGTCAGAAGTGTAGAGCAGGATTCCTCTGTTTAGAGGGGGCTTTATCGGGTGGATAAGCGGTGGATAGCCTTTCATTACTCGGACCAACAGACTGTCTTATCCTGAAAAAAGTTGACACATATAGTAACATAAAACAGTCAACATTATGCCTTTTATAAGGATAAGAATCGTTCTATCGGAGTTGAGAAAAATAATTCTGTTGGAAAAGCATCGCCACCAACCACAAGTGAGTGCTGTGGATGAAATTTGTCAGCAAAAACATGAAGACCACTATTATCTTGTCGGTGACCACTTTTCACTTCTAATGCCATCAATCGATTTCCTGTTTGACGGATAATAAAATCCACTTCATCATTGTGGTCTCTCCAATAATACAGGTCATAATCCTGCTCCTGCGCATGGTTGATGAGATGTGCACCTATGGCACTTTCCACCCAACGCCCCCAGCGACTTGGATCAAGTTGTTCGGTCTTAAATCCTCGACCTTGAAAATAACTCAATAGAGCGGTATTATAGACTTGATATTTTGGTATTGACTGATAGCGTCTTGCAAAGTCAACTGCATATCGCTGCAATCCTCCTAATAGAGATGCCTCATCTAAAGTCTTAAGATAATTGGCTAAAGTGGATGTATTTCCTGCCTCATTTAATTGACCAATAATCTTATTGAATGCAATAATTTCGCCACTATACGCACATCCAATTTCGAATAGTTGTCTCATTAGAGCAGGCTTAAGTACGCGTTTGGTCATCAATACATCGCGATTAATAGCTGGCTCAATGATAGAATCTCGCATATATTGACGCCAACGTTTCTCGTTATTGACATAGGGAGCAGCGCCAGGGTATCCACCAAAATAGATGTACTGTTCAATTGAGAAGTTAAATGCTTCGTGCATTTCGGTGTAGGACCAATGTGGTACACGAATCAACTCAAAGCGTCCCATCAAACTCTCTGTTAAGCCGTCTTTGAGCAGCAATCGACTACTGCCTAACAAAATCAGTTTGATATTGATATCATGAAAGGTGTCGTAGTCCCATTCTTTTTTGACAACTTCGCTCCAATTGTCTATTTTTTGCACCTCGTCGATAATCAGTATATGCTCTTGTTGCCCCTCCAATTGCATACGAATACGGACAGATTGCCATTTCTCTGATATCCATGCACGATTGTTTGTTGCTACTTCATCTGCATTTAGACTGGTTGCAGGTATAGTGCATTGTGCTAAAAATTGCTTGATGAGCGTAGTTTTTCCCACCTGACGTGGACCTGCAAGAACTTGGATACATTTTCTTGGTTCTTGCATACGTTCGATAATCGTACTTAATTGTGAGCGAACTATCATATTCTATTGATTTATAATTTATTTCTATTTCTAAATTTGCAAATATTCTCTTCCAAATTCTCAAAGTGCTTTTCCCAAATTCTCAAACTCTGTGCAAAATTACTATATTTTTGTGAACTATGCAAGTTTTTAGGTGTATTTTTTTGAAAAAAGTTTTCTTCGCGCGAAGATTCGGCTGAAAGGTATGGACAGAGGTGTTTATTATAATGTTGATGTTTTTTGCATTTAATTGTTTTAGAAATATAATATATCTATTGACAAACTGCGCGAATAGACAGTCCATCACACCTATTATGCCATTCGTCACCATAGATAAAAGTCGGAATAAACTCTAAAGAATAAGCGTTACATGGATAAGAGATGCAAAGTGAACTGGACCAATATGCGCCTCTATAATTTTCGTATTTAAGTTGAGTTCCAAATTTATAACCAGCAGCAGGAAGGAATATACTATTACTGTTCTTTTTACTAGTTACCTTGTAACCTTTTATATCACCTAGAGTGGTCCATATCCATGTACAATTATTTTCTAGTTCTGACCATTCTTCCTTTGTGGGTATGCGCCAATTACCTCCCCAAATCATTGCAGCTGCATCATCAATAGATTCAATCGTAGTTTTGTCATCTTTAAATCCATATTCACCATACTTACTATCGGTACAATATTTTTTCATGCTTTCATTATTACTATTACTATACTCATAGTGAACCCAATTATAACAACCCGACCAGTTGATGTGAGATATACCCCAAGCGAAATAACTACCGTATTCCTCTGGTGTGTTTGCTCCTATGTTACATGTTGCCCATAATATGCCAGATGGTAGACCTAAATCAACATAATCATGACCATTAGAATTGATTGATTTTGTCGTAAAACCAATCTCTTCTCCATAGGCAGTACCTTTTTCGTTACTCGCATATGCTCGCGCATAATAGGTAGTACCATCCTTCAAATCCGTGAGTTCACAACTAAATGTACCCGTACCAGAACCGTTAGCAACTTTACTATTTTCTGTTGTTGGATTTTGCGAGGTACTATATACTATGCCTCGGGCAGTAACATTTGACCCACCATCATTTACTATATTACCGCCAACAGTTGCAGTAGTATATAAAATATTGGTAGGGGTTGTAGTCGATACGGTAGCAAGTGTTTTAGCGTGAGTTGTAAAAGTCACCTCTTCTCCATAGGCAGTACCTTTTTCGTTAGTCGCATATGCGCGAACATAATAGGTAGTACCATCCTTTAAATCCGTGAGTTCACAACTAAATGTACCCGTACCAGAACCGTTAGCAACTTTACTATTTTCTGTTGTTGGATTTTGCGAGGTACCATATACTATGCCTCGTTCGGTTACTTGCTCCCCTCCATCGGCAGTCACTTCTCCACCTATTGTAGCAGAAGTATATGATACATTGCTCACTGATGTAGTCTCTATGGTAGGAGGAAAAGTTTTGTGTATATTAAAAATTTTCTCTTCTCCATAGATTGTACCGTGTGAATAAACAAGGTACGCGCGCACGTAATAAGGAACATTAACATCTAAATTATGCACATCGCCATAGTATGTACCTTTGCCACTACCTGCTACCACTACCTTAGTCGCACCACCAGTAGTAGGGTCTGGCGATTTGCCATATACAAAACCGCGCTCTGTATAGACGGGGTCTCCCGCATTGGTAATCGTAGCATGGAAAGTAGCCGATTTCGTTTCTTCGGAAATACCCGTCACATCGTTAGTAACAACTACGGGCAAGATAGGATTGAAGTCTAATAGCTGCTCCTCACCATAGGCTACACCCACCGTATTCTTCGCATATGCACGGACATAATACATATTGCCTAACTGCAAATCAGACAAAGTTGCTACAAATTCTCCTATTCCATTACCCTCAACTACTGTCTTTGTTGCTGTCTGAATAATGGGGTTATGCGTAGTATTATATACAAAGCCACGTTCGCTATACGCAGGGTCGCCAACCTCAGTTATTGTCCCCATAGCAATGGCTTTTCCCTCACTACGAGAAATATCGGTTATCGATTTAGTAGTCACTTTAGGCAATACGCTACCTTCTGCGGTAAAGGAAACCTCATTGGAGCTATAAGCCTCCTTTCCGCCGTTGATAGCATAAGCGCGAACATAGTAGGTTTTGCCCTCTATCAGCCCTGTCGCTTCTATGGAGAATACCTTTTCATCGGTCAATGGTGTGGTCAATTGTTGTATACAATTCCCGATAGTAGGTTTAGATGATTCCGAATAGACAAATCCACGTTCAGCATATTTAGGTGTACCTTCCGTCAGTATCTCACCATGCAACACTGCACAACTACTCTTAATATCGGTTACTGACAAGACATTCAGTGTGGTAGCTTGATAAGTATTCGTAGCGGTTACAACCAGCTGTTTATTACCACTATTGGAAGTAATGTGTATTGTAGTTTTATTCTCTCCGCTACTCAATTTCGTTCTATCAATTGTAATAAGCAACGATTGTGTAGTTCCCGCAGATAAAGCACCACTTGTTTTACTAACGGATTTAATCCAATCCGCAGTGGCGGTTAGTTCCCACTCCAATGTTTCTGTACCATCGTTAAAGATACTAAACGAACGAGCAACATCATCCTCGGCACTACCGAAATCCAAGGTACTGATTTCTTGGCGATTGTCATCTACCACCTTCAGCGCAGGTGGCAATTTTTCAATCTGCACATCGCCTTTGGCTTGTTGTCCTGGCTTAACCTCTATAGTATGGCTCACACCATCAAGATACCCCGTTTTGGTAATAATCAACGTATATTTGCCAGGGGTTAATTCTGTAAATTCGAATTGACCTTCGCTACCAGTCACGGTCTTCAGTCCGCTTGGACTGAGTTCTACACCTGCCGACTTAATTGGCTCGCCTGTGGCTTTGTCCACCACCGTGCCATAAATACTGCCAGGCAATTCCTCTGGTACGCATGAGTAGTACAATCCCCCAAAGAGGATAACGCCTACTAATAAATAGAGAAGCTTTTTCATTGTTGTATTTGGTTTTCACTTTGAGCGCGAACAATGTTGGTTCGCGCAAATGTTGTTTGTGTTGTCTTTATTTCTTCACTTCCATTGTAATGGTTACATCCGTAGTCTCCCCAGCGATAGCATTGACCAACTTGCGGTTGGTGCTATATCCTGCCTTCTGTACCGTAATCGTATATTGTACGGCATCCACTTCTGCAAACTCGAAGCGTCCATCTGCACCCGTCACCATATTTTTACTTGAGGGGCTGAGTTGTACCGATACACCCTCTATCGGTTCCATTGTTGTCGCTTCAACCACCGTACCACTCACCGTAGCAAATACCTCGTATGTCACTGGCTCACAGCCTACCATCATTACCAATGCCATCAGCATGGCACAAAATGTTAATCGTTTCTTCATAATTGTCCCTAATTGTCTTATAAGTTGTCTTAGTTGTCTTTAGAAATTCACTACTGCTGCTACACCGCCACTCTCATAGTCCGCATATGGTGCCAAACGCAATTCTGCTGTACCCAATGGTATCTGTGTTTTACCTTTTGCCACCATACCATCTATCACATTCCATATATACACCGCTGCCACACAGCCAATGCCCACATTGCGACTAATCTGACAGATATTGGCATTCTGCGCATAGCGTTGTTTTAAGGTGCTATTGTGTGTCATGCTTATCTGTTGTGCATAGTAGCGTTGCAGACATTCTGCTGCCACCACACCACCGACCAACACTACTTCGCTCACAATAAACGCTGTACCTTTGCCTACGCTGCCTTTCTTGATTTGCGCCAAGCCAGGCACAAACGAATGCCCGATATACTGGCTCTTGGCTAATTGGTTGCACTGCGTGAATGGGGTAAAATGGGCTGTTCTGTTGCCCGCTGCTGCCACTTGGCAAAGGACATACACTACATACTGACTGCCCTCGCGTTGCATGTACTCACATACTTTATTTACAGGCACATTCATCATTTCTGCATTATCGCCGTAGTTACTACCTGCGTTGATTGCCTCATTGATACTTGCCAAATTGATAGGCAATGCCAAACGC
>JAZOOG010000040.1:0-71010 GCA_045654945.1 Paludibacteraceae bacterium
TCATGGATGCGTTTAATAACCAAGGTGGTGCGTTCAAGCGTAAAGAGGATATGCACCGCATGGCAGAGGCTAACCGTGCATTTGCACACTTCCGTTTCTAATATGTGCTTGCGCGCGTAATATATATACGGTATTAGATAAGAGAAACGAAAATGGCTAAACACGATTTGAAATTAAACAGAAATATCGGTATCATGGCTCACATCGATGCCGGGAAGACTACTACCTCTGAGCGTATTTTGTTCTACACCGGTCTGACACACAAGATTGGTGAGGTGCACGATGGTGCAGCTACCATGGACTGGATGGAGCAAGAGCAAGAGCGTGGTATCACTATCACTTCTGCAGCTACAACCACTTATTGGCAATACAAAGGCGATAAGTACAAAATCAACTTGATTGACACTCCAGGCCACGTGGACTTCACCGTAGAGGTAGAGCGTTCATTGCGTATCTTGGACGGTGCTGTGGCAGCATTCTGCGCAGTAGGTGGTGTACAACCACAGTCTGAGACTGTATGGCGTCAAGCTGATAAATACAACGTACCACGTTTGTGCTACGTAAACAAAATGGACCGCTCTGGTGCTAACTTCTTCGACGTAGTTACCCAAATCAAGGAGGTTCTTGGTGCAAACCCATGTCCAATCCAAATTCCAATTGGCGCTGAGGAGACTTTCAAAGGCGTAGTTGACCTCGTAACTATGAAGGCCAACATCTGGAATGATGAGACTATGGGTGCTGACTACTCTGTAGAGGATATTCCTGCAAACCTCGTAGCTGAGGCAGAGGAGTGGCGCGACAAGATGCTCGAGACTATCTCTGAGTTCGACGATGCGTTGATGGAGAAATACTTTGATGATCCATCTACCATCACCGAGGACGAGATCCGTGCTGCAATCCGCAAAGGTTGCTTGAGCATGCAAATCTTCCCAATGGTTTGTGGTTCTTCATTCAAGAACAAAGGTGTGCAAACTATGTTGAACGCAGTTTGCGCATACTTGCCAAGTCCAGTAGATACTCCAGTGATCGATGGTACAGACCCTGCAACTGGTGATGCGTTGACCCGCACTCCAGACGAGAGCGAGCCATTGTGCGCATTGGCGTTCAAGATTGCTACTGACCCATACGTAGGTCGCTTGTGCTTCTTCCGTGTGTACAGTGGTAAGTTGGAGGCAGGTTCATATGTATACAACCCACGCTCTGGCAAACGCGAGCGTATCTCTCGTATCTTCCAAATGCACTCAAACCGTCAAAACCCAGTAGACTTTATTGCAGCTGGTGATATCGGTGCGGGTGTAGGTTTCAAGGATATTCGTACTGGTGACACCTTGTGCTCTGAGGACAAGCCAATCGTATTGGAGTCTATCGAGTTCCCTGCACCAGTGATCGGTATCTCTGTAGAGCCAAAGAGCCAAGCTGACCTCGACAAACTCGGCGTTGGTTTGAGCAAGTTGGCTGAGGAGGATCCAACATTTACCGTTAAGACTGACGAGCAAACAGGTCAAACCGTGATCTCTGGTATGGGTGAGCTTCACTTGGAGATTATTATCGACCGTCTGAAACGTGAGTTCAAGGTAGAGTGTAACCAAGGTCGTCCTCAAGTAGCATATCGCGAGGCTATCTCTGCTCCAGTAGAACTGCGCGAGACCTACAAGAAGCAATCAGGTGGTCGTGGTAAATTCGCTGACATTATTGTTCGCGTTGAGCCAGCTGACGAGAGCTTCGAAGGTGGCTTGCAATTCGTGGATGTGGTTAAGGGCGGTAACGTACCTAAAGAGTACATCCCAGCTGTAGAGAAAGGTTTCACTGCTGCTATGAAGACTGGTGTATTGGCTGGTTATCCAGTAGATAAACTGAAAGTGACTCTGATGGATGGTAGCTTCCACCCAGTAGACTCTGACCAACTCTCATTCGACATCTGTGCTCAAATGGCATTCAAGAGCGCTTGTGCTAAGGCTAAGCCAGTATTGATGGAGCCAATCATGAAGGTTGAGGTGGTAACTCCAGAGGAGAGCATGGGTGATGTTATCGGTGACTTGAACAAACGTCGTGGTCAAGTAGAGGGTATGGATACCGCTCGTACAGGTGCGCGTGTGATCAAGGCTAAGGTACCATTGAGCGAGATGTTCGGTTATGTAACCGCATTGCGTACCATCACTTCTGGTCGTGCAACCAGCAGCATGGAGTTCTCACACTATGATGCAGTATCAAGCACTATCGCTAAGACTGTTTTGACAGAGGTAGGCGGTCGCGTTGATCTGGTATAATTGAAGAAAAAGGTCAAGGACCAATCTTCCAATGTGTTGGTCCTTGGCTTGATAAAAAAATAAACTGAGTTCGAACGTTCGAAAAGGTTGAGCAAAGGGCCGCTCGATACTTCAAACCTCTTCACTCCCGCGTGCATGTGCGCACGCAAGCGCGTACAATATATTAATATAGGATGCTGCAGAGCAATTTGCAGGATTTTGGTAGGTACGCAACGATAAGAAAAAAAACCGAAGCGCGAGTCATCTGAGCAAATGACTCTTTGGATGTGCGAGCGCGCGGGTTAAAGTAAAACAACATTAAAAAACAACAGAACAATGAGTCAAAAGATTCGTATTAAACTGAAATCATTCGATCACAACTTGGTTGACAAGTCAGCAGAGAAGATCGTGAAGACTGTAAAAGCAACAGGTGCAGTAGTAAGTGGTCCAATTCCATTGCCAACTCACAAACGCATCTTCACCGTAAACCGCTCTACCTTCGTAAACAAGAAGAGCCGTGAGCAATTTGAGTTGTCAAGCTACAAGCGTCTCATCGACATCTACCAATCTAACCAAAAGACCGTAGAGGCCTTGATGAAGTTGGAGCTTGCAAGTGGTGTAGAAGTAGAAATCAAAGTTTGATAAACAAAACAGGCCACTTCCCGCGGATAGACAAGGTCGTAGGACACGTAATCCCGAGGGCGAGAGTGGAAAACAATAATTATTAACAATTTTAATCACAGCTAAAATGCCAGGATTATTAGGTAAAAAAATCGGAATGACATCCGTTTTCGGTGCTGATGGCAAGAATATCCCATGCACCGTGATTGAGGCTGGTCCTTGCGTTGTTACCCAACTCAAGACAGTTGAGAAGGATGGCTATGCTGCTGTACAAGTTGGTTTCATGCCAAAGAGCGAGAAGCACACCAACAAGGCAGAGGCAGGTCACTTTGCAGCTGCTGGGGTACAACCCATGCGTCACTTGGCCGAGTTCGATGGATTCGAACAAGAAGTCAAACTGGGAGATACCTTGACTGTAGAGATGTTTGAGGAGAACTCATACGTTGATGTAGTAGGTACTTCTAAAGGTAAAGGTTTCCAAGGTGTAGTTAAGCGTCACGGCTTTGGTGGTGTAGGTCAATCTACCCACGGTCAAGATGACCGCTTGCGTGCTCCAGGTTCTATCGGTGCATGTGCTTATCCAGCACGTGTATTCCCAGGCACCCGCATGGCAGGTCACATGGGTTCAGACCGCGTAACTGTACAAAACCTTGTAGTATTAAAGGTGATTCCTGAGTACAACTTGATTATGGTCAAGGGTAGTATTCCAGGTGCTAAAAATTCAATCGTTGTTATTAACAAATAAGAGGTATGGAACTTAGTATTTTGAACATGGCCGGCAAAGAGACCGGCAAGAAGATCGTTTTGAATGACGCTATCTTCGGAATCGAGCCTAACGACCACGCCATTTATTTGGATGTAAAGCAATATTTGGCAAACAATCGTCAAGGTACAGCAAAGGCAAAACAACGTAGCGAGAACGCTCACTCTACTCGTAAGCTCGGTCGCCAAAAAGGTGGTGGCGGTGCTCGTCCAGGTGACTTGAAGTCTCCAGTACGTGTAGGTGGTGGTACTATTTTTGGTCCCGTTCCACGCGACTATGGTTTTAAACTGAACAAGAAGGTTAAACAATTGGCTCGTCGCAGTGCATTGAGCACCCGCGCAGCTGCAGGTCAAGTGATTGTATTGGATGCACTCCAATTTGAGGCACCAAAGACCAAGGCAATGATCGAGGTAATGAACAATCTTCAAGTAGCAGGTAAGAAGGTATTGTTCGTGTTGGCAGAGAACAACTACAATGTTCTGAAGTCAGCAAGCAATATTGAGCGCACCAACGTGGTGACTGTAAGTGAACTGAATACATACGCAATCATGAACTCAAGCGCTGTAGTGTTCGTAGAGAACGCAGTAGCAGCACTGGAGGCAACTTTAGCATAAGGAGGTTAGAACTATGGCAATTATTTTGAAACCAATCGTCACTGAGAAGATGACCGCCGCAGGCGAAAAGTTTAACCGTTATGGTTTTCAGGTAGTTCGTACTGCCAACAAGGTAGAGATCAAGAAGGCAGTAGAAGAGTTGTACAATGTACAAGTGCTGGATGTAAACACATTGATCGTAGCTCCAAAGACCAAACAACGCTACACCAAGAGCGGTTTGATTCGTGGTGCTAAGGCAGCTTACAAGAAAGCTATCGTGACATTGAAAGAAGGTGAAACAATTGATTTTTATAGCAATATCTAAAAATGGCTGTACGTAAATTAAAACCCTCTACACCGGGGCAAAGACACAAAGTTATTGGCGCATTTGATACAATTACCGCAAGTGCACCAGAGAAATCTCTTGTGTTCGGTAAGACCAAGACCGGCGGTCGTAACAACAATGGTAAGATGACCATGCGTTACATCGGTGGTGGACACAAGCAGAAATATCGCGTAATTGACTTCAAACGTAACAAAGATGGTGTACCAGCAGTAGTAAAGACAATCGAGTACGATCCAAACCGTTCGGCACGTATCGCACTGTTGTTCTACGCTGATGGCGAGAAACGTTACATCCTTGCACCAAACGGATTGCAAGTAGGTCAAACAGTAATCTCAGGTCCAGATGTGGCACCTGAAGTTGGTAATGCACTTCCTATGGCGAACATGCCACTCGGTACTTTGATTCACAATATCGAGTTGCGTCCAGGTCAAGGAGCATGCATGGTTCGTTCAGCAGGTGTGTTTGCACAATTGTCTTCACGTGAGGATAAGTATGCAATCATCAAGTTGCCTTCTGGCGAGTTGCGTAAAGTATTGTCTGCATGCAAGGCAACCGTTGGCGTTGTAGGCAACAGCGATCACGCATTGGAGAAGAGTGGTAAGGCAGGTCGTAGCCGTTGGTTGGGCCGTCGTCCACGTAACCGTGGTGTGGCAATGAACCCAGTAGATCACCCAATGGGTGGTGGTGAAGGTCGCGCATCCGGTGGACACCCACGTTCACGCAAGGGCTTGTTAGCTAAGGGCTACAAGACACGCGCTCCAAAGAACTTGAGCAACCAATACATTATCGAAAGAAGAAAGAAATAACCTATTAAATTAAGAGAAATTATGAGTCGTTCATTGAAAAAAGGACCATTTATCAACGTTAAGTTGGAGAATAAGGTGTTGGCTATGAATGAGTCTGGCAAGAAAGATGTTGTTAAGACTTGGAGCCGTGCATCTATGATTTCTCCTGATTTCGTAGGTCATACTATTGCAGTTCATAATGGAAATAAGTTTATCCCAGTGTACGTAACAGAGAACATGGTAGGTCACAAGCTCGGTGAGTTTGCTCCAACCCGTTCATTCCGTGGTCACTCGGGTAACCGTTAATCCATGAGTCATTCACAACAAATTAAATTTTAGAATTCAAAATGGGTGCTAGAAAACATAATACAGCTGAGGCAATGAAGGAGGCTCGCAAGGGTCAATATTTTGCTAAGCTCAACAACGTTCCTACCTCTCCACGCAAGATGCGCCTTGTTGCCGATATGATTCGTGGTATGGAAGTGAACCGTGCACTGGGTGCGTTGCATTTCTCTACAAAGGAGGCATCACGCGCTCTCGAGAAACTTTTGAAGTCTGCTATTGCAAACTGGGAGGTAAAGACCGGTAAGAAGGCAGATCAAGAGACTCTGTATGTAAGTCAAGTCATGGTAGATGGCGGTATGATGCTGAAGCGTCTGTTGACCGCTCCTCAAGGTCGCGGTTATCGTGTCCGCAAGCGTTCTAACCATGTTACAATTTTTGTAGATACTAAGAATACTAACGAAGCTAAGTAATTAACGAAATGGGACAGAAAATTAATCCAATAGCAAACCGCCTTGGTATTGTACGTGGTTGGGACTCCAACTGGTTTGGCGGTAAGAACTACGGAGATACTATTCTCGAGGACAGCAAGATCCGCGAGTATTTGAATGCCCGTTTGGCTGAGGCAAGTATTTCTCGTATCGTTATCGAGCGTACTCTGAAACTTGTGACTGTAACTGTGTGCACCGCTCGCCCAGGATTTATCATTGGCAAGGGTGGACAAGAGGTTGACAAATTGAAAGAGGAGTTGAAGAAAATCACCAAGAAGGATGTGCAAATCAACATTTTCGAGGTTAAGCGTCCAGAGTTGGATGCTACAATCGTAGCAACCAAGATTGCTCGCCAACTCGAGGGTAAGATTGCTTATCGTCGCGCAGTGAAGATGGCTATTGCCTCTACCATGCGTATGGGTGCTGAAGGTATCAAGATCCAATTGAGCGGTCGTTTGAACGGTGCCGAGATGGCTCGTAGCGAGATGTACAAAGAGGGTCGTACCCCATTGCACACCCTTCGTGCCGACATCGATTATTGCCACGTAGGTGCATTGACCAAGGTGGGTATGATTGGTGTAAAGGTTTGGATCTGCCGTGGTGAGGTTTATGGCAAGAAGGATCTTGCTCCAAACTTCACACAAAAGCAAGAGAATGGTCGTGGTGGCGATCGCCGTCGTGATGACCGTCGTGGTGGTTTCCGCAGAAACAAAAAACAATAATGTTAAACCGATTTGTAGATTAAACAGTTATGTTACAACCAAAGAAAACTAAATTCCGCCGCTGCCAGAAAGGCCGCATCAAAGGCAATGCACAGCGTGGTACAGAGCTCGCATTTGGCTCATTCGGTATCAAGAGCCTTGGTACCATCTGGTTGACAGGTCGTCAAATCGAGGCAGCCCGTATCGCAGTAACACGTTATATGCAACGTCAAGGACATGTATGGATCCGCGTATTCCCTGATAAGCCAATTACCAAGAAACCATTGGATGTACGTATGGGTAAAGGTAAAGGTGCTCCAGAGGGCTTCGTAGTTCCATTGGCTCCAGGACGTATCATCTTTGAGATTGACGGTGTACCATTCGATGTAGCAAAAGAGGCACTTCGTTTGGCTGCTCAAAAACTTCCTATTACAACCAAATTTGTCGTAAGACGTGATTACGACCCAACCCAAAATGTATAATCAGGATTATGAAAACAGCTGAAATTAAAGAATTAACAACTGCTGAGATCCAAGAGCGTTTGGCTACTGAGAAAGAGGCACTCGTTCGTATGAAACTGAATCACAGCATTTCTCCGCTTGACAATCCGTTGCAGATTAAGGTGGCTCGTAAGACTATTGCTCGCCTTGCAACCGAACTTCGTCAAAGAGAATTAACAAAGTAAAAAACGAATTGACATGGAAACAAGAAATCTAAGAAAAGAGCGTCAGGGTATTGTCGTTTCCAACAAGATGGACAAGACTATCGTAGTTGCAGTTCACTGGAAAGAGAAACACCCTATTTATGGCAAGTTTGTCAATAAAACTCGCAAGTTCCATGCTCACGACGAGAAGAATGAGTGCGGTATCGGCGATACTGTACGTATCATGGAGACTCGTCCATTGAGCAAAACTGTTCGTTGGCGTTTAACTCAAATTGTAGAAAGGGCTAAGTAATATGGTACAACAAGAATCAAGACTCGTAGTTGCGGACAACTCAGGTGCTAAAGAGGCATTGTGCATCCGCGTTCTTGGCGGAACCAAGAAGCGTTACGCCAGTTTGGGTGACACCATCGTAGTAGCAGTAAAAGGTGTAATTCCTTCTTCTGACATCAAAGATGGTACAGTAACACGCGCTATCGTTGTTCGCGTGAAGAAAGAGGTTCGCCGTGCTGACGGTAGCTACATCCGCTTCGATGACAACGCATGCGTGCTCGTAAACAACGCAGGTGAGATTCGTGGTTCACGTATCTTTGGCCCTGTAGCTCGCGAGCTTCGTCAAACGAACATGAAAATTATTTCTCTGGCACCTGAAGTGCTCTAATCATCTAAATTCTACAAGTATGGCAAAATTGCATATTAAGAAAGGTGATACCGTTTATGTAAACGCAGGTGCTTCTAAGGGCAAAACCGGCCGTGTGTTGGAGGTGCTCGTAGAGAAACAACGTGCAATCGTAGAGGGTGTCAACATGGTATCAAAGAGTACCAAACCTAATGCTAAAAATCCTCAAGGAGGTATTGTAAAACAGGAGGCTCCTATCCACATCTCTAACCTCAACCCAGTTGAGAACGGTGTACCAGTTCGCGTAGGCCGTGTAGAGAAGGATGGCAAGCTCGTCCGCGTAAGTAAAAAAACTGGTAAGGAGATCTAACAATGAATACAGCAAGTTTGAAACAAGATTATCTGGAGCGCATTGTGCCAGCTCTGATGAAGGAGTTTAACTACACTACTGTAATGCAGTGTCCTAAACTCGAGAAGATCGTTCTGAACCAAGGTCTTGGTGAGGCTGTAGCAGATAAGAAGATCATCGACGTTGCTCAACAAGAGATGACCCTTATCACTGGTCAAAAAGCTGTTGCTACGGTTTCCAAGAAGGATATCGCTAACTTCAAGGTTCGTAAGAAAATGCCTATTGGTGTTCGCGTAACTCTCCGTGGAGAGCGTATGTACGAGTTCTTGGAGCGTCTGGTACGCGTGGCATTGCCTCGTATCCGTGACTTCAAGGGTATCCACAACAAGATGGATGGTCATGGCAACTATACACTTGGTATCCAAGAGCAAATCATCTTCCCTGAAATCAACATTGATAACATTTCTAAACTCCTCGGTATGAACATCACATTTGTGACAACCGCAAAGACCGATGAGGAAGGCTTCGCTCTCCTCCGTGAGTTTGGATTACCATTCAAAAAGTAATTAGACTATGGCAAAAGAATCAATGAAAGCTCGCGAGGTGAAACGCGCAAAATTGGTAGCGAAATATGCTGCAAAGCGTGCGCAACTCCTCAAGGATGGTGACTATGAAGGTCTCCAAGCATTGCCAAAGAACGCAAGTCCAGTACGTTTGCACAACCGTTGCAAAATCACTGGCCGTCCAAAAGGCTATATGCGCGTATTCGGCTTGAGTCGTATTCAATTCCGTGAGATGGCGTCTAAGGGCCTCATCCCAGGAGTGAAGAAAGCAAGCTGGTAAAGAACTTTGAAATTCGCCCAGAGGACGTAGGTGCCTCTGGGGAATAAATAAAATTAATTTATTAAATATTGTCCCGAAAGGCGGGATTAATTTAACAAAAACATTTATGACAGATCCAATCGCAGATTATCTGACTCGACTCAGAAATGCAATCAAAGCTGGTCACCGCGTAGTAGAGGTGCCTGCTTCGAATCTGAAGAAAGAGATCACCCGTATCTTGTTTGAGAAAGGTTATATCCTTTCATACAAGTTCGTGGAGGATGGCCCTCAAGGTACCATTAAGATTGCCTTGAAGTATGATCCAGTTAACAAGGTTAACGCCATCAAGAGTTTGAAACGTGTTTCGACCCCAGGTCTTCGTCAGTACGTAGGCTATCGCGAGATGCCACGCGTATTGAATGGTCTCGGTATCGCAATCCTTTCTACATCAAAGGGTGTGATGACCAACAAAGAGGCTCTTGGTATGAAGTTGGGTGGCGAGGTTATTTGTTACATCTATTAAATCAGGAGGAAAGACTATGTCAAGAATTGGTAAATTGCCTATCGCTATCCCTGCAGGTGTGACTGTAACAGTTAGCCCTGAGAACCTTGTGACTGTTAAAGGTCCAAAAGGTGAACTTCAACAACAAGTTAATCCTAACATCACAGTGGCAGTAGAAGACGGTGTATGCCGTGTATCTCGTCCAAATGATGAGAAGGAGAATCGTGCAATGCACGGCCTCTATCGCGCTCTGATCAACAATATGGTTGTAGGTGTGAGCGAGGGTTATAAGAAAGTGCTCGAACTCGTCGGTGTAGGTTACCGCGTTGAGATGGCAGCAGCTATGCCAAACACTCTCAACTTTGCTCTCGGTTATACTCACCCAATCTACCTGCAATTGCCAAAAGAGGTAAAGGTAGAGACCAAGTCTGAGCGTAACCAAAACCCACTCGTGATTTTGGAATCTGCAGACAAGCAACTCATTGGCCAAATATGTGCTAAGATTCGCTCGTTCCGCAAGCCAGAGCCTTATAAGGGTAAAGGTGTTAAGTTCCAAGGTGAAGTTGTTCGTCGTAAAGCTGGTAAATCGGCTGGTAAATAATTAGAAAGGAATAAGTTATGAATCAGAAAATTGCAAGAAGACTTAAAATTAAAGCATCTATCCGTACAAAAGTTTCGGGTACCGCTGAGCGTCCTCGTCTGACTGTATTCCGTAGCAACAGCCAAATTTACGCTCAAGTAATCGACGATTTGCAAGGCAAGACACTTGCTTCTGCATCTTCGCTCGCTATCAAGGATAAAATGACCAAGACAGAGAAGGCTGCTCAAGTAGGTAAGCTGATCGCAGAGGCTGCAAAGGCTGCTGGTGTAGAGGCTGTAGTATTTGACCGTAACGGCTACTTGTATCATGGTCGAGTAAAATCATTGGCAGACGCTGCCCGCGAGGCAGGTCTCAATTTCTAAAAACAAAGAGACTGTTATGAATCGAGTAAAATCAACCCAAGACTTGGAGCTCAAGGAGCGCCTTGTTGCTGTCAACCGCGTAACTAAGGTTACTAAGGGTGGACGTACATTCACATTTGCAGCCATCGTTGTTGTAGGAAATGAGGCTGGTATCGTAGGCTGGGGCCTTGGTAAAGCAGGTGAGGTAACTGCTGCTATTGCTAAGGGTACAGAGGCAGCTAAGAAGAATCTTATTCAAGTGCCAGTGCTCAAGGGAACTATTCCTCACGAGCAAGAGGCTAAGTTTGGTGGTGCACGCGTATACTTGCAACCAGCATCTCACGGTACCGGAGTAAAGGCCGGTGGTGCTATGCGCGCCGTGTTGGAGTCAGTTGGTGTAACCGACGTGTTGGCAAAATCAAAAGGTTCTTCTAACCCTCACAACTTGGTGAAGGCTACTATCGCTGCTTTGGGCGAGATGCGTGATGCACGCACTGTAGCTCAAAACCGTGGCGTAAGCCTTTCTACTGTGTTTAACGGATAATAATTTGTGAAAATCATGGCAACTATTAAAATTCAAAAAGTACGCAGCACCATTGGCTGCCCACAAGTGCAAAAGGATACAATGTTGGCTCTTGGTCTTCGCAAGATGAATGCCATCGTTGAGCATGAGGCAACTCCTGCAATCCTCGGTATGGTAAACAAAATTAAACACTTGGTAAAAGTTATTGACTAATTAAATTAATTTGTAGCATTATGGAATTAAATAATTTAACACCAGCTGCAGGTTCTGTGAAGACCGCTAAACGAATCGGACGTGGTCCAGGTTCAGGTCTTGGTGGAACTTCTACACGCGGTCACAAGGGTGCTAAGTCACGTTCTGGTTACTCAAAGAAGATTGGTTTTGAGGGTGGTCAGATGCCTATGCAACGTCGTTTGCCTAAGTTCGGCTTTAAGAACATCAACCGCGTTGAGTACAAAGCAATCAACCTTGCTACTTTGCAAGCACTTGCTGAGGCTAAGGGCTTGGAGAAGATCGGTCTTATCGAGTTGAACGAGGCTGGTTTCATCAACAAGACTCAGCTCGTTAAGATCTTGGGCAATGGTACTTTGACTGCAAAACTCACTGTAGAAGCTAACGCTTTCAGTAAATCAGCTGAGGCTGCTATCACAGCTGCTGGTGGTACTATCAACAAAATCTAATTAGTATGCGTAAGTTTATTGAGATAATCAAAAATATCTGGAAGATCGAAGATCTCCGCAACCGTCTGTTGACCACATTGTTGTTTGTGCTCATCTACCGTTTCGGATCATTCGTGGTTCTTCCAGGTATTGATCCTACAGCTTTGACCGCGTTGCGCGCTCAAACCGCTGGAGGTCTGATGGCTCTTCTCGATATGTTCTCGGGTGGTGCGTTCTCCAATGCGTCAATCTTTGCATTGGGTATCATGCCATACATCTCTGCATCTATCGTAATTCAGCTGCTTACTATTGCAGTACCTTACTTCCAAAAGATGCAGAAAGAGGGCGAGTCTGGCCGTCAGAAGATGAACCAAATCACTCGCTATTTGACCGTAGCTATTTTGCTGTTCCAAGGTCCAAGTTATTTGGTAAACTTGTCCGTGCAAATGGCTCAAGCAGGTCAGATGCTTGAGGTGGGCTTCAACTGGTTCACTATCTCATCCACTATCCTCTTGTGCGCGGGCTCTATGTTCGTAATGTGGTTGGGTGAGCGTATCACCGATCGTGGTCTTGGTAACGGTATTTCGTTTATCATTCTCATCGGTATCATCGCTCGTTTCCCTGCTGCTATTATCCAAGAGTTCTCGTCTCGTTTGAATGATGCAGGTGGTGGTTTGATCGTGTTCCTCCTTGAGGTGGTTGTCCTGCTCTTTGTGTTTGCATTTGCAATCCTGTTGGTACAAGGTACACGTCGTATCCCTGTACAATATGCAAAACGCATGGTAGGTAACAAACAATACGGTGGTGTACGCCAATACATCCCATTGAAGGTTAACTCAGCAAACGTGATGCCAATCATCTTTGCGCAAGCAATCATGTTTATTCCAATCGCGCTCGCTGGTTTCTCCAATGCTGAGAGTGCAGGTGCTTTCACTCGTGCTTTCATGGATAACGATGGCTTCTGGTACAACTTCGTATTCGCTATCTTGATCATTGTTTTCACCTATTTCTACACTGCGATTATCATCAATCCAGTACAAATGGCTGAAAACCTGAAGCTCAACAATGGCTTCATCCCTGGCGTTAAACCAGGTAAGAAGACTGCTGAGTATATCGACACCATTATGAACCGTTTGACTTTGCCAGGATCATTCCTGTTGGCAATCATCGCAATTTTGCCTGCTTTTGCTCGTCTGTTTGGCGTGAGCATGAGTTTTGCGCAATTCTTCGGTGGTACATCGTTGCTCATTATGGTGGGTGTAATCTTGGATACGCTACAACAAATCGAGAGTCACTTGCTCATGCGTCACTATGACGGATTCTTTGAGTCTGGCATGCGCATCAAGGGACGCTCAGGCGCAATGGCATATTAATACGAAATGATCTATCTTAAGACTGAAGAAGAGATTGAGCTCCTGCGCCGCAGTAATGACTTGCTCGGAAGGACCTTGGCTGAAGTAGCCAAGGTCATCCGACCAGGTGTTACTACAGCCGAGTTGGACAAAGTGGCATATGAGTTTATCTGTGACAATGGTGGTAAGCCCTCTTGTCTCGGATATGAAGGCTTTCCTGCTACGCTCTGTACTTCGGTTAACGAGCAAGTGGTACATGGTATCCCATCTAATAAGGTTATCCTGAAAGACGGTGATATCGTATCCATTGACACGGTGGTAGAACTGGGTGGCATGCACGCTGACTCTGCATATACTTTCCCTGTGGGCGAAGTGGCAGAGGCGACACTGCAACTCATGCGCACAACCAAGCAGGCGCTTTATCTGGGAATCGAGCAGGCTATTACAGGTCGTCGATTGGGTGATATAGGCTTTGCGATCCAAAACCACTGCGAGAAAGCAGGTTATTCTGTTGTTCGCGAGTTTGTGGGACATGGAATAGGTCGTGACATGCACGAGGAGCCCGAGGTATGCAACTATGGTCGTCGTGGCAATGGACTAGTACTGAAATCAGGTATGGTACTTGCTATCGAACCTATGATATGCCTTGGTCGTCGTCAGGTGATTCTCGAAGACGATGGTTGGACAGCTCGCACCATTGACCGCAAGCCAGCTGCTCACTATGAGCACAGCGTATGTGTGCGCAATGGTAAGGCAGAGATACTCTCGACCTTCGACTATATTCAGCAAGTCTTAGGAGATCGTTTTATATAAAATATACCTAATTTATTATGGCAAAACAAGATGCAATTGAAGTAGATGGAACAGTAACCGAGGCATTGTCCAACGCTATGTTCCGTGTTCAACTCGAAAGTGGTCATGTGATCATCGCTCACATCTCTGGTAAGATGCGTCAGCACTACATCAAGATTCTTCCTGGTGACCGTGTGAAGGTGGAGATGAGTCCCTATGACCTCACCAAAGGACGTATTTCGTTCCGTTACAAGTAATTCGGACGAATCCCTTATAATTAACACTCTAAAACTCTATTAAAAATGAAAGTTAGAGCATCTGTAAAAAAGCGCAATGCAGACTGCAAATTGGTACGTCGCAAAGGTCGCTTGTATGTAATTAACAAAAAAGAACCCAAAATGAAGATGCGTCAAGGATAAGCATTTCATCGAGGTAAACCATTTAATCAATATCCTTAAAGTAAATAATTATGGCTATAAGAATTGTCGGTGTAGATTTGCCACAAAACAAATGTGGAGAAGTCGGTTTGACTTACATCTACGGAATAGGTCGTTCAAGCGCAAAGAAAATCTTGGCAGAGGCAGGCGTTGACCCAAGCATCAAGGTACAAGATTGGACGGATGACCAAGCAGCTAAAATCCGTGAGATCATCGGTGCGAAGTACAAAGTAGAGGGTGATCTCCGTTCAGAAACACAACTCAACATCAAGCGATTGATGGATATCGGTTGCTATCGCGGTGTTCGCCACCGTATCGGTCTTCCAGTACGTGGTCAATCCACCAAGAACAATGCCCGCACGCGCAAGGGTAAAAAGAAAACTGTTGCTAACAAGAAGAAAGCAACTAAGTAATCAACCTGTTAATATCTATCAATTATGGCAAAGAAAACAGTTGCAGCTAAGAAGCGCGTCGTAAAGATTGACGGTGTTGGTCAACTTCACGTGATGTCTTCTTTCAACAATGTAATCGTAACCCTCGCAAATGGTCAAGGTCAAGTTATCTCTTGGTCATCAGCAGGTAAAATGGGCTTCCGTGGCTCTAAAAAGAATACTCCTTACGCAGCTCAAACCGCTGCAGAGGATTGCGCAAAGGTTGCTTTTGACCTCGGTTTGCGCAAGGTAAAAGCGTATGTTAAAGGTCCTGGACAAGGTCGTGAGAGCGCTATCCGCGCTTGCGCTAATGCAGGTATCGCAGTAACTGAGATTGTTGACGTTACTCCAATGCCTCACAATGGTTGCCGTCCTCCTAAACGTCGTCGTGTATAATTTTTTAACTATTAAAATTTTAAGAAAATGGCAAGATATATTGGACCAAAATCTCGTATCGCACGTCGTTTCGGAGAGGCTATCTTCGGTCCTGACAAAGTGCTTGATCGTCGTAACTACGCTCCAGGTCAACACGGTGTAAACCGTCGCAAAAAAATGTCTGAGTACGGTACTCAGCTCGCTGAGAAGCAAAAAGCAAAATACACCTATGGTGTATTGGAGCGTCAATTCCGTCTGCTTTTTGCTCAAGCATCTCGTATCAAGGGTATTACTGGTGAGATTCTTCTCCAACTGTTAGAGTCTCGTCTTGACAACGTAGTGTATCGCCTTGGTATGGCTCCTACTCGTGCTGCTGCTCGTCAGCTGGTTAGCCACCGTCACATCTGCGTGAACGGCAAGGTAGTGAACATTCCTTCTTTCCAAGTTAAGCCTGGTCAAGTAGTGTCTGTTCGCGAGAAGGCTAAATCATTGGAGGTTATTACTGCTTCTTTGGATGGCTTCAACCACAGTAAGTATCCTTGGTTGGAGTGGAACGAGGCTGATAAGGCTGGTAAGTTCCTCAATTTGCCTCAACGTGAGGAGATTCCTGAGAACATCAAGGAGCAATTAATCGTCGAGTTGTACTCTAAATAAAAATTAAATTCATGGCAATATTAGATTTTATTAAACCTGACAAGGTGATCATGTTGGATTCGAGCAACAAGCGCGGAGTTTTTGAGTTCCGTCCGCTCGAGCCGGGTTATGGTATTACAGTAGGTAATGCTATTCGTCGTGTGCTGATTGGCTCACTCGAGGGCTTTGCTATCTGTTCAATTAAGATCAATGGTATTGATCATGAATTTGCTACTATCCCAGGTGTCATTACGGATGTCACCAACTTGATTCTCAACCTCAAACAAGTTCGTTTCGGTCGCAAAGAGGGTATCACCGATGTAGATGGTGAGACTATTCGCATGCACGTGAAGGGCGGTAATGTTCTGCTTGCAGGCGAACTGAATAGCTATCTCCAATATTTTGATGTGCTCAACACAGATCTGGTATTGGCAGAGATGGACGAGTCAGCTGACTTTGAGTTGGATATCAATATTAATAAAGGTCGTGGTTATGTGTCTGCTGATGAGAATCATCAAGCGACAGATGCCATTGGTGTACTTGCTGTGGATAGCATCTATACTCCTATCCGCAATGTGAAGTACAGCATTGACCCTTATCGTGTGGAGCAACGCACCGACTATGAGAAGCTCACTTTGGAGATTCTGACAGACGGTTCTATCACTCCTCAACAAGCGCTGACAGAGGCTGCAAAGCTCTTGATTTATCATTTTATGCTCTTCTCTGAGGAGCGTATTATCATCGAGGATCCTGTTAAACCAGCAAATGATATCCTGGATGAAGAGCACTTGCGTATGCGTCAATTGCTTAACCAACACTTGCAAGATATGGATCTCTCTGTGCGTGCCCTCAACTGCTTGAAGGCTGCCGAGGTAGATACCTTGGGTGAGTTGGTAAAATACCACCGTTCTGACCTCTTGAAGTTCCGCAACTTTGGTAAGAAGTCTCTCACCGAGTTGGACGAATTGCTCGAGCGTAATGGATTGGCATTTGGTATGGATATTAGCAAATACAAACTTAATGATTAATTAAAAAAGTAAAACTACAATGAGACATAATAAGAAATTCAATCATCTTGGTCGTAAAGCAGCGCACCGTCATGCTATGCTTTCCAACATGGCTTGCTCGCTGATTATGCACAAGCGTATTTCGACCACTTTGGCGAAGGCAAAAGCGCTCCGCATGTATGTTGAGCCATTGCTGACCCATGCGAAAGAGGATAGCACTGCTAACCGTCGTCTTGTTTTCGCTAAACTCAAACAAAAAACTGTTGTTACCGAACTCTTCCAAAACGTAGCAGAGAAGATTGCTAACCGTCCAGGTGGTTACACCCGTATCCTCCGCACTGGTTTCCGTCTTGGTGATGCTGCTGAGATGGCTATCATCGAGTTGGTTGATTACAACGAGAACATGCTCAAGGCTCCTAAGGCAGCTGCTAAGAAGACCACCCGTCGTGCTGGTAAGAAAGCTGCTCCTAAGGCTGAGGCTGCTGTTGAGGCACCTGCTACTGAGGCTGCTGCTGAGTAATCAAGCGAGTTTACGAACAAGTAAACATACGAAAATCGCACTCCAAAGAGGGGTGCGATTTTTTTTGTGTGTATGTCTCGCGCGCATGCGCGCGCACGCTTAAGTTAGTCCAATTATTTGGCTTTTGCAAGCGAAAAGTGCTGAATGGTGTTGTATAACATAAGGAAGTGTTTTTTATCATTTTTTTATGATTTATGTTTTTTTATTAGGATTATTTGTAGTACCTTTGTAGCCGAGGGAGAAGGGGCATAATTGTCAGCACTCTCCGAAGATAGTGAAAATGGACATCAAATGATGACAAATCCAGCAAAAAATATAAGGAATGTTGAAGGGAGAAAATCAACGAATTGATTGGTCAATTGGTTGATTTGCTTCCCCTACTGCAAGTGGTGTGAAATGAAACAAAAGATACTAATCCGAAATATAATACCGCATAATACTCCTTTAATATGCATCCTCGAGACCATGTACATAGTGCCTCTATGTCATCGGGCGCAGCAAATATCGCGCCTTGGTCTCGCTATTCCACTGGGCAACTATTAGATTTTCAAGTCGCCATCGCATTAGAGTTATCCAAACGCCATCAATTAGATAATTCTACTACCTCTATTTCTATACCAGATACCCATTTAGAGGAGTTTGGGAAACTATTTAGATTTTCATATCGTGAGCGTGAAAAGTACAACTATGAAGTACTAATTTCCTATCTTCGAGATACTCAATATAAAGATAAGGACAGATCGCGTCTTGCATGGGCAATCTATAAATCTGACAAGCTCTTAGATCACACTAAACCTAAGACCTTTAGAAAATGGCTGCAATTATGCAATGATTTACTCCATTGGAACTTAAAAACCTTCTATGACCCTACCAAATTGACACCTAATGAACTAACAACAGAAATAGCAAAATACCTCTAAATCCCCTGTTGCCTGTCTGCTACGTGTCTGTTTTTCTGTCTGCTTTTTTCTTGAGCAATTTTTGATGCATTTTTTTGTAACACGCTTAATTTGAGCGTGTTACTTTTTTGTTTTCTGCTGAATGTGCTGTCTGCTTTTCGCTATATCTCTACAAGAAACACTAATTTTGCAGCGTCGTTCGAACGAAAGTAGTATAAATTTTTAATGCCAACAACAATGAAAACAAACCCAATTTCAGGTATCGAAGCCTTGCAACTCACTTGCACTCGATTGGCGTCTGTACATGCATGTGCAGCGCAAGTAATGGACGCTTTCCAACTGCAAAAAGTAGTACAACTCTACCTTCCTGCGTGCTCCAAGGAGCAGTATGATGCTATCACAAAACACCTCGAAGATGACATCATCTGTGTTCTTCCACTCAATCGCGGTTCGCGTATGATGATTTATTGCGATTTCCTCAGCGATTTTAACCTTGAGCAGAACCTTATCGTTTATCAAACGGAATTAGAAGAGGTGTTTGCCAACCAGCAGGGCAAACTCACCCAACCTTATTCTGTACGTATTTTTCAATGGGGTGATTTTGAGGAGGGATTACTATGAATCGCCAGCAAATAGTGATAGAGTATATCTATGATAACTACTTGCATTTCAATCGGCTACGACATGATGTCGTAGCCGACAAACTCCAATTGCGTGAGGAGGAAGGATGGCGCGAACTCACCAAACACGACATCAACTCCATCGTCTGTCACTGCGCGCAGGAGTATGATGCCAATATCACCTCGCGAGAGGTGATGACGGCTCTGCAATCCGACCTCATACCCGATGTCCACCCATTGCGTGAATACGTCCTTTCATGCTCTCCGTGGACTCCCGACCAGCCCGACTGGATAGATATGGTGGCGCAGCAAGTTCACGTGAAAAACAACAACGTGGAGTGTGGGATTAATAAAGACAACTTAAACAACTCTTCCGCTTCGCCAACAATGCTCAGCGGCATGGGAGGACACATTTATCAACAATACCAACAATTAGAAATAAACAATGAAAACAATTATTCTCAGGCAAGCGCCAATGTTGGGCGCGCGCAGGAGTTGTCTATGTTGTCTTCAGAACAAACAACCCCCTTGTCGTTACAAGACAAGCCCGCCGATCGCCTATGGCGACTATGCTTCAAGAAGTGGTTCGTGGCCATGGTGGCAAGTTGGATGCGCGATGAGGTCGTTAATCATCAGGTACTAGTGCTTATCGGTAAACAAGGTATCTACAAGACCACGTGGCTCGAACGCCTTATTCCGCCACATCTGCGTGCGTATGCGTGCAAGTTGGCGAATAGCAACGACCTCAACAAAGATGAACGGTTGCGTATCGCCGAGTTTGGGCTCATCTCGCTCGATGAGATTGACTCAATGAACAACCGCGAACTCAACCAACTCAAATCCGTCATCACCGCCACCGATGTGAACGAGCGCGCTGCATATGCCTATACCAAGGAACGCCGTGTGCGCCTTGCCTCCTTCTGCGCGAGTGGCAATAGGCGCGATTTCCTCACGGATATTACGGGCAATAGACGTTGGTTGCCCTTCGAGGTGGAATCTATCCAAAACCCCTTCTTTACCACCTTGCCCTATGAGCGGATGTATGCAGAGGCATTGGCATTGGCGAATGACCCGACCTTCTGCTATTGGTTCGAATTGGATGAGATAGAGGTACTGGAAGAACATAATCAGCATTTCCGCGATGAGAGCAACGAGGAACAACTGCTGCCGATATTATTCGATACTCCTGCTGAAGGCAAAGGCGAGTTCATGACCAGCGCACAGATAAGCGAACGATTGGTGACATACGGAGGCATAAAGAAGCCGATGGCAATGAATACATTGGGGATTGTGCTAAGCAAGGCAGGGTATAAAACAGTACGCCGTAGATTAGGTGGGTCACAGGTTCGCGGTTGGTTGGTATATCCACGCTCATTGGATGAAATAAATGCCAATAAAAAACTGTTGGTGTGAGACAGTGAGACACTGAGACACTAAAATATATAAAGTATATAATGTGTATGATAGGGGAAAGAATAATATATATAAGTTATAGAAATGTAGTGTCTCAGTGTCTCAGTGTCTCATCTTTTTTTTACTCAAGAAAGGCTATCCACCGCTTATCCACCGCTTATCCACCCGATGGAGCCTACTTAATCTCCTCTTCAAGGGGAGAGGAACTCTGTGGGAAGAGCACCCTATGACACAAGTGTTAATGCTCGCGGGAAAATCCGCGAGGTCTGAACACAAAAGGGGGGGAAGGCTGGGGGATATAGCGGAATACCGCCGTACACAAGACAGCCAATAGAGGAAAATGAAAACTATAAAACAAGAAAAACAATGAGAACTATGCGTGCAATAAAGAAGCGTAATGAAGATATACGTAGCCGATTTTATGAACTCATCCGTCAAGGCGAACCTATGATGAAGGCCTATGAACAGGTAGGAGAAGCATTCTATTTGGAGGCAAGAACTATACGTGAGATCGTTGCCAAGAAAGAATGAACAATTTTTGAAGAAGTGGCGGTTTATGTTGGGAAAAAATGGGTTTTTGTAGTATCTTTGCATTGTCTTTCAGAGAGATACGTTAAGGCGCCAAACGTGTGCGGAAAGACCGATTATCAACCTCAAAAACCCCACTTTTTTAATTATGGCAAAGTATGAACCAAACGACTTGCTCAAGTCGCTGCATGGCAAAGTGTGCCAGCACTCAGACACCTATTTCGCAGAACGCTACGGTACGAAGTACACAGGCAAAATCTGTCATCCACGCACCAGCCCTCCAAGTGCAGCCGAAGAGGCTACCCGCAGTAAGTTTGCAGATGTGAACGCAGCTATTGCAGCCCTCTCCGATGTGGACAAAAATGCGTATGCAAGCGCGTACAAGAAAAATCGTAAAGGCTACAAGACCCTGCGCGGATACATCTTCGCAATGGAGTATAAGAAGCTTCAAAATTCCTAATTCCTAATTCTTAATTCTTAATTATCATGGCAAAAGTAGATTATGCATACCCAGTGGAGTCCATCCACGGCAAAGTGGCTAAGCACCACAAAGTAGGCTTCGCACAACGCAAAGCAAGTAAACTTAACTACACCCAATCGTATGGTGTACGTACCACTCCTGTGACCAAAAAGGAGACTGACCACCGCACGAAGTTCGGTATTGTATCTATCGCGACCGCTGCGCGTCTGGCAGATCCAACGAAGATGCAAGCGGATCAATTGGCGTACAAGGCACAGACCAAGTACAAGACCTTGCGTCAGTATGTGTTCAACCAAGAGTGGCAAGCGTATACGCCTGCGTAACGTGTAACATTACCAACCACGGACGAGCACGGACAGACACGGAAACACGATGTATATATCCTTGGTTCAGTGTAAATCCGTGCAGTTCAGTGGTCAATTCACCCCGCGTAATTCTTAATTCTTAATTCAAAATTCTTAATTAAGTGAAACGTTTGCAACTTATCATCGCTATGGCATTGTGCAGCTTCGGCTTCGCGTTCGGCAATTGAGGCGCACAGAACTCGCTTGGCGAGTTGAAAGCGCCCAATGCCTCCGCTCTCCCCACGAAGTCACGCACTTCGTGGGGACCCCGTGAGGAAAAAAGTAAAGAAAATTATGAAAACAAAACAATTGATATTATCAGTAGGTCTGTGCGTATTTGGAGGTCTGTTGTTGCTTGCGGGTTTCTGCTGCCCGCCTGTAGGCGAAATCCACCACTCCGTACTCATCGCCTTTGGCGAGATACTGACCTTCTCGGGTTCGTTGATAGGCATTGACTATAAGTATAGATATAAGGAATAAGACAACAATTATTCTTTTTATTTTAGAAGACAACATAAACAACTTGCGCGCCAATCAACTTCCTGGCGCGCTCAAAGAGAAAGAATATGTATATACGATTAATAAGAAATGAGCCAAAAGGCAATGCCATCACTGGACGGCTGATAGTGGATGGTAAAGCGTTCTGTGATACGCTTGAACACTGGGAATATGCCATTCCTAAAGGATTTTATCGCGTTCGATTGTCGCTTTCCCCATACTTTAAGGAAGTACTGCCACTGTTGGACCATGTGATAGGTTATGCACGCGATCCGCACAATGGTAAACCTCGCACAGGTATCCGTATTCATGCGGGCAATACTATAGCAGATACCAAAGGATGTATTTTAGTAGGGAAGAAAAGCCCAACTCCGCTCGCCGTAGAAGGAAAGTGCGAGCATCGACTATTATCATCGCGCCAAACACTGAACGAACTGCGCGAACATCTATTGACCAACCAAACAATGTATCCGTATGAAGAAATGTATATTGACATTATTGAACAAGATATGTATCCTGATGCTGATGTGCCTTGTCCTCGTGAGTTGCAGCAGCATATCATCGATGGGCAAAAAGAACAGCAACGCTATGAGCAATACCTGCAAAATAAACGCCGAGAAGAAGCAGCAAAAAGACAGCGTGTGGGTAATAGTGAGAGATAGCACTTATACCTCAGAACGGCAAAAGGCGGATACTGTCTATCGCGAGCGCGTTGTCTATCGTGACCGCATAGAATACCGCGACCGATGGCGCGAGCAAATGGTACAAGATACTGTGGTCGTGAGAGACAGCATCGTGCAAGTCGTAGAACATCCCCCGCAGAAGTATGTGCCGAAGTTCTACAAATGGAGCGCTGCGGTGTTGTGGATAGGTATAGCATTGCTCCTATTGTACCTCATCCTCAAATACCGTTTATAGTTGTTTAAGTTGTCTGATTAATCCCCCCGCGAAATAAGTTTTTGTTGTATTCTAATCTAAAGCCCTTCATCCATACTCCTCATCAAGGGAGTTGGAGAGGGCTTTTTTCTATCCCAAAATTTGCATAATAAGGTAATTTCTTGCTCAAAAACTTGCATAATAAGGTAATTTCTCGTTCAAAAACTTGCATAATAAGGGAATTTGTTTGCAGATGTCAAAAAAAAGTAGTACCTTTGCGAGTTAAAATGTAAAATGTGTAGATTATAAAAGGGAATATGAAAAAGACAAAATTTCTACTAACACTCTTGTGTCTTTGGGTGGGGCTATTGCCTGCGTTGGCGCAGTCGGTGCAGATTATCAAGGAGTTGGAGCAAAATCCCTTTGCTTCTGCGGTGGTACTATACAAGAATGATTTTGGTTCGTTTGAGAAGCCCGATTTGATAGATACCTTCCCATACGCTGTTATCCGCATGCACTTGGAGGGTAGCGGTCAAGCCGTGCGCGAAGCCAAAGAGCGATTGACCTTGGATGTCGGGCAGATGTTCCGCGTAGAGAGTCGCGTGACTACCTATACGAATCAGATTGTGTTTCTTGTGAAAGCCAAACGCCTGTATATGTTGATTGACTGTGGCGATGGCTGCGAGAAAGTTGTGCTGAATAATATGCAGCAACTGAAATCCAACTGCGTATATGATTGTACGGTAAGGTATGAACCTGAAGGGGAACAAGCCACTACTGATACCGTCTTTGTAGAACGTGGTCCTCAGTACTATGATCTCAAACTGCGTGTTGAGCCCGCGGATGCTAAGGTGGATGTGATAGCGCATGGCGAAGAGAAGAAATGGATATTAACTGATGGTATAGCTGATTTGCAACTGACAAAAGGAGAGTATCGCTATACGATAAGCGCGGAGGATTATCATACAGCTACGGGTATTATTCATATTCCTGCCACCGTGAAAGATACCACTATTCGTTTGCGTCCTACTTTTGGTTGGTTACAGATTAGTAGCGATAGTATGGATTTGCAGGGATTATCCGCTGAGATACAAGTGCAGGGAGGCAAAAAGCAAACTGAAGCACTGCCAATGGAGAAAACGGTGTATAATCCAGGTACTTATACGATTGATATTGCGAAAGCGAAGCACCTTCCCTATCAAAAAACGATAACGATAGAGGAGGATAAAGTGACAAAAGTATGCCCCGTATTAGTGCCAAAAGCATATAAATGCAATACTTTCTTACTGGCGGAAGCGGGTTATGCCATGAATCCTTCTTGGGGTGTAGGCTTGATGGTCGGTCAGGTATATGGCGAAGTGACCAAAGGTTGTGGTGCAGGTTGGTATGTGCAAGGGCGTTCTAATTTTCAATTCACGAAAACAGAAACGAATCAAGCAATTGATAAAGGAGGTTTTGTTGCAGGCGAAAAGCCGTTTTATACGGGTCAGCAACGCACCAATGAGTTGGTAATCAATGCTGGTTTGGTGTTGAATTTCCTCAATAAGCAGCAGCTCAATCGCAGCAAAAATAGTATGTTTGGCGTGTATGCTGGTTTGGGCTATGGTCAGTATGCTCGCAGTTGGGAGATAGAGGACGGTCGTTGGTTTGAATATGCACCATCAAGAGCAAAAGGACTGAGCTTTGGTGGCGGATTAATCGGTAGTATCAAAGGCTTTACTATTAACGCGGGTATCAACACAATACAAGCGAAGTATGTAGAGGTGGAAGCTGGCTTGGGATGGACATTTTGATGTACGATTGGACAATTTACAATTAGACAATTTATAATTTAGAAAATGATTATGAAAATCAAGTATATAGCATTGTTCCTATTGTTGGCATTGGTAAGTTGCCAACGTGATGAGGAGATGGAGATAGGTCAAATAAGTGTTAGTAACGAGCGTTTAGAGGCATCCTATTCTTCAGTGGAGATTAGTTGTAGTTTTCAAGCGAATGTAACAATAAAGAATGTGCAAGCCTACCTGTCCACTGAAGCAGATTTTTCTTCTGCAAAGTCTTACTCGCTATCAGAGAAGTCAAAAAACACCTTTGGTACTACGATAGAGGGACTGAAGGACGCAAGCACATACTATGTGCGCTATCAAATATCCAATCGCTGGTCTTCCAAAATGATAAATGAGGTAAGTGAGTTTAAGACCATTCCTTATACAACCCCAACTGTGCAAACCAACGAAGTTACAGATGTAACATATAACTCAGCAAAAGTTGGCGGTACAATTGCTGCTAATGGCGGAAAAGAAATCAAAGAGTGTGGTATAGTGTATAGCACGAATCAGAATCCAACGACAGCGGATAGCAAAATAACCAATGGTAGTGGATTAGGTGAGTTTATGTGCAACTTAACAGATTTGCAAGACGGTACAATCTACTATGCACGTGCGTATGCAGTTAATGAAAAAGGTACTTCGTATGGCGAGGAGGTAAGTTTTACGACCAAAGCCAAAACAATAGCAACTATCATAACCAAATCTGCAACAAATGTGTCTTACACCTCTGCTGCTGTTGGTGGTAATGTGACAGATAATGGTGGATTAGAAGTCACCGAGCGTGGTGTGGTGTATAGCACAAATCAGAATCCAACGACAGCGAATAACAAAGTAACCAATGGTAGTGGATTAGGAGAATTTACCTGTAACCTAACAGATTTGCAAGATGGTGTAACTTATTATGCTCGTGCTTATGCTATAAATGCGAAAGGCACTGCCTATGGCGAGGAGGTAAGTTTTACAACGAAAAAACAATTTGTTCCCACAATAGTAACAACTCAGCCTACAAACATCGCATACAATTCTGCAACGGTAGGTGGTAATGTGACAAACGACGGTGGTGCAGAGGTAACTGAGCGCGGTATAGTGTATGCAACAACGCAGAACCCAACTACAGCGGATAGCAAAGTAAGCAATGGTTCTGGATTAGGAGAATTTACCTATAACCTAACAGATTTACAAGACGGTACAAGCTACTACGTTCGTGCGTATGCGATTAATGCAAAAGGTACTTCGTACGGCGAGGAGGTTAGTTTTACGACAAAAACAAAAACTATCGCCACTGTGGCAACAACACCTGTAACGAATGTATCTTACACGTCTGCAATAGTAAGTGGCAATGTTACCAATGATGGAGGTGCAAGTGTAACCGAACGCGGTATTTGCTATTCCACAAGTGTTAATCCAACAACTGTTGATACAAAAGTAACCAATGGTAGTGGATTAGGAGAATTTACCTGCAACCTTACTGATTTACAAATTGGTACGACTTATTACGTTCGTGCGTATGCGATTAATGTGAAGGGTACAGCTTATAGCAAGGAGATAAGTTTTACGACTACGCAACTAAAAGAAGGTGAGGGAATAGAAAATGGCTACATATATGTAGATTTGGGTTTGAGCGTAAAATGGGCAACTATGAATGTGGGTGCAAGCGAGTCTGAGGACTATGGAGATTATTTTGCATGGGGCGAGATTGAACCTAAAGATTATTATGATTGGGGTACCTACAAGTGGTGTAATGGTTCTGCAAGTACATTAACTAAGTACAATACAAGTAGCAGTTACGGCACAGTGGATAATAAAACGCAATTAGAATTAAGCGATGATGCTGCATATGTGAATTGGGGCGGTGCTTGGCGTATGCCAACGGATGCAGAGCTGACCGAACTTCGCGTGCAATGTACTTGGACATGGACTACTCAAAACGGAGTGAATGGTTACAAAGTGACCAGCAATAAGAACGGCAACTCTATCTTCCTCCCCGCTGCGGGCTGCCGCTACGGCAGTTCGCTCTACGGCGCAGGCAGCTACGGCTACTACTGGTCGAGTTCGCTCAGCACGGACACCCCGTACAGCGCGTACTACGTGTACTTCAATTCCAGCTATGTGTACAGGTACTACTACGACCGTTACTACGGACGATCCGTTCGGCCAGTATGCCCTTAGAATTTATTGCTTATGTACGGGCAACAAGCAAAAAAACATGCCAAATGAATACGTTCGGCGGACATTGTTAGACGGGCGCTCGCAGTAGCGAGCTACCTAGCCCGTCAGACAATGTCTGCCGCGGTGGGCAAAATATAAAAAACTATGCAACTAAAAGAAATATTTGCCAAAGAACAATCACGGACGGAGATGGTGGATTACCGCACAATCTTCCTTATTCCCGAAGGCACTTTCTATCGCGCCTACGAATGGAGCGCGTGGTTGTGTCATCGCTATGTGAGCCAATTCAAAGCCACGCACCGACTACTGAAAAATACGGAAGATAGTGTGGTGTTTGTAGGTTTTCCTATTACCAGTCTTGAAAGACATATACCCGAAGGAGCAACTGTCACGGAGCAAGAAGATAAGACAATGGCAGTCATTTTACCCGAAGCGGTATTTGGGGAAGAAACAACAACTGAGCAGCTGCAGACGGATTTTGCTAATTGGAAAGCGAGTGTACCTTTGGTAAAGAGCAAGGAACAAGGAACCAAGAATCAGGAGCAAGGATCCAAGAACCAAGACAAAAATGGCATGACTGATGTGAGCGTTGAGGGGATAATGAAGCGTATCTTGGCGTATTCTATTGAACAACACTCGCCTATGGAGGCAATGGCATTTTTATCAGAAATCAAGCAGCAACTCTCCGAGAGAGTAACAATATCATAAGCAATAAATTCATAGGTGGTCAGCCCCGCTAATTAAGAAGAAAATACATAGCAGGGATAGCATAGAGATGGGGTAATTGGCTTGCGAATAACATTCCCTTTGCCTCGAAAAGAATAGTACCACTGACGCAAAACCGCCTGCCCACCCCGAGTCGCTTGCGCTCCCCGCTGCGGGCTACCGCAACGACAGTTCGCTCAACAACGCAGGCAGCAACGGCAACTACTGGTCGAGTTCGCTCAACACGGACAACCCGAACAACGCGTACAACGTGAACTTCAATTCCAGCAATGTGAACAGGAACAACAACAACCGTTACAACGGACAATCCGTTCGACCAGTATGCCCTTAGCACTTATTCATTATGTCATTCACACTCTCTCGTGAGCAGTTGCTCTTTGATTTATACCAAGCGTACTACGATGCTCGTCGTCATAAACGCAACAAACCGTATCAATTGCGATTTGAAGCCCATTTGGAACGCAATCTCCATGCGCTGTGCGATGAACTTTATAACCGAACCTACAAACCTTATCCCTCTACTTGTTTTATTATCACTGACCCCAAGAAGCGCGAAGTATTTGCAGCTGATTTTCGGGATAGGATAGTACATCACCTATATTATAATTATACGCACGAGTTGTACGAGCGCACTTTCATCTATGATTCGTATAGTTGTATTCGTGGAAGAGGTACGCATTTTGGTATAAGGCAGTTGGAGCAACATATCCGTCAAGAAAGCCAACACTATACCGTACCATGCTATGTGCTGAAGATGGATATTAGTGGGTACTTTATGCATATTAATCGCCAGCGTTTGTTGGATATATGCTTGGCAACATTAGACGGAATGTCCACGCACCGCGTCCTAAAACACTTGCCGAAGACTTGGCAGGATGTATTAGATATGGATTTTGTGCGGTATCTGACAAGAGAAATCGTGTTGCTTAATCCGATAGAGGATTGCCGTTTGCATGGTTCGGAAGAGGAGTGGGCAGATTTGCCCCAAAGCAAAAGCTTGTTTCATAGCCCTGCGGGGTGCGGGTTGCCGATAGGAAATCTAACCAGTCAGTTGTTTAGCAATGTGTATTTGAATGTGTTAGACCAATATATGAAGCGAGAACTGAGATGTAGACACTATGGCAGGTATGTGGATGATTTTTATGTGGTTAGTGCAGATAAAGAGCATTTGTTAGTGATTGCGGAGCTGGTAAAGCAGATGTTGGCTGCGCGATTGGACTTGGCAATCAATGATGGTAAGACAAAGATAGTTTCTATGTGGCATGGTGTGGAGTTTTTGGGGGCGTATGTGAAGCCGTATCGCCAATATGCCAGCCGACAAATGGTAATGCGAATGCGTGAGAAATTGAAATGTATGCCTTGGAAGGATACCGAGAAAGTACAAGCCTCGTTGCAATCGTATGAAGGATTGCTTTCGCATGGCAGGAATTACAAAATGTGGATATGCTTACATCAATACTTCCAATAAATGAACGGACCTTCAGTTGAAAGAAGTATTCTTGTCGCGAATTGCAAAATAGTTTTGGGTAATTTTTTATAATTTACTACAATTTTTGTAGTGATTAATCTACTTTTCGATAATTTTCGGTCTAATTTTAATATCGTCTTTCGAAAGACGTTTTTGATGTTGATTTTCGTCTTTCAAAAGATGATTTTGGTGTCAATTTTCATCTTTCGAAAGACGTTTTTGATGATTTTCGGTCTAAATTTGACTAATAAGACCTTAAAAATCCAACGTAATCTGCCCGTTGATTAGTGGTGTTTTGCCGAGGTGCTTGTATGCTAATTCGGTGGCTTCGCGACCGCGTGGAGTACGCTTGATGAAGCCCTCCTTGATGAGGTATGGCTCGTATACATCCTCTATGGTACCTGCGTCCTCACCCATGGCGGTGGCAATGGTATTGAGACCTACAGGACCACCTTTGAACTTATCAATGATGGTGCTAAGGAGCTTGTTGTCAATCTCATCCAATCCAAAGGTGTCAATATTGAGAGCCTCCAAGGCATAGCGCGCAATGTCCAAATCGATGGAGCCGTTGCCTTTGACTTGCGCAAAATCGCGCACACGGCGGAGTAGGGCATTAGCAATACGAGGGGTACCGCGACTGCGACGCGAGATCTCGGCTGCTGCCTTGCTGTCGATATGAATACCCAAGAGACGCGCACTACGCTCCACAATACCCGCAAGAACATGGGCATCGTAGTACTCCAAGTGGCAGTTAATACCAAAACGTGCTCGCAAAGGGCTGGTCAATAGGCCACTACGGGTGGTAGCGCCGATGAGGGTGAACTTATTGAGGTCTATCTGTATCGTGCGGGCAGAAGGACCTTTATCGATCATAATATCAATGCGGTAGTCCTCCATGGCGGAGTAGAGATACTCCTCTACGATAGGCGACAGACGGTGAATCTCGTCGATAAAAAGCACATCGTTGTCCTCCAAAGAGGTCAGCAGACCCGCCAAGTCGCCGGGTTTGTCGAGTACAGGACCCGAAGTGACCTTGAAACCTACGCCCAGTTCGTTGGCAATGATATTGCTGAGGGTAGTTTTGCCCAATCCAGGAGGACCAAACAGCAGCACATGGTCCAGACTCTCGCCACGCATGCGCGCTGCTTCTACGAAAATGCGCAGGTTGCTGACAATCTTAGACTGGCCTGCAAAATCATTGAAACGCAAAGGACGCAAGGCGTTGTCCTGCTCCTTCTCGGTCATTTGGTTTCGTATGTCAAAATCGTTGTTCATTGTGGTTCAAGATGGTTCAAAGTTGTTCAAAGTTGTTCAATATGGTTCAAAGTTGTTCAAAGTTGTTCAAAGTTGTTCAAAGTTGTTCAATGTGGTTCAATATTGTGTTGCTTGGCGGAAGGTTTGTTCTAAGTCCTCTATCTCGCTGATGGGTTTATCCACCTTGATTTCACCGCGATCAATGATGATGACACGCGTACACATCTGCTTGACCTCTTGGAGAATGTGCGTCGATAGAATCACTGTACGGTCTTTACCCATTTCTCGAATCAATGCGCGGATGTCCTCTAATTGATTGGGGTCGAGACCTGTGGTAGGTTCGTCGAGAATCAATAGTCCTGGATTAGCAATCATGGCTTGCGCCAATCCCACGCGTTGCTTATATCCTTTGCTCAACTGCCCAACCCGCTTGTTTGCCTCTGGTTGCAAACCCACACGCTCAATGAGGTCTTCGACCTGTTGTGTGGTGCAGTGTGGTGTAGAATTGTGTTGTGTGGTGGAGGATTGCTTGCGGAGTTCTACAAAAAAGCGCAGATACTCACGCACATACATCTCTTCGTATAGTGGGTTTTGCTCGGGTAGGAAGCCGATGTTTTTAGGCACCTGCAAAACCATCTCCCTCCCTTGAAGGGAGGGTTGGGGTGGGTCTGCATCCCAGACGCCTACCAGAATCTTCATCAGGGTAGATTTGCCTGCACCATTAGGGCCAAGCAACCCAACCACCTCGCCATCGCCGATGGAGAGGCATATGTCACGGAGCACATGTTGCTTGCCGATATGTTTGTTTACGTGGGATATTGTGATTGCCATAATTCGCCTACAAAGGTACTATTTTTTTTTGAAATACGCAAATATCTATTGCTTATCCGCTTCAATGAGCGCAAGGAGTTGTGCCACTGCCTCTTCTTGGGGGATGTTTTTGAGGACACATTCTTTGCCACGGTACAGACTAATTTTGCCACGTCCTGCGCCCACATAGCCATAATCGGCGTCTGCCATTTCGCCCGGGCCATTGACTATGCAACCCATGATGCCTATCTTGAGTCCTTGCAAATGGGCCGTGGCTGCTTTGACTTGGGCAATGGTTTGTTCCAGATCAAATAAGGTGCGACCACAACCAGGGCAGGATATGTATTCTGTCTTGTACATGCGTACGCGTGCAGCTTGTAGTATGTCCTTGCTGAGGCGAATGAGGTCTTCGGCTGCGAAATGACTATTGTTGAGTACTAATTCGGTGCAATTGTAGTCCCACAAAAGGCGACCACATTCGGCTGCGGCATGCAGTTGGAATAGTTGCCAATCGGTATCTGCGTTGGAGAAATAGACGGTATGATCCTCTATCTTGACTTGGGTAGTGTCGGCATAGCGAATGCTGTGATCATTGGCAAAATAGTCCACCAACGCACGGGCTACGGGCAACTCTTTCTCTGGTGCTTCGCTCAGACTCACACGGATGGTGTCGCCTATGCCGTCTGCAAGGAGAGCGCCAATACCTACGGCGGATTTCACGCGTCCGTCTTCGCCTTCGCCTGCTTCTGTGACTCCCAAGTGCAATGGGAATGCCATGTTCTCCTCTGCCATTTGCCATACTAATAGGCGGACGGTAGTGACCATTACGCGGGTGTTGCTGGCCTTGATGGAAAGGACGATATCCTGGAAGTCTTCCGCCACTGCCACACGGAGAAACTCCATACAACTCTCCACCATTCCTTCGGGCGTATCGCCGTAGCGTGACATGATACGGTCGCTCAGACTACCATGATTGACACCTATGCGTAGGGCAGTCTTGTGCGCTTTGCATATGTTGAGCAATTGCACAAATCGCGCACGCAGTCGCTCCAATTCGGCTTGGTATTCCTCGTCTGTGTAGTCGATTTGTTTGAACTTGCGTGCAGGGTCTATGTAGTTGCCGGGATTGATACGCACTTTCTCCACTACCTTCGCAGCGGCATCAGCTACGTCCGACTGGAAGTGAACGTCTGCTACGAGGGGAGTGGTAGGCGATGAGGCTATTAGGTTATTAGGCGAAAGGCAAGTATGTATTTGTGCGAGGGATTCCACTTCGCGCATGCCTTGGGTAGTGAAGCGCAGGAGTTCGGTGCCTGCTGCTATGCAGCGCTCAGCTTGTGCAATACTGCCTTCGATATCGTTGGTCGAAGTGTTCGCCATCGTTTGAATACGAACAGGGTGTTCGTTGCCGATAGGGAGTTGTCCTACTTGGGTTGTCGTAGTGTGACGACGGTGATATGTGAGTTGAATGTCCATAAAAGTCCGAATTTGGTGCAAAGTTACGCAAATATTTTGGTATTAGCAATAAAAAACACTAATTTTTGCATTTTTTTGTCGAAATATTTGGTCATGTTGCGGGCTAACGCCCTTCATTTATCGAACATCAGTACCTTCGGACGCCGCCTTGCTCCATTTGTGTGATTTTCTCAAAATCTCACAATTTGGAGCAATTCCCCCGAAGTTACGTTCGCTAAATGCTGCAAATATGCACTTTTTTTATATAAAAATGCATTTTTTATCAAAAAAATTTGCGTATTTGCATTTTTTGTAGTACCTTTGCACCCGCTTTCATAAGGAGCATCGGTCAATGTGCGAAATTGCCGAACGCGAGATTCAGTAGCTCAGCAGGTAGAGCACATCCCTTTTAAGGATGGGGTCCTGGGTTCGAGCCCCAGCTGAATCACGAAAGAGCAGAAGTCAAAGTGGCTTCTGCTCTTTTTTTGGTCTGTTGCGGAGGTGTTTGCATATAATTTTTACTTTTTTTGCTCTAAAATTTGCGTATATCTTAACTTTGTAGTAATTTTGCAAACGCTTATCTCAAGTGTAACGTTATTGAATATGAAAGCAGTGTATATTCATGGTTTTGCGGGCTCTATCCATTCGGATACGATTACCAATTTCCGCAAATATTACCCCGAAATAGAGTGGTGTCCTCTGGAGGTCAATCATCTGGTGGATGAGTCGGTGAAGAAGATCAACGACTATGTGGCTGCTCATCCTGATGTTGCGTACCTGATAGGTAGTTCGTTGGGTGGGTTCTATGTACTATGTGCGGACTTTGCTGGGCGCAAGATTGTTATCAACCCAGTGCTTAATCCTATGTCCTCGTTGAAGAAGGCGGTGGGTGTGAATAAATACCGTGGTCGCCGCGAGAATGGCGAAACAGAGTTCAAACTCACGATGCAAGACCTGTTCCGCTTCAAAGCTTTCAAACCGAAGGACACGCCCGAAACCATTTGCCATTATACCCCTCACGATCCGAATTTGGGTGAGGATATCAAGCGAGAGTATCAAAAATTCTTTGCCCATGCAGAGATGACTCCGCATCTGCGTTCGCATTTCACGGATGAGCATTATATCAAGCACAAGCTCCGCGATGCTTTGCTCTAAAAAGTAGTAAAAATTCGGCACCGAAAAGTGGGTGCATTTTTTTATATTGTCCAATCTGCAAAACTGTCATTGTTTTCGATCGAATTCTCTATCTCATCGGGTAGGTGATAAAAGAAATCAATACCTGTCATTTGCTCAATTTCATTGATAGACATGACATATGTCATCAAGGGTCTGCTGCCAGATTGATTAGGGAAGACGAACCCGATACAGGACCATGTGGAACCTTTTTTTCGCAAAAACACTTTATAGAATGCTGACGGAACGACTATTTTTCGTGTTTGGCCAATGGTATGATGTGGATCGGTAACAATAGGTCCACATGCGATAAAGACTTCGTTGTATTTGTATGCCCAATCGCGTGCGAGTTCTTCTAAATCGTTCCAGTCACCGCGATTGAGGCTTTGGTTCTGTGGGCAAATATTCGTCATATAGAAACTCTCGCGCATGGCTTTTTCAGACCATTTCATGTCGGCTGCAGGTGCCATATGTCCGCGGTCATATCCAGAGTTAGAATAATCTTTGGTAATGACGGGGTCGCCTTTAACCTGTGGGTCTGGATAGAAAGTGTTTTCTCGACTATATGCGCCAGTGGTTTCTTGTTTGGTGAGGGAATATGCTACCCAGTTAGGGAGGTTCCACTTGAGGTTATAGTTGACTGTGTAGGCGAAATGTTTAATAGTTTGGTTGGACGAAGAAGGCGAGGTGTATGGCAATTCCATGTTCGCCGAGGTCGTGCTGTTGTTGGGTTGGGCATTGGATGACGTAGCATTCTGTTGCTGCGTGTCTTGAATGTTTTCAATAGCGTCTTCTATAGTCTCTTCTACTTTAGAAATGACAGTTTTTGAGACCTCTTTTTGTATCTCTTTGGTCAGTTTTCGAAGTGCGTTGATGCCATCATTATTAGCGATGGCGCACACACACAATTGTGGTAGCAATAAAGCTGTTAGCAAACTAAAAATTGTCTTCATATCAAATAAAATGTTCAAAGTCAGGGCAAAGGTAATGTATTTTCTTGAAATATGCAAATAAAAATGGGGATTTAGTATAATTTACATATTAGTAATTTCATAAGTTCTTGGTTGATAATATATTGGAAAGAATATAGAAATTGAGGGGAAATTCTTGTTTGCATATATGAGAAAAAAGCAGTACCTTTGTAGCGTATTTACGGAGAATGCCGAAAATCCGAAGAAGAGTAGGCACGAAAAGAATAAAAACAATGAAAGCAATTAAATTTTTATGTATCAGCTTGTTAGCTGTATTCTTCAGTGGCTGCGCGGGTCTTAACATGACACCTTATGCCAATGACCCTGTTGAGACCAAGGTTGTTTTGTCAGAGTCTAACTACCACATTGTGAAGGAAGTTAGCGGTGAATGGAGTGCAACTTATGTATTTGGCATTGGTGGTCTTTCAAAGAAAGCACTTAACAACAATGCTATCAGCGAGATGTACAAAAACGCAGAACTCAAAGGCAATCAACAAATCATCAACATCACTACCACACAGTCTGTAGAATCATGGGCGCTGATTTATTCTAAAGTACGCGCTAAGGCTCACGGCTATGTGATTGAGTTTGAGTAATCATTGCTCGTATTGATAGAAAATAAAAATGCACTCCGAGGGGAGTGCATTTTCTATATTATATATAAGGTGTACAACAATTGCAGTTTACATTGTTATATCTTCAAAACCGTGCAAAAGGAATTAATCCACCAAATGTTTACTCGAAATTTAGTGCAAATTTGCACTAAATTTCAAATGAAACGTGGGTGTGTAAATGAAAATTAGAATTATATTTGCATAATTCAAAAAAAAGTAGTACTTTTGTAGGCGGAAAGGAAGTGATAATATAAAATCAACAACTTAAACAACATTTTTTGTCAACAACTTGCGCGGCAATCAACTTCCTGCCGCGCTTAAAGAAAAATAATAATTGCCTATGAAGCATCGCGTATAATTGATACGTACATCGTGAAATATTTGGAAAAGCATTTTAGCTTTATTTTATCTACTTGAAAGTTTGGCGACTAAAAAAGTTCTGATAAAAATATAGCAAAGTGCTCGCGCATTAGGCGCGGGCTTTTGAGTATTCTATCAGAACGGGTTACGCCAAACACCTCAAGTAGAGAATAACTAAAAGTACCGTGCTTTTTTATGTGCGTATATCACGGAAATATAGGTACAACGGAGTAACCGAAAAGCCGAAAGTGAGTAGGAATATGATTATAAAAAAGTCAATTATGAAAAAAAATATATTTTTCTGTCTTGTTATTATGGTTGTAACAGCATCATGTAGTGTGTCTAAAACGGTGTCTTCAGCACATACGTTGTTACCTAAAACAGATATAATAATTGCAGATTTGGATATTCAAACAAGTAAAGTAACAGGAGAATATCGCTATGATATTCAATTAGATCAAGAGAAATTTGTAAATAAGCAAGATTTAGTCAATAATGCAATCTACAATGCTCTTCATCCATTGAAAGCTGACGTGTTAGTAGGTGCTCAACATCGTATAGAACAATCAAGTCGTGGTAATAGAATGTATTATATTGTTACAGTTACTGGCTATCCTGCATGTTATCGCAATTTCCGTTCTTCTTCAGTTAAGGATCTTGAATTTAAAGAAATAAATGGCTCTGTTTATGTGATTCCAAAAAACGCGAATGGAGAACCTACTGGTTATCAGGTTGTTGTTCCTTCAGATAAGTATAGTAATATTTTAGATGTAAATTTATTGGATAAAATGCTTTTAGATGTAAATACTCAATCTATTTTAGGTACAACAGGTGTGGTTGAAGATAAATCATCAAATTTGTCAGAAGATAAACCTATTAGAATGTCATCATTGGATATGCTTAAATGGATGTACAACAATAAGAAATCCAAAAAAGAGAAATAAAATTTAATGAAGGCGAATATATAATAAAGCACTCTGTTAAAGGAGTGCTTTATTAATTACATATAAGGTGTAACCTTACATTACGATATTCACGATGCGGCCGGGGACAACGATGACTTTCTTTGGAGTGGCACCATTGAGTTGAAAATAAAATGTTCAATCTATGATGCAAAAATGTTCAAAGTAGAACGAAAAAATGTTCAAAGTCGGCGCAAAGGTAGTACTTTTTTCTGAAATAACAAAATAAATATAGGTTTTTTTATCAAATTTATCGAAAAATGCACTCCGTGGGGAGTGCATTTTCTATATTATATATAAGGTGTCACCTTACATCACGATATTGACAATCTTGCCTGGGACGACGATGACTTTCTTTGGAGCAGAGCCGTTCAATTGTTTAGCGGTCAGTTCGTGAGCCATGACAATCTTCTCAACCTCCTCGCGTGGAGTGTCCTTTGCCACCTCAATCGTGAAGCGCACCTTACCATTGAACTGAACAGGGTACTTCTGAGTTGATTCTACCAAGTATGCTTCGTTGCACGCTGGCCACTCTGCGTGGCAAACAGAACCTGTTTCGCCACAGAGGTGCCATGCTTCTTCGGCAATATGAGGAGCGTATGGAGCAAGTAAGATAGCGAAGGTCTTGAGGATAGCGACCTTGTTGCACTTGAGGGCTTGCAATTCGTTTTGCGCAATCATGAAGGCAGGGATGGAAGTGTTGAACGAGAAGTTCTCAATATCCCAAGTGATCTTCTTGATGAGCTTATGAAGGCTGCGCAACTCCTCTGCTGTTGGTTCGTCGTTGGAGAGGGTCTCGAACATGTTCCACCACTTACGCAAGAAGCGGTGTACGCCATCGATACCGTTGGTGTCCCAAGGTTTGGACATCTCGAGTGGGCCAAGGAACATTTCGTACAAGCGCAAGGTATCCGCACCATACTTAGCCACCACATCGTCTGGGTTCACGACATTGAACATAGACTTGGACATCTTCTCAACCGCCCAACCACAAATGTATTGCTTGTCGGTAGGAGTACCCATGTAAGGGTTGTCCACATCTGTAGTGCCATCTGAATAAACGAACTCAGCGTTTTTGAATTCAGGCATCCAGTTGCGGAAAGCATCGATATCGAGGACATCGTTCTTCACTATATTCACGTTCACGTGAATTGGTTGAACTTTATCTTTGTACTCTGGGTTGTCAATGAGGTTGTAGCTGATAAAGAGGTTGCCCGTTGCACCTTCGCCGATATAGCGATATACGAAGTTAGAGCGACCTTGGATCATACCCTGGTTGATGAGTTTCTTAAATGGTTCGTCCTCGCATATATAGCCGAGGTCAAAGAGGAACTTATTCCAGAAACGGCTATAGATAAGGTGACCTGTAGCGTGCTCGGTACCACCGATATAGAGGTTGACTTGACGCCAGTAGTCATTGGCCTCTTTGCCTACGAGTGCAGCATCGTTGTGGTTGTCCATATAGCGGAGGTAGTAAGCCGAAGAACCTGCGAAACCAGGCATGGTGCAGAGCTCGAGTGGGAAGACATTGACATTATCAATCAACGACTTAGAAACAACTTGGTTGTTCTTCTCGTCCCACGCCCAGAGGTCTGCATTGCCGAGAGGAGGCTCGCCAGTGGTGGTTGGTTTAAAGTCCGATACCTCAGGCAAGAGAAGTGGCAAGCACTCTTCTGGGAGCATGTATGGCATACCATCCTTGTAATATACAGGGAATGGTTCGCCCCAGTAGCGTTGACGGCTGAAGACCGCATCGCGGAGGCGGTAGTTCACCTTCACGCGACCGAGGCCAGTGTTGGTGATATGCTCCTTCATCGCTTGGATAGCGTCTTTCACTTGCATGCCGTTGAGGAAGCCCGAATTGATCATCACGCCCTCTTTGGCATCGAAGCTCTGCTCGCTCACATCTGCACCCTCAATGAGTGGAATGATAGGCAAGTTGAAGTGCTTAGCGAAGGCATAGTCACGGCTATCGTGTGCAGGCACAGCCATGATAGCACCAGTGCCATAACCGCTCAATACATAGTCACTTATATAGATAGGTATCTCAGCTTTGGTGAGCGGATTGATAGCATACGAACCTGTGAAGACACCTGTCACACGGCGGTCCGCTATACGCTCACGCTCGGTACGGTTCTTCACCATTTGGAGGTATGCCTCTACCTCTGCGCGTTGCTCCTCGGTAGTCACACGCGCTACATACTCGCTCTCTGGAGCCAACACCATGAAGGTCACGCCATAGACAGTATCCGCGCGGGTAGTGAAAATGGTGAATGGTTCGTCTTGACCTTTGATAGCGAAGCGCATCTCAGCACCCTCGCTGCGACCAATCCAGTTGCGTTGGGTCTCCTTGAGGGAGTCTGTCCAATCCACGGTATCAAGGCCCTGGAGCAGGCGTGGCGCGTAAGCACTCACGCGGAGGTTCCATTGGCGCATGACGCGTTGCTCTACAGGGTAGCCACCACGAACAGATAGTCCTTCGCTCACCTCGTCATTGGCAAGCACACAACCGAGTTGTGGACACCAGTTGACCTTGGTATCAGCCAGATAGGCGATACGGTAGTTCATGAGGCGCTCTTGTTGTTCTTTCTCGGAGAGGGTTGCCCATGTAGGGTCGGTTTGCTCGAACTTCTCGATTAGTTTGCTGATAGGTTGCGCCTTTTGCAAAGAGGTATCGAAGTAAGAGTTGAACATTTGGATAAATGCCCATTGTGTCCACTTGTAGAAGTCTGGGTTGCAAGTCTTTACCTCGCGATCCCAATCGTAGTTGAAGCCAATCTTCTGGAGTTGCTCAATGTAGTGAGCAATATTCTCCATAGTGGTTTTCTCTGGGTGTTGACCTGTTTGGATAGCGTATTGCTCCGCAGGCAAACCATAAGAGTCAAAGCCCATTGGGTGGAGGACATTGAAGCCCTGTAGGCGTTTATAACGGCTGTAGATATCACTGGCGATATAGCCCAGAGGGTGACCTACGTGCAAACCTGCGCCCGAAGGATAAGGGAACATGTCGAGCACATAGAATGGCTTTTTGTCGCTTTGGTTACTTACGCGGTAAGTACCTGCTTTAGCCCATTCGGCTTGCCATTTCTTTTCAATATCACTGAAATTGTAATCCATAAAACTATTTATGATTTAATTATTTATTTGTTCATTTCCTATTTCGGCTTGTCCGCCTCAAACAATCTGCTTACACCGTGGTCATTTAGGCGCGACCTTTGCGCTGCAAAGGTACTACAAAAATTGCATATATGCAAATTTTTAACTATTTTTGTAGCGAATATGCTATTTATCGAAGTTTTGTGTGTATTTTTTTGTAAAATATCGAAATAATTTCTGGAATATTTTGTCATTTACCGAAATTATTGTACCTTTGTGGCGAATTTTGAAAAGATAACGATATGACCACACAAGAATTACTGCCCATAGTGGCAGAACAAAAAGAGGAATTTCTCTCCGAGGACTTTGCCAGTTTTTGTCCACGTGAAGAAGAAAGACAAATAGACTTAAAGAGCCATTTGGCACAAGTGGTGATCGGTGTGCGGCGTAGTGGAAAATCTACCATGTGTCGTAAGGTGCTTCGTGAAGCGAATGTAAAAGCTGCATATGTCAATTTCGATGACGAGCGTCTGGCGAAAACGCAAACAAGCGATCTGAACAATATCCTCGAAGCATTATACATTGTTTATGGTGATTTTCAATATCTGTTTTTGGATGAAGTACAAAATATAGAAGGTTGGCCTTTATTCGTCAATCGTTTGCTTCGTCAAAAAATGCATTTGATAGTTACTGGCAGTAACGCCAAACTGCTGTCAAATGAACTGACTACACACCTCACAGGAAGGCATCATAAAATAACTTTATTCCCTTTTTCCTTTGAGGAGTACGCACGCATGAAGCAATTGGATACGCAGGCACTTACTACCAAAGGGCAGGCGGCAGTTAAACGCGAACTGAACACTTACCTTATGAACGGTGGGCTACCAGAACTGCTGATAGAAAAAGATTCGCAGGGCTATATTATGGCACTCTTGGAAGCAATCATTAAACGGGATATAACATTGCGTTTCAAAGTGCGCTACCCCGAAGTGCTACAGCGGTTGGCAACTTATCTCATAGACAATTTCGCCCAAGAGTATAATGCTACAACCATAGCAGAGTTATTAGGCGTTTCCGATCATACAATTGATACCTATTGTGGCTATCTACAAGAAGCGTTTTTGCTGTTGGCACTCAAGAAATTCTCCTATAAAAGTCGGGAAAGAATCCGAGATTCCAAGATATATGTAATAGACAATGCTTTTATATCCAACCGTACAAATACATTCTCAACAGAGAATTTAGGCTGGCGATTGGAAAACGCTATATATATTGAACTGCTTCACCGCGCAAGTAAACGCTTTGCAGATGTGTTCTATTATCGAGACCGGACATTTGAGATAGATTTCATAGTGGCAAAAGATGGTGTAGTGGAGGAATTATACCAAGTGTGTTATGATATGACGAACGAGAAAACACGCAAACGCGAGGTGAATTCGTTACTGCAAGGAGCGACGAAATTTCATTGTTCTAACTTAACCATTCTTACATTTGATGAACAAGAAACAATAACGGAAGGCGATTATACTATCCAAGTCAAATCGGCATCACAATGGTTATTGAACTAATAATCATTATTACCGATTATTAGTTCTTATCTCTACCAAACGAAAGCAAGTGACATTTCTGCCACTTGCTTTTTTGTATAACCTGCTATACCTTTGATATGGTGTTAGAAAAGTCATAATTAAAATGAGACTAAATAGAATGTAATTAAATGATTACCATCTAAATCATAGACTTTTAGTTCTGGTGTGTCATTTTCTGTATATTCCCTTAATATATATGATGCTGAATTGTTACTTGCAGCCAGTTGTGTATCGCTCAAACGGCGATAATTATACAAGTTACTAGTAGTATTCTTTGAAAGTAGTTCTTCTTTTGTGTCCTTATTTTGGTAACCTTTATCTACGCAAATTACATTATCATTTCCAATGGTTAAACCGTCTATCTGTCGCGATTCATACAAAATAAATGAGCCTTTTTCGTGATCGTAATAATAATAGTCTTCATATAAATTGGCATCATAATGAGAAAATTCTTCATCGTATTCAATTGCAAATCTATATCTAATTTCTCCTTCTCCTACAGTTTCTTGGATTACATCATACCATGTGAATTGATAAGTTCGGCTATAGGTGTATTTTGTGGAAGTAACCATTTGTTGCATAGTGGCTGTTGTATTCCTCAATTGCAGACTATACTCCTCGTTTTCCTCTATCTTTATAACCGTTGAATCCTTTGTGATATCATGTTCTTCTACAATAAAGCCATATTCTCTTAGTGTTTGGACAAATTGTTCTTTTCCGTCACCTACTATATCTGGTATACCATAAAAGCTTTGTTGCCACTTGGTATTATACCACTTATCTTTAGGAGTGGAGGAATCTTCTTTTATAGAATTATCAATAAGTATTGTCTCTCCATCTTTTGTGATAATGGTAATATTCCCGTCTTTATCTTTAGTAATGGTATTCCCTTTGTCATCGGTCATAACAATAGACCCATCTTCCAAAGTTTTTGAATCAATAATAGTACCGATCCCATCCACCAAATCGCTTAGTCGTTCAATGACTTCTGTGCTTGGTTTGTTGTTTTCATTGGTTGGATCGTTACCTTGACATGCAATGAGTGCTATACAGCACAATGTTGCGCTAAATAAATACTTTGCTTTCATTTGTTTATATTTTTATTTTCCCCTCTTACGCCTTTAGGGTTTGGCATATAAAAAGTGTGAACTTTCGTTGTGTTATATTGGTTCTCTCGGGCTTCGACTCCCATATGTGCCAATATACGCAGAAAGTTCACACTCACATGTGAACATTCGCTATATTTCGGACACATATTACAATTTGTCGAAGATTGAGAGAATCCTTAATAAAGCAAATGCTTATTTATATTATGTCTGTTTCGCGTGTTATTTTACCATAGGCGATAATTAGAAGTTAGATATTAGACCGCTTACGCTGTTAGATATTAGACGCAAGGAGTTGTTTTACTTGTTTGTACACATTCTCTGCGGTGAAGCCAAGTTTCTCGTCGAGCACTTTGTATGGTGCAGAGAAACCGAAGGAGTTGAGTCCCCAAACGGTACCGTGCTCGCCTACAAGCCCCTCAAGGTTGCATGGGAGACCTGCGGTAAGACCAAAGCGAGCCACACCTTGTGGCAGAACCTCAGCTTGGTACTCCTTGCTCTGTTGGCGGAAGATAGCCTCAGAAGGCACACTCACGATTTGGAGGCGGATGCCCTCAGCGCGGAGGAGTTCGGCTCCAGCCATGAGGGTAGAAACCTCGCTACCAGATGCGAGCATCACCACTTGTGGGTTCTCATCCTTGCTAACGATATATGCACCTTTTTTCACGCCTGCCTCTGAGGTGTTAGGCACAGAAGCTACATCTTGGCGAGAGAGGATAAGGGCGGTAGGAGTATAGATGTTCTCCATAGCCATCTTCCATGCAGCGGTTGTCTCCTCTGCATCAGCAGGGCGAAGTACCATCACGCTTGGACGGCCAGAGTGGTTGTGGAGTTTCTCCATGAGGCGGATTTGTGCCTCTTGCTCTACTGGCTCGTGGGTTGGACCGTCCTCACCTACACGGAAAGCGTCGTGGCTCCATACGAACATCATCTGAATCTCCATGAGGGCTGCCATACGGATAGCAGGTTTCATGTAGTCAGAGAAGACAAAGAAGGTACCGCAGGCAGGAATGATACCGCCGTGGAGTGCCATACCGATGCAGACGCACGCCATGGTGAGCTCGCTCACACCAGCTTGGAGGAAACGACCAGTGAAGTCGTTAGGAGTGAGTACATGGGTATGCTTGAGGAAACCATCGGTCTTGTCTGAGTTGCAGAGGTCAGCAGAGGATACAATCATGTTGCCGACATGCTCAGAGAGGTATGCCAACGCGTTGGCAGAAGCGGTACGAGTGGCTACGTTTTGCTTTTGGGTAATCTCGCTCCAGTCTATGCAAGGTGTCTCACCACGCATGAAGGTCTCATACTCGTTGGCAGCCAATGGGTTAGCTTGTGCCCACTCGTGGTAAGCAGCATAGCGTTGGTTGGTGATTTCGCGGAGTTCTTCAGCACGTTTGTCGTAGAGAGCTTGTACGTCTGGGAAGATTTGGAATGGGTTCTCTGGGTCGCCACCGAGGTTCTTAACAGTTGCCTCAAAGCTTGCACCCGACTTGCTGAGCGGTTGACCGTGGGTAGAGGTCTTGCCTTCCCAACTCTTGCCTTCGGCAGTCACGCAACCTTTACCCATAGAGGTATGACCGATGATAAGTGAAGGACGGTTCTTCTCGTTTTGTGCGTTGATGATAGCTTGGCGGATAGCCTCTGGGTCGTGACCATTGATGTCTTGTACATACCAACCCCAAGCCTCGTACTTCATAGCAACGTTCTCGGAACTTACTTCGTTGCATGAGGTAGAAAGCTGAATCTCGTTGGAGTCGTAGTACATGATGAGGTTGTCGAGCTTGAAGTGACCTGCCATACGACCTGCGCCTTGGCTAATCTCCTCTTGGATACCGCCGTCAGAGATAAAAGCGTAAATGGTAGGATTGTGTACCTCGCCATAGCGAGCGTTGAACCACTTGGCAGCAAGTGCCGCACCTACTGCAAAGGTATGACCTTGACCAAGAGGACCAGAGGTATTCTCAATGCCGCGTGCTACGTTGCGCTCTGGGTGACCAGGGGTAGCACTGCCCCATTGGCGGAGTTGTTGGAGTTCCTCCATGGTGTAGTGACCCGTCATGCAGAGTTGCGCATAGAGCATAGGTGACATGTGACCAGGATCAAGGAAGAAGCGATCGCGCGCCTCCCAACATGGGTTCTCTGGATCGTGGATAAGGAACTCAGAGTAAAGCACTTGTACGAAGTCTGCTCCACTCATAGAGCCACCAGGGTGTCCACTCTTGGCCTTCTCGACCATTGCTGCGGCAAGGATACGAATGTTGTCTGCCGCTTTTGTCATTAGTTGATTTGAATTCATGATTGTATGTTGTTGTATTGTTTAGCGTTGTGTAGGGTTGTGTAGTATTGTGTAGTATTGTGTAGTATTGTGTAGGGTTGTTAAAATTTATATCCAATAAAATAGTTCATACCCCATTGAAAATCTTTGCGATAGCCAAAACCTGCGATATAGGCGGGCAGGGCGTCGCCTTGTTTGTCGGTACGGGTCATGAGTAGCTTCATTCGCACATACCAGCCCATCTGAAACCCTTTCCAGACCTGCACTTGGCATCCTGCTACAATCTCGCCCCAGCAGTCGAACTTATGCTGATGGTAGTAGTCTACATTGGGCATTTGCCAATAGATGCCGTGGACCGGCACATCGGTAATCTGAAAGCCTTGGTATGCTCCCGCAAAGCGTAGGCCCACCATGAGGCAGTTCTCCGAAACGCCTTTCTGAAGGGCACTCAAGTCCATTCCTAATCGTGCAAAGCCACCTTGTCCGCTATAATGACCACCATCGGCAGTAGTCTCAGCAAGTGCATAACCTAACTCAATAGTAGGATAGAACCGCTTGGCTAAACGGACATTGAGTGCCGCTTCGTAGTCCTGTACTTTGCCCTTAGAGCGCACCAACTCAAGGATAGGGTTGGCTATATCCAGTTTGAGGCTCATGCCCTGATATATGGTAGAGTCGCCATACTCGCGTGCGCTCGCGCATAACGCGAAGCAGCAGAGGGATAATATGAGCAGGAGTCTATTCATGCAGGTGGATACAGAGGTTGGGTTGAACAGCGTTCTCTACGTTAGCATTGATAATCTGCACGCTATCCACACGAGGGTCGGTGGACCAGGCAGCTGTGATGGTATGATAAATGGCGCAACCGCAAGCCAAACTGACAAAGTACTGGCGAGGGGTATGCTCCACAAAGAGTGTATCGGTCTGATTGTGAAAAGTCATTACAAATGCCGATATGGTTGTGTCTGGCCGCAATGGCAGCGGTATCTTGCTGATATTTTTTCGGTTATCAAGTAGCAAATCGTGGGTCTCAGGGATCTCTAATGAGAGGCTATCCCATGAGGTGTATTTGACGATATGCCCTTTCGCATTGAGCGAGTCTGCCTCTATGGAGAGTACCATAGCTACGCTCATGTCTTTGCGACATGTGGTGTCCGCAGTACAAGCAACCAGCAATGAGATGGTTAGTAGCGCGAAAGCAATATGGAGTGGGAGAATGCGGTTCAAAGTGGTCTGATATTGTGTTAGGTGGTTCAAAGTAGTGAGCGGGCCTCTGTACGCAGCAGCTGCATGGCTTGGTCATTGGCAGTCTGTCCGTTGGAGGTGTAGGCAGTGATGAGCACTTTGGCAAAGTCAAGCGCAGTGCTCTCAGGTGGCATCTGCTGTGCCATGGTGTTGATGAAAGCCACCATCTGGTCTCGTGAGGCGATGATAGCATCCCAGACCTGGTCGCTGACATAGATCTGCTGGCTGAGATTGTGGTCATACTCCATGCGAATGGTGCGCATGAGGTGTTGCTGCACTTGTAGGATGGTCATCTCGCCTAAGTTGAGCTCTAAGAGCATGTGCTCAGGCGTGGTGCGCTCAAGCAATAAGGATAGGCGCTCATAGGCGCGCATGCGCAGAGGTGAAATCTCTTTTTGGGAGAGGCGTTTGAGCTCCCAAAGGCGTTTCTCAGCCTCGCTCTTGTAGAACTTGTGCATCACTAACCATGTGGCGAGAAGTACACATAAGGCGGGTACGCAGTATTTGAAAATCTCGGTCATAATTATCCAAATGTATTTTGGGCGCAAAGTTACAAAAAAAAATCGACATACACAAGTGTATGTCTAATTTTTCTCTAACTATAGGTGTCAAACCCGTCAAGAACCCGTTATGAACCCGTAACCGATAGTGCATTTACTTGGCAGAATTACTCCTCGGAGAAGTGGACAAGTACGTGGCGGTAGGAGTTGAAGATCTTGGACTTGCTGACAAAGCCGAGGTATTGTTTTTGCTCATTCACCACGGGCAGGTTCCATGCACCCGTATCCTCGAATATCTCCATTACCTTGCCCATAGGCATGGTGTCGGTGAGGATAGCTTGGGGTGAGTTCATGAGTTGTTTGACGGTGAAACGATTGTATAATCGAGGTTGGAACATGATGTTGCGCACCTCGTCTAAGAGTAAGATACCCAGTAGCTTACCATTGGTGTCTACCACGGGGAAGATGTTGCGGTTGCTCTGTGCGATGACCTTAACGAGTTCGCCCAAAGTCATGTCGGGGTTGAGGGTGCGCAGGTCCGTCTCGAGGACATTCTCCATCTTCATGAGGGTAAGGACAGAGCGGTCTTTGTTGTGGGTAAGCAGTTCGCCTTTTTGTGCCAAACGCATGGCGTAAAGACTATGAGGTTCGAAGATCTTAATCGTCAGGTAGGAGACAACTGCCACCGCCATGAGTGGCATGAAGAGGTGGTAGCCACCTGTGAGTTCGGCAATAAGGAAGATACCTGTCAGTGGGGCGTGCATGACACCAGCCATGAGTCCAGACATGCCTGCCAATGCAAAATTGGCTTCGGGTACGCCAATGCCGAGCATGTTCATCAGTCGGGCGCAGATAAATCCGATGATGGCTCCCATGAAAAGCGAAGGTGCGAAGATTCCGCCCACGCCACCACCACCGTTGGTGGCTACCGAAGCAAAAATCTTGAATAGTAGAATGGCAATGAAGTAACCTACTAATACCCAGCTGCTTGTGCCAAGTGTTTCAAACGGACTATTGGCGATAGCTGAGACGGAGTCGCCATTGATGAGTTGCTTGATGACATCATAGCCCTCGCCATAGAGTGGGGGGAAGAGGAAGAGCAACAGACCCAAGGTAGCTCCACCTACGAGGAACTTGACCCAAGTGTTTTGTACATGGCGTTTGAACAGTTGCTCCAGGCGGTTCATGCCTCGGGTAAAATAGAGCGATACCAATCCGCACATTACGCCTAAAATGAGGTACCAAGGCAAACGCTCCACGAAGAATGGTTCGCTATTCACCAGCGGGAACATGGCCTCTTGTCCGTTGGCGATGAAGGAGATAGCAGTAGCAGTGACCGAGGAAATAAGCAATGGAGCGACGGAGGTCATCGTCAGGTCCATCATCAGTACTTCGAGTGTGAAGACCAGACCTGCGATAGGGGCTTGGAAAATACCACCTACTGCGCCTGCGGCACCACAACCAATCATGAGCATCATGGTCTTTTGGTCGAGGCGGAAGAGTTTGGCGAGGTTGCTACCGATAGCCGAACCTGTGAGTACGATAGGTGCCTCGGCTCCGACCGAACCACCAAAACCGATAGTCAGTGCCGAACCCACCAAGGAGGACCACATATTGTGAACCTTGATGATAGATTTGCGTTGTGAGATGGCGTACAGAATCTTGGTAATACCATGCGATATGTCGTCTTTCACCACATATTTCACAAACAATCCCGCCAGTGTGATACCTATCATTGGTGTGATGAGATACAACCAATGGTTTTGTGCAATCAGTTGATTCTCAGCGAAATGGTGAATGGTATGAATCATGAACTTGAGCAACTGTGCTGCACAAGACGCCAAGGCTCCCACAAAGAAACTCAGAATGAGGACGAGGTTCTTCTGTGGGATATGCTGCTCACGCCAAGCAATAAAGCGGTCGTATGTAAGACGATTGTTCAAAGTGGTTAATATTGTTCAAAGTGGTTCAATGTTGAACGCGAAGCGCTGAACTATTTTGAACCATTCTGAACGTGAAAATTATTCATCTTGGGTATCCCAACCTATGCCACGGTATTTGTCGAGATCCCACTCCTCTTCCACCTCATTGAGGTAGATGGTGTGTGGCTCATCATCTTCGTCCGTGTCGTCGTCTTCATCACGCTCAATCACATTCACCTCGATAGGTGCGTGTGATATTTCGATGACTTGGTTCTGCTCTTTGTTGAGTTCCTCCCAAAGCATGTCTTTGAGTTCGGTGATACCCATACCGCTGGCGGAGGAGAAAGTGATGACTGGTATTTCCAGTTCCTCTGACAAGTCCTTAGTCAGTTTGTCAAGGTCAATCTCGGGGTCAGCGATGTCGCACTTGGAGATAGCCAAGATGCGCGCTTTGGTCAGCAGTTGAGGGTTGTATTTCTCCAACTCGGCGAGCAGGATCTCGTATTCCTTCTTGATGTCCTCTGTGATGACAGGCACCATGAAGAGCAGTACGGCGTTGCGCTCGATATGGCGCAAGAAGCGTAGTCCGAGTCCGCGTCCTTCGGCTGCGCCCTCGATGATACCAGGTATGTCCGCCATGCAGAAGGACTGGTTGTCACGATAGGAAACGATACCGAGTTGCGGTGTCAATGTAGTGAACGGATAGTCTGCAATCTCTGGTTTGGCTGCGCTGACCACGGAGAGTAGGGTGGATTTACCCGCGTTAGGGAAACCCACCAAACCGACATCGGCGAGCACCTTGAGCTGGAGAATGACGTTGGCTTCCATGCATGGCTCGCCAGGTTGTGCATAGCGAGGAGCTTGATTGGTAGCGGTGCGGAAGTGCCAGTTGCCCAATCCGCCTTTACCACCACGGAAAAGGATAATCTCCTGATTATGCTCCTTGACTTCGCACATCCATTCGCCCGTATCGCCGTTGTAAACGACTGTGCCACAGGGTACTTCGATGATTTTGTCCACGCCGTCTTTTCCGAACGAGCGTGATGCACCACCACTACCGCCATCGGTAGCAAAGATGTGCTTCTGATACTTCAGGTGGAGTAGTGTCCACAGGTTGCGATTGCCACGGAGGATGATATGTCCGCCTCGTCCACCGTCACCTCCATCGGGTCCGCCTTTAGGCACGTACTTTGCACGGTGGAAGTGCATGCTACCTGCGCCGCCCTTACCCGAGCGGCAGTAGATCTTTACATAATCGATAAACGAGGAAGAAGCCATAGAGATTTACGATTGGACTATTTACAATTTACAAATTTATTTTTGTATGATGTTGAGGATATTGTCGATTTGGCTGAAGGTGTCCTCCATGGAGTAGTTGCCGTTGATAGCAAAGTAGTTATGGCGATGGAGGTAGTAGGTGCAGACAGGTTTGGTCTCTGTCTGATAAACTTGGAGACGCTTCTTGATGGTCTCGTAGTTGTCATCTGCACGACCGCTGGTTTTGCCACGGTTGAGGAGACGTTTGATTACCTCATCTTCTTCCACAAAGAGGTCAAGCAGCACAGCCTTCATTTGGCGACGCTCGAGCAGGAGTTCCAGTGCCTCTGCTTGTGCCACGGTGCGTGGGAAGCCGTCGAAGATAACGCCCCTGCAGTCAGCAGGCAGGTTGTCGAGATAGCGTGCAATGAGGTGAATCATTTTGTGATCAGGTACAAGGTTACCACCTGCAATCAGTTCGCCAATCTCTTTGCCGAGTTCGCTACCCGACTTGATCTCTGCGCGAAGTGCATCGCCTGTAGAGAGGTGTTGCAAACCGTATTTTTCTACGATGATGTCAGATTGTGTGCCTTTGCCACTTCCTGGGGCACCACAAAGAATGATGTTAAGCATAGTGTAGAGTTGTTTAGTGTTGTGTAGGGTTGTTTAGTGTTGTGTAGGATTGTATAGGGTTGTGTTGGGTGATGTAGTGTTGTGTTTTTTGACACAAAACGAGTTGCCCCTAAAGAGCAACTCGTACTATCTACATGATTGGATTAGAGAGCCAAACCTTTACCTGCTTTGAACTTAGCTACTTTCTTAGCAGCAATCTCAATCTTAGCACCAGTAGCAGGGTTAACACCTTGGCGAGCAGCTTTCTCTACTACAGAGAAAGTACCGAAACCTACCAATTGTACGCTCTCACCTTTTTGAAGAGCCTCAGAAATAGCCTTAACAGTTGCCTCAAGAGCGCCTTGTGCTTGTACTTTTGTCAAACCAGCCTCAGCTGCAATAGCAGCTACCAATTCTGCTTTATTCATACGAAAATAAGATTAAATAATTAAACATTAAGTATATCTACATTGGACTTTCCAACGAATTGCATGCAAAGTTACAACATTTTTCTAATTCTACAAACATTTTGACTGAAAAAATGTCATTTTTCTGCCATTTTTTGCATTTTTCTGCTTCGTAGCATAGTTTTTGTTTGGATTTTCATGTTTTTTTAGTACTTTTGCACCGAATTAATCAATCAATAAGCAATGTTTAGAAATTTACCACCGATTACAAAAAATCTGTTGTTGATAAACCTCATCTGCTATCTGGCGGATGTTGTTTTTCAGCGTTATGGCATTGATTTTAGCCATGTGTTTGGCTTGCACTACTTGACCGCTTCGGACTTCCGTCTTTGGCAACCGCTGACGTATATGTTTATGCATGCGAATTTCTCGCATATCTTCTTCAATATGTTCGCGGTACTGATGTTTGCTCCTGCCTTAGAGGACCGTTGGGGCGGCAAGCGTTTTTTGATCTACTATCTGGTGACGGGCTTGGGCGCTGCGATTGTGCAAGAGGCTGTTTGGGCATTGCAACTGCAACCAGTGTTGAGTACCATTGACCCAATGATGGCTGCCAAATTGGCTAACCGTGTGGTGACTATTGGTGCCAGTGGTGCGGTGTTTGGTATCTTGTTGGCGTTTGGCTGGCTGTTCCCCGATGTGCGTATGTTCATTATGTTTATTCCGATTCCTATACGCGCGCGTACCTTAGTAATCATATATGCGTTGATAGAGTTGTTTACGGGTTTGGCACCTTCGGCAGGCGACAATGTGGCGCACTTCGCGCACTTGGGCGGTATGATTTTTGGTTGGCTGCTTATACTGTGGTGGCGTCATCGCGGGTATGATGGTTTTGATTCTACGCCATGGAACGATGGCACGCTCCGCCGTTGGTGGGAGAATGTGAAGCGTTGGATTAGGGACAAGTGGGAGGATATGTTCCCTCCTCGCCATCCGCGCATCCATCGCGATAAAGACACCAACTACCGCGACTATCACTACCACGAGCCATTGTAGTTGTTCTACGAACTGTTATAATCTTAATCGCCATTCGTGTTTTCTATGCATGAATGGCGATTTTTTTCATTTGCTTCTTTAGCAAATCGAGCAATATGTGTTTGCATTTCTCTTGTATCTTACGCACAATATACGCACTATTCACGCACAATAGACGGACAATACACGCACAATAAGCGCACAATTCCTTTCACTTCACTGGAGGTTGACTGAAACTTGATTAAGCCTGAGCCAACCTTAAAAACCACAAAAAAAGTAACTTTTCTTGCTCAATTCAAAATAATTCACTACCTTTGCAGTCGAATCTACGCTGGAGGGAGATATGTCCTGCGAAAAGCGTTTCGCGATGGTTCTTTCTTTGGGTAGGTTTCTGACATATTGAATAGCGTTTATTGACGCTTTGTGTTTGACCAATAGAAACTTCGCAACTTTCAAACAGAGTCAAAATCAAAGTAATCAATAGATGCCTATGGGTATGATTATATCCATACTACATCGCTCATTGGTGTAGTGTGTTTTCATACCAGCGTAGGTTTCCTGTTGTTTATTTGACTCTGTGGGTAATGCGAAGACCTCTATTGGTGAATAATCAACGGAGGTCTGCGCTTTTTGTGTATATGTATATTGATAAAACAAACAAAGATATGAAAAGAGTATTATTTTTTACAATGTGCTTATTGTACGTATGTTATGCAAATGCACAAATGGTTTTTGAGAACAAAGACCAAAGATGGAACATTACGGGTGTAGCATCTAACGATGATTATACCGCAATTTTCTGTGACATTACGATCTTAAGTAATAAGCCTGGTTGCTTTGATGCTCATGAATTAGACGACAATGCATCTATCTATATCTCTGGCTCATTTGGAAAATATAAATTAGTGTCTTCTGAATATGAAGGCTATTATAAACCATGGAATAGATACTATAAAGTCACTTATTGGAATTATTTTATGAATAAGAATAAGGGAAAAGTAGCACATGCCACTTTCTATTTTCCTCGTGTACCTGCTGGCATTAGTACCATTAAATGGCATTTTCATGGTGGTACTGGTATTTCGGATTTTAAAAGTCGTAACTATCAATGTCCCTCATTTGTCGTAAATACATTAGAAGTTCCACAAAATAAAAATACCACTCCACAAACTTCTTATACAGAAGAAAAATTGCGAAATCTCTGGGATAATTCGCCTGCTGCTCCTATTGAAGGTATTTACAATTTCATCAGTACATCTAATCCGCAATATTGGGGAAGTAATCGCCACCGATTAGCAATAGTTAAGGAAAAAGAAACATACAAAGTAATTTACTTGAAAGGTTCAAACAAAGAAGTGTGGAAAGAAGGTGAATTAAAGGGCACATTTACGGCCACCACAACTGCTGGTCTATACAAAGTGAATTCTTGGTACTTAGATAACAAAATGCAATCCAAAGCAGATTTTTACTTAGAGTATCACGATAAGAAGATTACGTTATACGATACCAAAAATTATGTAGAAACAATCTTTATGAAGCTTTATCCAGAAAATGATATTGATTTTTCTATGATAGAACAAGAGAAGAAGAAAGAAGAAAAACAGCCAAAAGAACTCAAAGGAAATGGAAGCGGCTTCTTTATTGGCAAAAATATTATTGCAACCAATAATCATGTAGTGGATGGATCGAACGAGATAAGGGTACAAATCCAAACGGCTTCAGATATAAAGACGTACTCTACTAAAGTTTTGTGTGTTGATAAGATAAATGACCTCGCACTTTTGATGATTGATGACAAGGAGTTTCAACATATATCAACTCTCCCTTATAATATATATCAAAGAACAATTGATGTAGGTTCTTCTATCTTTACGATGGGTTACCCAATGGCTCAAACTATGGGAGCAGAAATCAAAGTAACAGACGGAATCATTAGTTCCAAAACAGGATATGAGGGACAAATCTCTGCCTATCAAATTTCCGCTCCAATACAACCAGGAAATAGTGGCGGACCGATGTTTGACAAAGAGGGTAATTTGGTCGGAATAACTTCAGCAGGGATTATTGGTGCAGATAATGTGGGCTATGCGATAAAGAGTAGTTACTTATATCAATTGATGGATGCTGCACCCATTGATATTAAGGATATAACGGACAAATCTCCAAAACAGAGTGAGTTTACAGAACTCATAAAGGAATTTGCTCCTTATGTGGCTATGATATTGATTTATTAAATCTACCAAAATATTAACTTTTAAAACTTACAACAATGAAAAAAACATTTCTATTAATCGTAGCATGCGTTTTCGCATTTGCTACCGTACAAGCACAAAGTTCTGAAGTAGAGGCTACAACGCAACAAACCAAAGCAGAACAGTTTAAACAAAAAAATAGTTTTATCAAAGAGGAAACTCTTTATCATCGCGATTTGGGGCTTGCAGTATACACACAATTATTTACAGATTTAAAAAGTGGTGAACAACTTATGGCTTTTTTATTTTATGGAGCTGCTTTTAATGGTCCTCGTCCACAACTAGGATATCTAGATTTTGAAGAAGTTGATGATTTGTTGCTAGCGTTAGAAACTATTTTAAACGAATCCAATAATTCATTGAAACAGGATAATTATTCTATTTCTTACACAACACCAAGTGGTATTGATGTATATTTTACAACAGAAGGTTTTGTCGGGCTATCAGGACACGCCGTAAGGTTTAGTAAAAAGTGGTATGTTATAGATGATTATGGAATACTGACAAGCAAATATTCTCAAGATTCTGCTATATTGCCTATCAAAGTACTTCCAAATGTCATTGCAGCTATAAAAGAAGCCAAGGCGATTGCCAATCAAGCATTAGCAAAATAAAATCTATAATCATATTAAGGTAGATTTTAGGGAGTATGTTATTTCGACATACTCCCTTTTTGTCTATGGCAGTTTCAATTGCCCTTCGGCAAGTATCCACCGCTTATCCACCGCTTATCCACCCGATAAATGGGAGGAATCGGGGCTCTATGACCGCCTCGAATTGTGTGGTTATTGTATGGTTATTGTGCGGTTATTGTGTGGTGCGTGCGGGGAAATTAAGGGGTACGGATAATTTACCAAATGTGCAAGAAAAATAGTAGATTTGGTGAAGAATAATGCGATTTTTGCGAAAAAACGCGTGATAGTTCACCAAATGTGGGTAAAAAATGGTAGATTTGGTAAAGTATCGCGCATTTTACCAGAAGGGATTGGCGTCGCAACGATTAACTGGGCAAGCATTTTTCACCACCCAATCGTGGCACAGACTACAAGAATAGTTGTTCCATGGTGATAACCTTTTGTACCGCACGCAAATAAATATTTTCTACAGGAGGAAAGGTTGTTAATAATATAGGATGAACAGTTTTGGTAATTTTTGTATGATGTGCAAAAACTGTTTGTCGGCGAACTAAGGCTTGTTCTTCTTCGTTAGTCATAACATATGGTGTTGAAGAGAACTTGGCTTCGCATAAATTGATAACACCATCTTGACGATCAATAAGTAAATCTATCTGTGCTCCAGGCAATTCATCTGTTGGCTTTGCTTGCCAAGAATACACATTGGTTAGTACTCCACTAATACCCAATGCTGCTTTAATCTGTTCGATGTGTTGCATACAAACTCTCTCGAATGCAATTCCAGCCCACGCGTTATGGCGTGTACTTGCTATTGAGGATGACCAGAAATGTTGGTCATTATTTGAATTCGCAAGTATGTATTGATAGTAGAAAAGAGTATAGTTATCAATCAACTGATAAATGGCTTGCTTTCGTTTCTTGTTAACCGCATAATATTTTCGTACAAATCCGCAATATTCCAATTCGTTTAAAGCTTTGCCAAAAACACCGCTATCTTTGATATTTGCTGTTTCTAAAATATCCTGACGATTTAAACCTCCCCTATGCTTTCCCAGTGCCTCCACTATAGCAATGTGCAAAGTTGCATTTTTAAACAAAGATGCATAAAGTGCTTGGAACTCTAAATACAATTCTCCTGAAGATTGAAAAAATAAACGATCTATATTTTGGGCTAATGATAGTCCTTTCTGCAAAAATGTCCAATAATAAGGAATACCTCCCATTATCATATAAGCTTCCATTAACTCTTTTCTGCTCATAATTAATCCTTGTGCATTGGCAAAGAGTTCACATTCTTTCAAAGAGAACGGTTGGAGTAACATACGAGCTGTTAGACGATTGTGTAGTCCACCATAATTAAGAATAATTTTATCCATTATCCATGATGTAGCACTGCCACAGACAATGAGGATAATGTCTTTCCTTGCAGAAGCCCAAGCATTCCAAAAATGCTCTAATGCACTAATAAAGTTGCTTTTTGCATTATCCATCCACGGTAATTCATCGATAAAAACCACCTTTTTATCATCTCCAGAATTGTTTAGCAATTCTTGTAGTAGCCCAAATGCCTCATACCATGTTTTAGGACGCACAGTAGATACTAATCCATACGAGCGTAGAGAGCCGTAGAACTCTTTTAATTGGTCTGCAGTGGAAGCACCATATAGCCCAGTGTGCTGAAATGTAAAACGGTAGTTATAACTTTCGCGAATAAGATAAGTTTTACCTATTCTTCGACGACCATAAACAGCTACAAACTCTGATTTATCAGATGTTAGTAGGGATCGTAAACGCATTGATTCCTCTTTTCTTCCAATCAGCATGATAGTATATATTAGGATTTTGGGTGCAAAGATAGTATATTTTTTTGAGATGTACAATATTTTCTTCGGAAATGTTGTAAAAAAACATAGATTTCCGAAGATTATGTGTTAAAAACAGCTTATTTTCTTCGGAAATGTGGTAAAAAATAGTAGATTTCCGAAGATTATATAGGTAATGGGTAGTGGAAATGAGGACGAGATGAAAACAATAATATAAGTTACCACCCAATCGTAGCGCATACAGGGAAATGGTCGGAGTAGGTGACTCTGTCCACTTCGCAGGTTATAGGAGTCATGTTGCGCGAGCAGAGGATATAATCAATGCGAATACCCAAAGGACCTTTCTTATACGTATTACCCAATCTACCGAAACTGCCCTCCAAGAAGCAGTCGCGCATGCCCCAGCGAAGCTTACCATAGACATAGGACAGCGGAATGGAGTTGAAATCGCCCACTGCCACCACAGGGTGAGGCGATTGCTTGATAGCCTTCTTCACCGCCTTGGCCTGCTCTTGGCGTAGTTGGCTGGCGTCATGCAGCTTCTGACTGAGGCTGCTCTGCTTGAGGTTGTTGACCGTGAGGGAGTCCAACTGAAAGTCCTCTTTCATGAGACGAAAACTCTCCAAGTGATTCACAATGAGGCGGATGGTGTCCTCCTTGACGACAACATCGCACTGGCTGCTGATGTTGTTTTTTGACTCGTAGGGGATAGTCTGCTTGTGAATAAGTGGGTAGCGCGAGAAGACTACGTTGCCAAACTGCCGACGGCTGTTGTATCGCTTGAAATCGTAGTAGGTATAGGGGTATTGGCTCATGGCTTGGCGCAACTGGGTAAGGGTCATGCGTTTCTCATTTTTATACACGCTGACCTCTTGCAGGCAGAGGATATCGGCTTCCTGCTCGTTGAGATAGGCGAGCATCTGTTGGGCTTGCTGCTTGTTGCCCATGCAGAGTGCATGGGTATTGTAGGTCAGCACTTTGAGCGTATGGGAGAACTGTTGTTGCGGTTTTTTCCATTGGTGAGACACAAAAAGTGATACTACCCCAATCAGAAGGAGTAGTATCACTATTTTTATTAGTCGCCAAAGATTGCTCATTTAGGTTCGAGTGTGACGATCGGTACGAGCATCTCTTCCATGGTTATGCCACCATGCTGGAAGGTGTTGCGGTAGAACTGTGCGTAGTGGTTGAAGTTGTTGGGGTAGGCAAAGAAGTCGCTGCCCGAACAGAACACATAGCTGCTGCTGACATTAGGGCAAGGCAGTCCGACTTGTTTGGGTCGCGTGATCTCAAAGCAGTTCTTGGACTGGCAGTTGAGTGCTTTGCCCACTTTGTAGCGCAGGTTGGTGTTGGTATTCTTGTCGCCGATGATTTGCACGGCATTGTCCACGCGTGTGGTGCCGTGGTCGGTGGTGAGTATCACTTTGTAGCCTAATGAGGCGATACGGCGGAACATCTCCGCTGTAGGCGAGTGGCGCAGCCAACTGAGTGTGAGACTGCGGTATGCGGCCTCGTCGTTGGCCAGTTCGCGCATCATCTTACTCTCTGTGCGCGAGTGAGATAGCATGTCGATGAAGTTGAGTACTACCACATTGAGTGGTGTCTGCAAGCCCTTGAACTGTTTGGTAATCTTCTCGCAGAAGTCGCTCTCGTTTACCTTGAAATAGCTATAGCCATAGCGTTTGCGGAAGCGGTCGAGTTGGGTCTGGAGGAGGTCTTTCTCGTTGTTGTTTTTGCTCTCCTCTTCGTCCTCATCTATCCATAGGTTGGGATACATGTCCTGTATCTGCAAGGGGCTGAGACCCGAGAAGATGGCATTGCGTGCGTATTGTGTGGCGGTAGGAAGGATAGAGGTGTACATCTGCTCCTCTTTCACCGTAAACCACTCAGACAAAAGCGGTTGTATGGTTTTCCATTGGTCGTATCGGAAGTTGTCAATCACCACGAAGAACACTTTCTCGCCGTTGTCTACCAGCGGGAAGACATACTTCTTCATGACGTCTTGCGACAGGGTTGGGCGTGTAGCGGGATTGGCCCACCAGTTCTCATAGTTCTTGGCAATATATTTTGCAAAAGTTTTGTTCGCTTGCTCGCGTTGCATGCGTAGCATCTCGTGCATGGATGAGTCTACATTCTCCAACTCCAATTCCCAGCGTGTCAGCGTGCGCTCAATCGCCATCCATTCTTCAATAGTGTTGGCGGTGTCAATCATATAGGTGATGTCCGAGAACTCTTGGCGGTAGGTCGTATTGGTGTGCTCCTCCACGATCTCGCGTTGGTGGATATGCTTCTTGAGGCAGAGCAGTATCTGACTGGGATTGACGGGCTTGATGAGGTAGTCGGCTATCTTTTGACCGATGGCTTGTTCCATGATTTGTTCTTCCTCTGACTTGGTAATCATCACCACAGGCAGGGTGGGGTGCATGGTCTTGATCTCTTGCAATGCCTCCAATCCTGATAGTCCAGGCATGTTCTCGTCCAGGAAGACAATATCAAAATGCTCTTCTTGACATGCATCGATGGCATCTTGTCCGTTATTGACTGGGGTCACGTGGTACCCTTTTTCTTGTAGATAAATAATGTAAGGTTTCAGCAAATGAATTTCATCATCTGCCCAAAGTATTCGGTTCATAGGACCTCCACTTGTTTATTAGGTTTAACATATCTTCAGCCCAGGGGCTATCAAAGTGCATTCTTTCTCCCGTACGGGGGTGGGTAAAGCCCAGTGTCTTGGCGTGCAAGACTTGTCGCGGACAGAGGGCAAAGCAGTTGTGGATATATTGTTTGTATTTCTGCGTAGGCAGTCCTTTCAGCACCTCCATACCGCCATATTTCTCATCAGCAAAGAGCGGATGTCCGATGGTCTTCATGTGTACGCGTATCTGGTGTGTGCGCCCTGTCTCCAGTCGACATTCCACCAGCGTGACATAGGGGAAACGCTCCAATACGCGCCAGTGGGTGATGGCCTCTTTGGCGTTGGGGTTCTCCTCCAGATCCCACACGCGGTAGATGGTGCGGTCGCGGTTGTCGCGTGCCAGTGCGCCTTCTATCGTTCCGCAATCTTCGGTGAAGGTACCCCATACGAGGGCGTTATAGGTGCGCTCGGTGGTGTGGTCAAAGAACTGTTTGCCGAGGTGTGTTTTGGCTTCGGGTGTCTTGGCGATGAGCAGTAGTCCGCTGGTGTCCTTGTCGATGCGGTGTACGAGACCTATATTAGGGTCATTGATGTCCAACTTGTCGCGGAAGTACCATGCTAAAGCGTTGAGCAGGGTGTGCTCGTAGTTGCCATGTCCAGGGTGGACGACCATACCTGCAGGTTTGTTGATCACTAACACATCATCGTCCTCATATACCACATTCAGCGGTATTTCTTCTGGGTGAATGGTGTAGTCATGTGGCTCATGGTCGAGCAGCACTTGTATAATATCAAAGGGCTTGACCTTGTAGTTGCTGCTGACGGGTTTGCCATTGACCCAGATGTTGCCTGCGTCGGCTGCGTTCTGGATACGGTTGCGCGAAGTACCTGTCATATGTTCTGCCAAGTACTTATCGATGCGCTGCGGTGTCTGTCCTTTGTCCACCTCTGTGCGCCAGCGTTCCCACACCTGTTGCTGTTCTATGTCCAACTCAGTATCTAAATTGTACATGGTAAATAGTCCAATTGTAAATTAGAAGAAGTCCTCTTCGTTTTGTTCATTGTCAGCGGTAACGGTTTTCTCGATGTCCAATGACAATTTCAGATTCACACTACTACCTTCCACAATAATTGTGCCACTTTCGGGCGATTGCGAATAGACGATGTATTGTGCTTGTGTCTCTTCGGTTGGTGGTATGTCATACTCCACGATGCCCACCGTCAGCGCGTGTGCCATCAGCCATGAACGCGCTTCGTCTAATGGTTTGCCGATCACACTTGGTATGGTGACTTCGGCGGAGCCTTGACCTCTACCCACTATCAGAAGCACCTTGCTACCCTCTTCCAGACGTGTGCCAGCGTTCATCACGCTGTCGCCCATGCGGATATCCAGTATAATATCGCGATAGGCAGATGGCTCGTAGACTATGCTATCCACCTTCAGGCCTAAGGTGGCAAGGGTGGTTTGCGCCTGACGCAGACTCATATCGCGCAACTCGGGTAATACCACGGGGCGGCGCATTTGTGCATTCTGAATGACGTATACGGTGCGACCATGTTTGACTTTCGAACCCGCTAATGGGGTCTGCTCTACGATGGTGCCCAATGGCACTTTGGTCGAGTAGGTGGAGTCAATGACTTCAATATGCAGTCCCTCCGACTCTAAGATGATACGCGCTTCCTCTAAATAGAGTTCGGTGACCTCTGGAACTGTGATTTCGACACCATGTTTGGTGTAGGCGCGCAGAGAAAGTATCAGGGCTACAACTGCCACCACACAAACGGCTGCGGCAGCCAAACAATGAATGGCTACAATGCTAAATTTGCTGTTGCTTCGATTATTGTTTTGGGTCATTTTCGTGTTTCTTTTATAATTTTGCTGCAAAGTTACACTTTTTTTTGCGTATTTGCAAAAAATATCGTATTTTTGCACAGTTTTTGATAGATATATTAAAAACAATAAAAGTATTAACCCTCATTTTTTAATTTTTTAAGTATTATGAAAAAGATTTTGCTTATCGCTGCTGTAGCTGTAATGGCTATGGGATGCTGCAAGAAAGCTACTTGCCAACAAGACAAATGTTGTGATAAACCTGCTACTGAGTGCTGCGAAAAGAAAGCCGAGTGTCCTAAGGCAGAATGTCCTGCTGAGTGCCAAAAACCAGATTCATGCTGCAAGAAGGCTGAGTGCTGCCCAAAGGCTGATTGTCCAAAAGCTGCTGATTGCGAGAAGAAAGCTGCTTGCCCAAATGCAGAGACTTGCACCAAGAAGGCTGACTGCCCAAAGAAAGACTGCGCTAAAAAGGCAGAATGTGCAAAGACCGATTGCCCAAAAGCTGAGTGATAAACGGATAACAGTATCAAAAAAGAAAACCGCCTAACGAGTGTTAGACGGTTTTTTTGTGTTATGAGTGGATGATTATTTCACCATTTGTCCGAGTACGCTGTACATTACGTTGTCGCGGATGATGAACATTTGACCATCGCGAATAACCTTAACAGCTTTCTCCTCTGTTGCGATGTTATCAACGGCTGATTGGACAGATTCTGCAATCCAAATAGCATCTGCTGCTACATCATAATAGAAGTCATATGTACCAGGAGCCAAGATGATGTTACCGTTCTTATCATCATGTGTAATAGTTACAGTAACTCCCTCTTTTACGTTTCCGCACCAGTGTTTAGCAACACCAGCCTCAAGGCGTACTACTTTTACTGAATCGCCTTCTGCAATTGTTTGACCAATGAGCATATACTCTTCAGCCTCAGCACCTTCATTCTTGGTAAGTTCAATACCTGTTGTCCAGTCGCCTTGAACACCCATCAAAACGTAGGTGATTTGTGCAGGATCAACGCTTGAACCAGCGAAGTTGCCAGTGATAGTGATTTGCTCTGCGCTGAAGGTAACAACTACATCGCCAGCCTCAGCGAGGGTGAAGATGATATTGTTATCATTGTTGCCAGTTACGCCAGTAGGTACGGTTGTGAGGTTAGAAAAGCCCCAGCTATGATCCCATGTACCATCGGTAATTTTGAGTTGGCATTCTACACCGGCAGCTACAGCGGTGAAAGTGTGGGTGTAAACACCCTCTGCCTCTGTCATAGCAATAGCATTAGATTGCCATGCGTTGGCTCCAAACAATGCATCGTTACCTGTGATATAATATGCACCTTGTGGTTTTGGATCAACAGGAGTGCTACCATTGAGTTTAGCCTCTGCTTCTTCTTTGGTGTACCAACCATCGGTTACATAATATTTACCAGCATTCCAAGTAAGGTCAGCAGTTTGTGTGCCACTTCCGTTGTTGAAGATTACACCACCAAAAGATGCACCTTTCATTTCAGTATGTGACCATACTTCTTTGCCACCAATAGTCTCAGTTTCTTTTTTCATATCAATACCTGGCCATGTACCTACTTCTGGACTCCAAGTGTAGATTTTAACAGAGCTCCAGCCATCTACGTTAACGAAGTAAACTGATTCATATTCAACTGGTTGTCCGAGTTTAACGGCAGCTTCCTCTTTGGTGTACCAGCCATCGCGAACATAGTATTTACCAGCAGTCCACTTGAGGTCAGCAGTTTGTTTAGAACCATTGTTGAAGATAATATTGGCATAGGTGCCAGCTTCAGCAGAATATGAATATACATCACAACCTGCAAGTTGCTCAGCCTCTTTGGTGGCAGGAACACCTGGCCAGTTAGCATTTTGTGGCTCCCATGCATAGGCATTGATAGTTCCTGTCCATTTGTCAGCGTTCACAAAGTAAACAGTTTCAGTTGCTGCAAACATTGACATTACGCATGCCAATGCTGCAAAAAATGTAAAGATTTTTTTCATAATAACATAAATTAAAAGTTAGTAATTATATAAAGTTGTTGTATGTCAAAAGGTTGGCGCGTGATAGTAGGTCTATCACGCACCAAATGGTATTAACGCAGGTATTTATATCCGTTTTGAATGATGATACCGCGATAGGTGGCATTTACTTTTTGACCCAAAATATTGTACATAGGTTGAGTGATATCCAACATAGGTTGATTCATTGGTGTATCCTCTATATCTGTTGTCCCGCTGGGGCAATCTATGAGTACTTCTTTGCCATTCTCCCAACCGTAGCATACATCCTCGTCTGTCCAGAGGTCGCCGGTCTGGATAGCAGTGGCAGCACCGTTGTTGAAGATGAAGTTCACCTCCTTAACGCTTGCGTCAAACTGATGGTAGTACATGCCTTGATCCTTGGTGGATTCGGTCATCTTAGAGCCTGGCCAGTTGCCTGTATAGAGTGTTGCGCCATCGTTGTTCCATGAGTACAAATATACATTGGTCCACTCTGCTGGTTTGCGGAAGCCCACTGTGATAGGTGTGGCTTGTGGAGTCTCGTAGGTATATGTTTGAGTCAGAACGGCTGTCTCATCGCCTGCTGCCACCGCGTATGCCTTCAGGGTCTTGGTGCCCGTGATGGTGATAGCTGCGGTATAGGTCTGCTTGCTTGAAGAGGTCTTAGGGTCAGTATTATCCAGTGTATAGTAGATAGTAGGTGTCGCTTTTTCGCCAATGGTGCTCAGCGTGATGGACAGATTAGCGGTCTTATACACCTTGCTCTCTGGGTCAGCTATTACTTGGAATGGTATATCTTCTTTCGAGCACTTGTTGCTCAACATCGCATCGCCCTGCCACTCGTAGCAAGCATCTGCATCCAGAAGAATATCGCTGGATTGCTCGCTACCACCATTGTTGAAGATGATATTGATTTCTTTGTGTTTAGCATCAAAGATATGGTACAACCAGCCCTCTGAATCTTTGGTTTTCCACTCCATGCCTGGCCAAGAGCCCACAACGGCTTTACCACTGGTGTCCCATGCGTAGAGATATACCTTTTGCCATGTAGTTGGAGGCATAAACTTCACGGTGAGCGGCGTAGCTTGTGGTGCTTGGTAGGTATAGGTGACTGTTTGTACAGCCGATGAACCGCCATTCAGGGTGGCGTATGCTTTTACGGTAGTCGTTCCTGTGATGGTGATAGCTGCGCTATAGGTCTTCTTGGTAGCAGAAGTAGTAGGATCGGTACCATCTGTGGTATAGTAGATGGTTGGATTACCGCTGAGCGCTACAGCACTCATCTCCACGGTGTAGGTAGCTGTCTTGTAGGTGGTAGCAGGTGTCATGTTCAGCACAGGCACCTCGGGTTGAGTAGTCGTGTAGTACATCGCAAAGTTGCCGCCCTTGTATGCCAAATTGTAGCCTTGTGGGGTAGTGTTGAAGCCACTATTAGGACCCAACAATAGTCGAACAGAGCCGTGTTTGCCCGTGATGGTAGCTTTGTAGTAGCCGTTGCCTGCCTCGTCGCTCACGCTGGATTCTGAGTGTACACCCGCTGCCTTACGCGCCAAAATCATTTTGCCGATAGGCTCAGCGTATTTCTTCCAGTGAGGATAGAACACGCATGGTACGCCTGGCATAGAGAGGATAAAGGCGTTGGCACCCAGTACGCGATCCTTGTTGTAGTCTTCCATGGACTTACCGCAACCGCCAATCTCGTCTTGGTTGTCGCGACCGCCTTCGCAACCAAAATAGGTGTCGTGGCTGTCCACGAAGGTCACCGCATACTTGCTCAAACCTGCGCCCAAAAGACCCGAACCTTTGCATTTGCCATAGTCGCCATCAGCAATACCCTGAATAGCCGAATATTTGGTGCCAAAGTCAAAGGCCAAGGTGTTCCAATTGACATCTTGGAGATAGTTCTTGATGTTGTTCATATCGCCATTCCAGAACTCTACTACCGAGAAGTAGTTGGCTGCTGCGCTGTTGTACATGTCGATATATTTGCCTTTGAAGCCTTGTGCGTAGTCGTAGCGCCAGCCGTCAAAGCCGATCACGTCCTTCATCCATTTGAGGTAGGCTTTCATCATCTCTTGCACTTCTGGTTTAGCGTGAGCCCAGTCGCGCGCAGATGCGTAGTTGTCTTGCATATTGTATCCGCCGTCGTCGGTGCCAGTGGCTTTGCCGCGGCACTCGCCTGCATCGGCTGAATGATTCACCTCGTCCGTATTGCAAATCCATGATGCATCAGGCTCAAAGGTGCCATACTCGCCAAAGTATTGTGTGTGGAAGTCGCACCACGAAGACTTGCTACCTGCGTGGTTAATCACGATGTCTGCCACCACCTTGGTGTTGGCTGCGTGCATACGACTGATGAACTCTATCAATTCGGTTTGTTTGCCCCAATCGGAGTTCTGGTTGCTATATACTGTCTGGTGATAACCTGTACCGCCCTCCGATCTGCCCGATGGTGGCAACCATACGAGGTCGAAGTAGGTGCCTATCTCTTTTGACTGATTGAGCAATGCTGCCCACTTGGTGTTACCCAATTTGGTAGTGCCACTGATGACCACATCACCAGGTGCGCCATCGCGGTATGAGTCGTAGTAGAAGGCCTGCAACATCACGTCCTCGCATTGCGCAGGTACTGAGCTGCCGTGTACAGGTTTGATTGGGCTCTCGTCTGTGAAGTCGCCTTGCAGGGTGATATTCGCACCATTGAAGGCCACCGTTACATGGCTTTTGGTCTTCAATTCAAATACGATATTGCCGTCCGTGTCGCCTGCTACACCAGCGGGTGCGTTTTGTACCGCGCTGAAGCCCCAGTTCTTATCCCATGTGCCGTTGGTGAGCTTCATGCGATATACGGTGCCTGCTGCCAGTTCGCTGAAGGTGTGGCTGAAGCTGTTGTCCGCATTCTTGGTCATGGCGATAGCAGTCTCGCTCCATGCTTTGTCTGCGCCTACGAGTTCCGCTGTACCTGTCACATAGTATGTGGCATTAGGGTCTGGGGTAGGAGTAGGGTCGGTATTACCGCAGTTCTGTCCAGGACCGATATACAGCATATCATCGTTGAACTTCAACTTGATATAGAAGTCATACGAACCGGCTGCATTACAGATGAGGTGGTCGGCGTTCTTCGTGAATTTTTGGTACTCGCCATATGGGTCGATTGCGCACATCCATGATGCGCCACTGCCCATGTCGTGTAGTTGCACTTTGTCGCCTTGTTTGAGTGCCACGCACGCAACCATGTACTGCGCACGACCTTGGTGGTCGGTCTCCGATTGAGCAACAGCCTCCAACTTGGTTGTACCATTGATGAGCAAACCATAAGGTTCTGCATTTACTGAAATGCTACATAGCAAAATTGCTAACAAAAAGAAGTAAAACTTTTTCATTAGTATTATTTTTTAATTCATTATTAATTCAGCCGGCAAAATTACGTTTTTTTTGTGATATACGCAAATAAAAGTTAAAAAAGTATTATTTTTTGGCGATATTTTTTATGCAAACGGTTGCGCTATTCACCGTAAAATCCACTGCCCAACCGTCATAATCCATATGATAAATGCGCTCTGGGTCGTGTTGGTAGGCGGGTCTTGGGTCTTGGCTCAGTATCTCCTCAATGGCTTCCCATGGGCAGTGGTTGCGCAGGGCTGATTGCAGCAAATCTGCATCGATGCTTACTGCCAGGTGGTAGTCTTGTGTGGCTTCCGCGAAGCCGCTTTTGGCTTGCGGGTGGCTGTCGGAGAAGGCTAAATAGGGTTTGATGTCATAGATGGGTGTGCCGTCCAGTAGGTCTGCGCCTGACACCACCAGTACCAGTCCATTGCCGTTTGTTTCCTCTACGCGCAGCAGTTTCACGCTGGTCAGTCCGATGGGGTTCGGACGAAAGGGTGAACGTGTAGCGAATACGCCCATGCGCTTATTGCCTCCCAATCGTGGTGGGCGCACGGTTGGCGACCAACTCTCCTTGCCTTTCGCCTCCTCGCCTTCTCGCCTTATCGCCTCATGAAACCCCCACAGCAGCCACAGGTGCGAATACGCTTCTATTCCGCGCAGGGCTTCTCGTATGCGGTATTCGGGTGTGAAGACGATATGTGTTTCGATATGTGAGTCTTCTCTGCTTTGGCGTGGAATACCGAATTTCTGCGAGAAACCGTTCCGAGCATATGCGATGACTTGTAGTTGCATGGCGTAATTCTATATAGTTGTTGTTAATGTGTTCCTTACGTATATTCTTTTACGTATCTTCCTTGTTTTTAGTGCTATTTTTTTGTATTGTTTTCAAAAAGCGCGCAAAGGTACTACTTTTTTCCGACATACGCAAATAACTTCCCCTTTGCGCCTCTTTTATCAAATTCACTTCTTATTTGCTTCTTATTCGCTTCTTATATGTTCCGATACATTCCCGATACATACCCGATACATACCCGACACATACCCGATACATACGTATACCCCATGAATACCCCACGAATACCCCGCGTATATCCCATGAATACCCCACCTAAGGAATCTCTATGAGAGATAGCATCTCCCCTACACTCTACACTCTACACCCTACACTCTACACTATAAAAAAACGCATAAAAAGCACTTTTTTTTGCACATATCAAAAAAAAAGCGTACCTTTGCAGATTGATTGACAAAAACGATTTCTACGACATGAGAAAAACGAGAGCAATACTGATACTGCTATGCTTATGGTGCGGGTTGATTCCCGCGGCAGCGCAGTCGGTTAAGATTATCAAGGAGTTGGAGCAAAACCCCTTTGCTTCAGCCGTGGTACTGTACAAGAATGACTTCGGCTCGTTTGAGAAGCCCGATTTGATAGATACTTTTCCCTACGCAGTTATCCGCATGCATTTGGAGGGTAGCGGTCAGGCCGTTCGCGAAGCCAAAGAGCGATTAACTCTGGATGTCGGGCAGATGTTCCGCGTAGAGAGTCGAGTGACCACCTATACCAATCAGATTGTCTTTCTCGTCAAGGCCAAACGCCTGTATATGTTGATTGACTGTGGCGATGGCTGCGAGAAAGTGGTGCTGAACAATATGCAGCAACTGCGCTCCAATTGTGTATACGATTGTACGGTGCAGTTTGTCCCCGAGTCGGAACAATCCTCCACCGACACCGTTTATGTGAATCAAGGTCCTGCTTTTCATCCCTTTAACTTGCATGTAACGCCTGCCAATGCCCAAGTGGTAGTGGTAGCCAATGGTGTGAAGCAAGAGTGGATCTTGGAAAATGGCGAAGCCAAACTCAACATCATGGGGGGACAATATCAGTATACCATTTCTGCGCCCGACCATTTCACGCAAGAGGGTACGCTGACGGTGGACGCAGCGCATACCGACACCACGATCAACCTCATCAGCAAGTTTGGCTCACTCAGCGTCACCCACGAGGACAGTACGCTGACCGTGGATGTGCAGCGTGAAGGTGCTGCTGTTGTCACCTATCCTCTACCGCTGAAGGATTTGCGCTGTAACCCAGGTAATTATATCTTATCGGTTCGTAAACCTCGACATATCCCTTGGACCGACACACTGGAGATCAAAGCAGGCGATAAGATTGCCTTGTCGCCAGTCTTGCTGTCCAAAAAGAAGGGAGCAACCAAATCCCCTGATACTAATATCGCTACTATTCCTGATGCGAACAAAGGCAATGCCAATCCTCGCACCACCAACACCCTCTTCCTTGCGGAAGTGGGCTTGGCTAAGAACCCTGAGTGGGGTGTAGGTCTCATGTTCGGACAGATGTATAAGGGTGTCGGTTGGTATTTGAAAGGCAGGTCTAACTTCACTTTCCAGAGCGATGTCACGGGTGAGATAAGTAGCTACAGCGTACTACCTGACTGCAAGAGCGATAAGTCTTCGGAGTGGTTGTTGGATGCAGGTTTGGTGTTTGACTTCTTAGCGAAGAAAGACAAGAAATCCAAGCGTAGCCACTTTGGTATGTATTTGGGCGCGGGTTACGGTGCGCGCACAAGGTATCTGGAGACCTTTGACTACGGTTGGCAGAAGTATCTGCCTAACTCCTATTCGGGTTTCAGTGTGGATGCAGGTGTGATAGGTAGTATCCATGGTTTCACCCTCTCCGCAGGTGTAAACACCATTGGTTTTAAGTATATGGAGATAGAATTGGGTATAGGTTGGACATTTTAATACGTGCAGTTATGAAAAATAGATACATACAGATATTCTCATGCTTGATAGCCCTGCTATCATTCGCCACTTTCCCTGCCTGCCAGGTGGATGATGAAATCAATTTTGTGAAGGGTAACACCATTTCTGTAACAACGCATCCCATAACAGACATTGGGTCCACTTATGCAGTAGCAGGCGGTGTTGTGAAAGCAACAAGCAATAATACAGTCATTACTGAGCGTGGTGTGGTATATAGTACTTCACCCAATCCTACTATTGAGAGTGATAATGAAGTGTCAGGAGGTTCTGGATTGGGTTCTTTTGGGTGTAACTTAGTGGATTTGCTGGATGAAACAACATATTATGTTCGTGCCTATGCGATCAATGGTTATGGCAAAGTGTTATATGGTGAAGAAAAAAGTTTTACCACAAATAGAGCAACGTATGAGAATGGTCACGAATATATTGATTTGGGCTTGAGTGTCAAGTGGGCAACAATGAATGTGGGTGCAAGCAAGGCAGAGGATTATGGTAATTACTATGCTTGGGGCGAAACAAGTACTAAATCTACTTACAACTGGAGTACTTATAAATGGTGCAATGGCTCAAAATCTACGCTGACCAAATACAATACGGATAGCAGTTTCGGTTCCGTAGATAACAAAACGCAGTTAGACCTCAGTGACGATGCTGCTCGGGCTAACTGGGGTGGAGCATGGCGTATGCCAACATATGCCGAGTGGACAGAGTTGCGCGAGCAATGTACTTGGACGTGGATTACGCAGAATGGAGTGAAAGGTTACAAGGTTACAAGTAAAAATGGAAACTTTATCTTCCTCCCCGCAGCGGGCTACCGCTACGTCGGTTCGCTCAACTTTGCAGGCAGCGACGGCTACTACTGGTCGAGTGCGCTCTACTCGGACGGCCCGTACCCGTACCAAGCGTGGTACGTGCACTTCGATTCCGGCTACGTGCTCTGGTCCCGCTGCGACCGCGACGACGGTCAATCCGTACGCCCAGTCTTAGGTGAAAATGAATCCGTACAAACAACGGCACCAGCTGTGACAACGGCAGTTGTTACGCAGATTACCGAGACGAGTGCTGTAGTCGGTGGTAATGTGACGAACGATGGCAATGCGAGTGTAACGGAACGCGGTGTGGTGTATAGCACCAATCCAAATCCTGTCATCACCAACCTGAACAACACCATCCGCCCATGTGGTAGCGGAACAGGCGAGTTTACCTATACCATAACTGGCTTGCAAGCAGGTACGAAGTACTATATTCGTGCTTACGCAAAGAATGATGTTGGCACTGCATATGGCGAGGAAATGAGTTTCACAACGAAGGTACAGGCTACACCTGAATACGTCGATTTAGGCTTGAGCGTTAAATGGGCAACAATGAATGTGGGTGCAAGCAAGCCTGAAGACTACGGTAGTTACTTCGCTTGGGGCGAGACGGAGCCAAAAGCCACTTACAGTTGGAGTACGTATAAATGGGGCAATGGCTCATCAAGTACCTTAACTAAGTACAATACCAGTAGCAGTTACGGAACTGTAGATAATAAAACCACTCTCGAACTGAACGATGACGCTGCCCGTGCCAATTGGGGTGGCAGTTGGCGTATGCCTACTGATGCTGAAATGACAGAACTCCGAACTAATTGCACTTGGACATGGACTACTGAGAACGGAGTAAACGGCTACAAAGTGACCAGCAAGAGTAACGGCAATAGTATT